>CAZGEF010000001.1:0-86613 GCA_964525005.1 uncultured Rhabdothermincola sp.
TCGACGCCAAGGTCCAGTGCGTGTTCGACCACATCGCCACGGCCTATGGCGACGAGGGCGAGAGCGTCTACGACGGCACCGCGGTCGAGCCGGCCACCTCGGGCTCGAGTCCGGCGGGCACAACCGCTGTCGCTGAGATTCCCACCACGACGGCGGCGATCACCGAAGAGGTCGTCGAACAGCTCCGCACCGACGCCGACTTCGTGACCCTCGTCGCCGAGAGGCTTGGCCTCCAGGGTCGGCCGGAGCTGCGCACGATCGGCGAGCTGATCGACAACGACGAGGACTATGCCGTCGAGTTCAAGTCGACCGCCCGCTGGGACGTTCGTGAAGCCAAGCTCAACAAGCTCATGGAGGACGCCATCATCAAGACCGTCGCCGCCTTCCTCAACACCGACGGTGGCACGCTCCTCATCGGCATCGGTCCGGACCGTGAGGTCCTCGGCCTGGCCCTCGACTACCCACACGTGAAACCCCAGAACGGCGACGGCTTCGTGAACTGGCTCACGACCTGCCTGATCAATGCCCTCGGGCACACGCCCGTCACCCGCACCAGGGCCCGCATTGTCGAACACGCCAGCACACAGATCTGCCGCGTGGATGTCGCTGCATCGCCGTATCCGGTGTTGGCGAAGACCAGCAAAGAGCCGCAGGTCTTCTTCGTGCGATTGAACAACTCGACGCGGCCGCTGCCGGAACGCGAGCAGCTGGAGTACACGAGGACACGCTGGCCTGAAACGGGCAACCGATAGCGCAGACGGTCCGAGCGGAGGACGATTTACATGGCGAACGCAACACCACGAGATACCCGGGCCGGCTTTGACGTGTACCGGTCGGCAGGCGGAGTCATCTCGCGAGACGACTTGAACGCCCGACTGTTCGAGGCTGGCTACGGGCCGATCGCGAAGCGAACCTTCGACCACTACCGCAAGCTCACCGACGCTGGCTACACGCGGTACATCTCCATCAATCGCTTTGACATCGCTCGGGCTGCGGCACCGTTCGAGAACTCCTCAGCGAAGGGCAGGTACGACTACCGGCACGCCGACTTGGGTGTGAACGTGATCTTCGCCAAGTCGAGCCGCCTGTTCGAGGCCTCGGGCCGTTCCACTGAGATCGGCGAGGTTGGAGCGATCATCCAGTTCAGTGAACCTGCTGTCATCGAGGGTCTCGAGCAGGTGAAGCCGCAAGCGGGAGACATGGTCACGATCCGGTACCTCGAGGCCGGACGGTCAGCCAGCGGGCGCGTGATCGATGTCGATGATGCCGTTCGGCTTGATCGCCTTGGTGCTCAAGGCCGCATGGGACTATCCGGCAAAGAGGAAAGAGTGGCTCGAAGGAACCGGCCAGGCCAAGCAGAACACGCTCGCTGATCTGGAGATCGAGCTGAAGCAGCTGGAACTCGACACGAAGAAGGAAGAGGCTGCGCTCCGCTCCGAGATGACGGGTCGGGTTCGGTCAGCGTTTCCCTCGTCCGAGATCACCGACGATGAGGCGAGACAGATGATCGACGACTTCGTGCTCCCGCCCTTGCGATCACTTGGTAGATCAGGAGTCGTCTCGCTTGAGGTCCCCGACCACCCTGGGAACGAGCCTCCGGATGCGCAGTCGGGGTCCGATCCTGAGGATTCGTGACGTACCCGATGACTGATTGACGCGAATGACGCTGGCGGGCAGTCACCTCACGAGCGGTGACCGGGACGCGTCCCGGCAGGTTTCCCGAGGGAAACCTGCAAGTGTGTGTGCGCGCCGAATCCGTTGATTGGCTGTGCGCTCTCGGTGGTCGGCGGCCGAGATCCCGGGGTTCCGGGAGGAGGCGATTCGCCGTTACACTCGTTTCGTTGGTTTCGTTCGATTCGTTCAGGGGTGGACACCATGAGCATCCAGTCCGACATTGCGCAGGCGGACGCCGCCGCCGTGGCCCTCACCAGAGGGCGGCTCGTTGTTATGCCTCGCGAAACCGACGGGGAGCCTGTCGAGCTTCCCGAGTCCGTCCTGCGGGTGCTGACTGAGGCACTCGACCACGCCCGGCGCGGTGAGGCCGTCAGGCTCATCGCTGACGACGAGGAGATCACCACCCAGCAGGCCGCCGACCTGCTGAACGTGTCCCGTCCCTACCTCGTCGGGCTCGTCGACCGTGGCGAGATCCCCTCCCGCAAGGTCGGCACCCGGCGCAGGCTCAAGCTCGCCGATGTCTTGCTCTACCGGGAGATCGACCAGGCCCGCCGGCTCGACGCCGCGAACGCCCTCGCCGCTGAGGCCCAAGAGCTCGGGATCTACTGACCGCGTGGCGCGCCCCGTGGCGTTGCTTGACGCCAATGTGCTGTACCCAGCGCGGATGCGGGACCTGCTCATCCGGCTCGACATCGCCGGGCTCTACCAGGCCCGCTGGAGCGAGCACATCCTCGATGAGTGCTTCGACAACCTCATGGAAGACCGACCCGATCTCGCCGACGGGCGGCTGAACCGCACACGTCAACGGATGAACGCCGCCCTACCGAGCGCCATCGTCACCGACTACGAGGCCCTGATCGATGTACAGGAACTCCCCGACCCCGACGACCATCACGTGCTGGCCGCCGCGATCGTGGCGAACGCCACGCACCTCGTCACGAACAACCTCGATGACTTCCCAGCCACCAAGCTGTCCGACGGGCTTCTTGCTGTTTCACCGGACGCTTTTGTCGCCGGACTCGCCGACGCGGACATCGAGACTGTGTTGCGGGTCGTCGAGACCCAGGCAGGACAGCTGAAGAACCCGCCCATGACGACGGACGAACTCCTCGACGGGCTGGAGGAGGTCGACCTGGCCAAGTTCGTCCGGCGCGTCCGCAGCGCCCTCGAGTGACAGCTCCACCGGGGCATCCGAGCCCGACCGGGACAACACCGGGACTCGACCGGGAACTGATCCGGGACGACGAACACCGACCGGGACCGTCCCGGTCGGGTCCCGGTCAGGCGATCAGTTAGCCGGCTGTTGGACGTCCTCTTGGCACTCCACAGGCCAATACAGGGCCAGATTCGGCGGCAGCTGCTGGAACACGCACCACACCTGACCTGCCAGAACGGAACTCGGCAACACCAACCAGACCCGTCGGATGCGCCTACGGATCAGAAGGTTGGGGGTTCGAGTCCCTCCGAGCGCACCAAGAACTGCAGCTCCGTCCAGCTCAGCTGCCGACGAGGCCGGGCTCGGCGTAGCTCTGGGCTGCGGTGCGGTCGGCCTCGAGCAGGAAGCCCGCAGCGATGGAGTCGTCGAGCGCGGCGTCGTACTGGGCCTGGTACGCCTCGGGCGAGTCGTAGAGCTGGGCGAGGCGCTCCCGTGCGATTGGCGACGTCGAACCGCTGAGGATGCAGATCGCCGCGGGGTTCGGCCCGGCCTCGCCGGACAACGTCTGGACAGGCACGTCGACGGGGGGCGTGCGGACGCCGCCCCGAGCGATCCCGTCTTCGTCGCGCACCAAGGTCGCAGGGTCGCCGTCGGCCAGTTCGAGCCGTTCGGCCATGGGAGGTGGCGTTCCGGTCTCGATCCACGCGACGAGGTGGTGGAACGCCGCTGCGGCCACGAGGTGCATCGGTCCGTCGTTGATCGGCACTCCGCAGTCGACCGAGTCGGCGGTGAGGTCGCCGGCCAGGTGCCGGTCGGCGTGGGCGGATCCCGCGATCTCCCAGAGCCGGAACGTGTCGCTGTCGGGCTGGCGCGCCGTGTAGGAGCTGAAGATGCCGACGACGTCGTTCTCCGCCTGGATGTCGAAGACGGGGACGCCGAGGTCGGTGCGGAAGATGGTCCTCCTTCCGCCGAGTGAACCAGCGATGTCGGTCGAGGTCTGCTCGGGCGACAGCACCGGGAAACCGGATGGGCCGCGGCTGTGCACGAAGTACCCGTCGTAGACCTGGGTCAGCGGGTGCACGCCGTTGATGTAGGTGACGAGAGCGAACGCCGACTGGGACTCTCCGGCGCCGACAAGCCGCTCCGGTCGCAGGTCGCCCAACGCGTCGCCAGCCCAGATCGCCCGCCCGACCTGCGTGTAGATGTCGTTGGCGAAGGCATCGCCCGGGTGCGAGAGGTCGCCGTAGCGCTCAGGGTTGATGACCTTGAGGCCCTTGCCTGCATCTTCGGCGCCGGGCACGTCGACCTTGACGATGACCGGACCGCCCTCGATCCCGATGAGCTGGGCAGACACTCCGACCCATGCCGCTCCCTCGCGCACGACTTCCTCGTGCAGCGACGTCCACTCGGCGTCGGCGTCGACGCCACCGCTCACGTTGAGCCACTCGACCACGACGGTTCCGGAGTCGAGGAAGGTCGGTCTCTCGAGACCCACCGAGGCGGACCTGCTCCGAATCGGGCTGCCGGGACAGGCCCTCGTCGCTCCCCCCACGGTCACTTCTCGTCGGGGAGGATGCCCTGGCGAGCGAGGTCGACCAGGTGGCGAGCCCGCAAGAGCTCCAGTTCGCCGGTGAGCCGAGCCGTCTCCGTGGGCCCGGTGAGCTTCCCGGTGGCTTCCTGGATCTTGACCGACTGCTCGAGCAGAGCGAGCTCGGCGTGCCGGTCGGAGGTGGCCTCGAGACCGGCGAGCTCCAGTTCCTTCGCCTTCGACTCGGCCTGACGCTTGAGCGCCTCGTGCGCTCGTGATGCGTCGAAGTCCTCCAGATCGGCTACCGCCGTCCGAGCCTTGAAGGCGTTCTCCAGACCACCGGTGACGGTGCCGGGCACCGCGCCGAGTGCGTCGAACACGCTCGCCACCGCCGAGGTGGTGGTGCGAACGAGCTTGCTCGGCCTCGAGCTCGCGTCGAAGTGGAGCTCGCACGCGTCGTCACCGAAGACACGTCTGCTGAGCTCGACCGTCTCCACCCCCCAGTTGCCGTGGAACAGGTCGATCGGGGTGACGGAGTGCAGCTCGAGGGTTTCGTCTGTCGAACTGGTCCGCTTCCAGACCTGGAGCCGGGCCGGCCTGGCCTGGCGCCACAAGATCGCCGGGCGCGGGCCGGTCCCACGTTCGCGCCAGCCATCCTGCGGTGCGCCGGGTGGGGGCAGCGGCAGCACGGACTGGAGCTGGAACACCAGCCCGAACGCGTTCCACACCTCGAGTGCTGACGGTGCGTCAGACGTCGGCAGTGGCGGGGCCATACCACGACCATCGAGATCGATCGTCTCAGGACCGATCAGGGTGAGGTCGAGGCTGCGAACCTCCAACCTCAGATCCACCGATGTCGCGGCGCGGGTTCCCGAGCGCCAGGCTCGGTACAGGCCGTCAATCTCGGCGATGGCGCGTCGAACGTCCTGCAACAGGAGCTCCACCGCCGCAGCCTCGGAGAGAGCTCCCATCCGATCCTTGCGACGTCGCGCTCGCGCCGCCTCCTCGCGCAGGTCTGCCAACTTGGCGGCCAGCCCGGGGACCATCTTCCGGTACCGTCGTGCGAGCACGGCCTCGGCGGAATGGTTGGTCTCCCACGCCTCTCGGGCAGCAGCCTCGACCTCGTCAGGCGTCATCGGCCGGGTCCCATCGCCCTCCGGCTCATCGTCAGCTTCGCCCTCGGCAACGACGCCGTCCGCCAAGGTACGGGCCCCGATGGTGGCGCCGAGTCCGGCCCCGACGATCGCGGCCATCGGGTTGCCTCCCGAGATGACAAGACCTCCGACGAACCCGACGATCGCCGCCGCACCCGACACGACCTTCGGGCCGGAGCCGGTCGACTTGTGAGCTACCGAGGCGAGGCGGCCGTCCGTGGTGAGCGTGACGGTGAAGTCCCGCGTGCCGCTGAGGTCGAGCGGGAACCCACCCTGGTCGTCGAGGTCGGGGCCGGTCCCGACGGCGATCGTGGCCTCACCCTCGATCAGCGGCGGCGTGTTCGGCGATGCGTAGGTGTCGGCCGTGACCGTCACCGAGCCAACCACCGAGATGACCGTCTCCGCGAGGTGGTAGTCCAGGTACCCATCGGTCATCGCCGTGACCCCCCGACCTCTCGACCAGCTATCCCGGTCCCCACGAGCGAGTGTTGCCGTCTCATGATCCCTCCCGCCGCTCTCGGGCCTCGGACCCTCCGCAAGCCCGACGACGAGAGTAGTCGCGACGACCGCCGCTCGCCCTCGACCTCGAGTCCGCCCATAGCCGACGAAGGATGTCGTCCCGGTGGTCAGCAGCCCTGGAGCAGGACCACCCCCGCCGTGTCCGATCCGATGCAGGCTGCCGCGATGGCGTCGACGTGACGGACATCGGTGCCGCAGCACCCTCCCAACACCTCGAGGTTCGGCAGCCGGTCGGTGAGCAGGGCGTAGTGGTCCGCGAGCTCACAGGGGTCGCCGTCGTCGAGCTCCTCGGCCTCGTCGAGCTCGGCATGGCTCATCCGCGACGCGTTGGACCGCACGAGGCCCAGCCGGGCGATGGCGGGCAGGGACGGGTCGAGGACCTCGTCGAAGTGGTCCGGGTGGGCGCAGTTCACCCCGAACGACGCCACCACACCATCGGTCGCGGCGTCGACCTCGTCGATCGCCTCGGCGAGGCCCTGTCCACTCGGAAGGCGCCCGTCGGTCTCGACCGTGAAGGAGAGCGTCACCGGCAATCCCGTCGCGGCGGCGGCCCGCACGAAACCGATGCCCTCGCCGACATGCGTGCACGTCAGCATCGTCAGACGGTCGGCACCTTCGGCCGCGAACGATTCGGCCTGGGCCCGGTGGTAGCGCTCGGCGTCCTCGGGGCTCGACAGCTCGGCCGGGTCGTACCCGTCGCCCCGAGGCCCGAAGTTGCCGCTGACCTCCATCTCGACGCCCGGCACCTCGTCACCCAGGGACCGGAGGAACGCGATCGCCTCGCGATTGATCCGATCGAGGTCCGCCGCGTCGTGGCCGAGGCGCTCGCCCCAGTCGGCGCTCGCCCGCCACGTCGGCGTCTCGAGCACGATGCCCGTGCCCACCCGTTCCGCCACCCGGAGGTGGTCCGCGTAGTACTCCGCCAGCAGCGCCCGGCCCCCGTCGTCGCCGAGCAGCGGGAACGAGGCGAAATCAGGAAGATCCACCGCCTTCGTGAAGATCAGCCAGGTCTCGAGCCCGCTGTCGGTCAACCGTCGTGCCGTCTTGTGCTTCTCCATCGTCATATCCCGATACCTCCCAGGTACAGACCAACTAGTCGGTCTGTACCGTACAAACCGACTAGTTGGTCTGTCAACGGGTAATCTGCATCCATGCCCGAAACCCCCCTCCGAGCGCGGATCCTCGATGCCGCCAACGACCTGGTCCTCGATCAGGGCTTCAGCGCGACGACCGTCGACGCCGTCCTCGCCCGTGCCGACGCGTCGAAGGGTGCGTTCTTCCACCACTTCCCCAACAAGGTCGCCCTCGGCACCGCCCTCGTCGAGCGCTACGCCGAAGCCGACCTCGCCGACCTCGAACGGGCCATGACGGCGGCGGAAGCCACCTCCGACGACCCGGCCGAGCAGCTCGTCGCCTTCCTGCGCGCCTACGAGGACGAGGCCGTCGCCATCGCGTCCTCCCAACCGGGTTGCCTGTTCGTGTCGTTCATCTACGAGTCGATCGACGACACGGTCGACAGCCGAGCCATCATCGTCAGCACCATCGCCGCATGGCGGAAGCGGATCCTCGCCAAGCTCACGGCGGCGGCCGCGACCCGAGACCTCCCCGCCGACCTCGATCTCGCGTCGATGGCCGACGCGGTCTACAGCGCCTTCGAAGGCGGGTTCGTCCTCGCGCGCGCCACCGGGAACCCGGCGATGTTGCGCGACCAGCTCACCCACCTGCGCCGCTACTACCAGCTCGTCCTCGGCGTCACCTGATCGCACGCACGTGCCCGGTGGGCGTGCCCGATGCGCGTCTCCGATCAGCCGGTTCGGTCAGTAGTACCAGGGGAAGGGCGACCAGTCGGGGTCGCGCTTGTCGAGGAACGCGTCGCGGCCCTCGACGGCCTCGTCGGTCATGTAGGCGAGCCGGGTGGCCTCACCGGCGAAGACCTGCTGGCCCACGAGCCCGTCGTCGATCAGGTTGAACGAGAACTTCAACATGCGCTGTGCCGTGGGGCTCTTGCCGTTGATCTTGGCGCCCCACTCGAGTGCCACGACCTCGAGCTCGTCGTGGTCGACGACCCGGTTGACCATCCCCATCCCGTGGGCGTCGATGGCCGAGTACTCGTCGCCGAGGAAGAAGATCTCGCGGGCGAACTTCTGGCCGACCTGGCGCGCCAGGTATGCGGACCCGTACCCGCCGTCGAAGCTGCCGACGTCGGCGTCGGTCTGCTTGAACCGGGCGTGCTGACGGCTGGCAAGGGTGAGGTCCGCTACCACGTGCAGGCTGTGCCCGCCCCCCGCCGCCCACCCCGGCACCACCGCGATGACCACCTTCGGCATCATGCGGATGAGCCGCTGCACCTCCAGGATGTGCAGCCGCCCGACCCGGGCCGGATCGACCGTCTCGGCCGTCTCCCCCTCGGCGTACTGGTAGCCGGCGCGGCCCCGGATCCGCTGGTCGCCGCCGGAGCAGAACGCCCAGCCGCCGTCGCGGGGCGACGGCCCGTTGCCCGTGAGCAGCACGCACCCCACGTCGCTGGTCTGGCGGGCGTGGTCGAGGGCGACGTACAGCTCGTCGACGGTGTGGGGCCGGAAGGCGTTGCGCACCTCCGGACGGTTGAACGCGACCCGGACCGTCCCCTGGTCGTGGGCACGGTGGTAGGTGATGTCGGTGAAGTCGAATCCCTCGACCTCGTGCCATGCCGCCGGGTCGAACAGCTCGGAGACCATCGTCCATCCTCTCGTGTCGGTGCCGCCGGATCCTACGTTTCTCTCCGCCACCGCCGTTCGAACATCGTCTGCCGGCGTCGAGTAGACCAGAGGGACCGGTGGGGACCGGGGACCAGGGGGAACAGGTCATGGCAGCACACGAGCACACCCACGCGGCGCCGAGCCCGCGATCGACCAGGGGACGCCGTCGAGCCGGACAGGGCGTGGCGGCCATCGCGGCGGCCGTCGTGCTGCTCGCGGGCGCGTGCGGTTCACGCGCCGAGGACGGCACCTCCGAGGCCGACGATCCCCCCGTCACGAACGCCACGACCGCTGCGGACGACGACGCGATGTTCGGCACGATCGAGTCGCCGTGCGGGCCGGGCGACGCGTCCGGCGCCACCGACATCGGCGTGACCGACACCGAGATCACCGTGACGAGCACGTCGGACTCCGGCGGGGCCGTCGCCGGGCTCAACCGGGGCATCGACCAGTCGTCGGCGGCGTTCGTCCAGTGGTGCAACGACCAAGGCGGCATCAACGGGCGCAAGATCAAGCTCGAGTTCCGGCATGCCAACGTCTTCGACTACGCCCCCGTCGTCGCCTCGGCGTGCACCGACTCGCTCGCCCTCGTCGGCGGCCTGGCCGTCTTCGACGACCTCGGCGTGCAACAGCAGGTCGACTGCGGGCTCCCCAACGTCCCCGCCGCCGCGGTCAGCGCCCAGCAGGCCGGTGCCGACCTCACGTGGCAGCCGCTCCCCAACCCGCCGAACCAGCTGTCGCTCGGCATGGCGACCTACCTCAAGGAGAAGCACCCCGACACCATCACCGCGGCGGGGATGATCTCCACCGACGTCGCCACCGTCGACTACATCGCGAACCGGATGCAGGAGGGGCTCGGACTCATCGGCTTCGAGTTCATCTACACCGCGAAGGCCAACATCATCGAGACCAACTGGCCGAGCTTCGCCATCGACATGAAGCAGAGGGGCGTCAGGTACTTCACGCCCGAAGGCACATGGGAGGAGCTCGTGAACCTGCAGAAGGCACTCGACACCCAGGACTTCGACCCCGAGGTCACCGCGCTCGAGACGAACTTCTACCAACTCCAGTACCCGCCGGCCGCGGACGGTGTCGCCGAGGGCTCCTACGTCCAGCTCACCACGTGGCCCTTCGACGAGACCGACAACCCGGCGATGGCCACCTACCTGGCCGCCCTCGACAAGGCCGAGCCCGGCGCGCAGCCCGAACAGCTCGGCGTGCAGAGCTTCTCGGCCTGGCTCCTGTGGGCCACCGCCGTGAAGAGCCTCGGCTCCGACGTCACCCGCATCGGCCTCGGCGAGGCGCTCAGCAACGTGCACTCGTGGTACGGCGGGGGCCTGCACGGCGTGTCCGACCCCGGGGCCAACACGCCGTCGCCGTGCTTCATCCTCATGCAGGTGAAGGGCGACGGCTTCGAACGCATCTTCCCCACCCAGGACGCCGACGCCACCGTCTACGACGCGGGCAACGGCTTCTCGTGCAACGACGACTACGTCGTCGACCTCACCACCGACTGGGACGAGGGCGTCAAGGCGTCGAACTGAGCACGCTGTGGCCCGACGGAGCCAGCGGTGGATCAGACCAGGCGTGACCGGGTCCACCACACCGCGACGCCGACGAGAAGTCCACCGAGCGCGACGAGCAGGGTGGCCTCGCGCAGCTGGAGGCCCCAGAACCGGTCCGCGGGCTGGTACACGATCCGCTGGTGGTAGCCGGCTGCGGCCAACCGGTCGAGGCACGCGTCGAGCGGTGCCGCCTGCACGCGTTCGGTGACCGCGGCGGCCGGCGGCTCAGCAGCCAGGCACTCGCCCATCCAGTCCGGCAGAGCCGCGGGGTTCCCGTCGATGTCGACGGTCGTGTTGGACAGGATCCAGTCGTCGCGGTTGCTGGTGTGCACCGACAAGGTCTCGGGGCCTCCGCCCGGTCCGATGCCGAGGCCGTCGAAGGTCTCGGCGCTGATCGCGACCGTGACGTCCTCCGGCGCCATGAGGTGCGGACGCACCCAGATCGGCACGACGACCTGGAGGGCCACGACCATCGCGAGGGTGAAGGCCATGGCCAGGAGGGAGCGGCGCAGCACGGCACCCACGACCGCGCCGAGAGCGACGGCGAACACGGCGTAGGCGACGGGGACGACGCCCCGCATGGCGAACGTGACCGGGGTCAGGCGCGACGGGAGCGAACCGGTGCGCGCCCCGACTGCGCCGTCGAGCGGGCCGGACCACCACGTGACGCACGCGCTCAGCACCGCGAGGACCACGACCGACATCGTCAAGGTCAACCCGAACCGGGTCAGGAGCCAGCGCGTGCGGGTGACGCTCTGGTTCCAGACCAGCAGGTGCGTTCCCTACTCCACCTCGCGTGCGATCAGGGGCGCACCCCAGAACGCGCCGACGAGCGCCGGCGCGACGGCCAGGAGCCCGATCCCGCCGTAGAACAAGGTGGTGTCCGACGAGCCGAGCGCGTCGTACACGCTCGGCTCCGACGCCGCGAGGTCGTGCAACCCCGGTCCGGTGAGGGCCACGACGAGCACGACGACCGCGCCGAGTCCGGCCCCGATGAGCGCGTCGAGGCGGCTCTGGCGCCAGCTCAGCCAGATCACCGCACGACCTCGAACGGACGCGAGGTCCTCGGGGCTGCCGACTCCTCCAGGTAGGCGAGGACGAGGTCTTCGAGGTCGAGCCTCGACACCGTCCATGACGGGTCGAGGATCGGCTCCGACGTCTGCACCACGAAGGTGCTCTGCCGGTCGGTGTGGCGCTCGGTCACCACGGTCTGATCGCCCGGCAGGCGGCGCGATCCGAGCAGCGGACCGGACAGCCGATGGTGCTGCCCGAGCAGGGTGTCGACGTCGCCCTGCACGCGCACACGGGAGTCGAAGAGCACGACGAGGTGGTCGCACACCCGCTCCAGGTCCGACACCACGTGGGATGACAGCACGACGCTCACCTCGTGCTCGGCCACGGCCTCCATGAGCACCTGCAGGAACTCGCGACGGGCGAGCGGGTCGAGGCTGGCGACGGGCTCGTCGAGCACCAGCAGCTCGGGTCGCTTGGCGAGGCCCAGCGTGAGCGCCAGCTGCGCCCGCTGGCCACCCGAGAGCCGCCCGGCCCGCCGACCCGGGTCGAGCCCGAGCCGCGCCACGCGCGATCGGGCGATCGCGTCGTCCCACCGAGGGTTGAGCCGCGCGCCCAGGCGAAGATGCTCCTCGACGGTGAAAGACGGGTAGGTCGGCGTGCTCTGCGCCACGAAACCCACCTTGGCCAGCTGCGCGGGACCTGACGCCGGACGACCGCCGCAGACCTCGATCGACCCCGATGTGGGCCGCAGCGCGCCGACCACCAAGCTCAACAGGGTGGTCTTGCCGGCCCCGTTCGGCCCGACCAGGCCGGTGACGGTCCCACCCGGGATCTCGAGATCGCAGTCGGCGAGCGCCCACCGGCGCCGGTAGCGCTTCCCGAGGGCCGCCGCCCGCACGATCGGCGTCACGCCACACCCCGACGGCTCGCCCGGAACGTGGTGAGCAGGAGCGCCTCGATGCTCTCGTCGTCGAGTCCGGCCGTCCTCGCCTTGACCAGCCACTTGTTCAGGTCGCGTCGCAACGACGCGTGCGCGGCGAGCGATTCGTCGGCCAACGATCGCGCCACGAACGTGCCGACACCCGGGCGGGCCGCCACGAGCCCGTCACGCTCGAGCTCGCGGTACGCCTTCAGGACCGTGTTGGGGTTGATGGCGAGCGTGCCGACGACGTCCTTGACCGTCGGCAGCTGATCGCCCACCTCCAGGAGCCCGAGGCGCAGCGCGTGGCGCACCTGCTGCACGACCTGCAGGTAGGGGGCCAGCCCGGAGCGGTTGTCCAACGTGAACTCGATCATCGGCGCGCGGGGCCCCTTCAGTCATCTAGCTATCTAGCTTCCTAGCACTATGAAGGGACCGACGTCCGGTCAAGTCGGTCCCCGACGACGGCGACGGTCCGTCATCGGCGCGTCGATCCGCTCGTGCGCCAGCCCACCGCGCCGCGAGCGAACGCGGTCTGCGAGCTCTCGGCCCGCTCCACTCAGGCCGGCTCCACTCGGGCCCGCTCCACTCGGGCCCGCTCGATCAGCGAGCCGGCTCGGTCAGCGGGACGTGCCGTCGAGACCGCCGTCGAGCTCGGCGACGAGAGCCGTGGCGTCGGCGAGGGCGCGCAGCGTGCTGGTGAGGTGCGTGCACCCCACCGGACCGGCGAGCACGGTGCGGGCCCGGGCATCCACCTCGCCGAGCGCGACCCCGACCAGCGCCTGCGCGCTGGCCACCGCACCGGGGCAGTCCGCCCACGGCAGCACGCGGGCCTCGACGTCGAGGCGGGCGATCCGCCGGTCGGGGTCGACCGTCGCGTGGACGAGGTACTCGTGCATCACCATCGGCTCGTCGTCGGCGGCGTACGAGTCGCGGAAGTGGCTCACCACATCGAGCCGGCCGTCATCGCGAGCCTGGACGTCGAGCATCCGCTGTCGGCGCACCGCCCGGTGCTCGAGCGCGGGGAGGTCGTGCCAGCCGGCAGGATCGTCGGCCTCGAGCGCAGGAGCGACCGGCCCGTAGGGGATCGCGGTTCGCCCGAGCTCGAGCAGCACCGTGTGGACCGGGCTCCCCTCCGCCCACCCGGTGCAGACGTCGGCCTGGTACGCCGCCCGCTCCGGTCCCTTCGCCGGATCCTCGGGCAGCATGCCGTTGCGGATCATCGAGTAGCCCGACACCAAGAACGCGCCGGGCAGGTCGTCGAACGCCGAGAACCCCAGCGGGCGAGCGATCGCCGCCTCGGGGAACCCCTCGGCGAGCACGCGGCCGAACCCGGACCGCAGCCTGGCGCCCACCAGGGCTCGCCAGGGACCGGCATCGACGCCGTCGATCGCCTCCACCGTGCCGGCGGCCAGCTCGGCGACGACCGTGGCATCGAACGAGCCGAGGACCGTCGGCGCACCGACGACGGGGGTCGACAGGTCACGCCCACGGAGGTGGATCGTCGCCCGGGCGTCGCCGTAGTCGGGCCACGGGATGTCGAGGCTCGTCGTGCGGCGCACCGATCCCCGCTGCCGAGCCGGGGACGCGCCCACGGGGTCGCCGGGGCCGGCTTCGGGTTGCCAGGACGGAAGCGTGATGGTCATGGGAAGGGACGACACCTGCGGAGGAGGACCCCGCCAGTGGAGCACGGTCGGGCGGGCGGACTCACATCGACGCTGGTCGACGCGTGCACGCCCCCGGCACTCCGAGTCTGCGAGCCGGCGCCCGCGACGAGGCGCAGAGCTCAGACGCCCATGTCGTAGCGGGCGTAGGCGTAGGGCTCGAAGGCGTCGGCATCGACGGGACCGACGATGCGCGGTTCGTGCGTGCTCGTGCGCTGCGTCCACACGATGCTCTCGATCTCGACGACCGGCAGGTCGACGACCGGAGCCGACGCCGAGTCCCGCAGCACCAGCTTGCCTTCGACGCGCTGCACCAGCTCGGGTGAGCGCACCTGATCCACCTGGATGAGGAGCGGGTCGCCGTCGAAGCCCACCCCGGTGACCGACGGCTGGAACTTGAACCAGAACTGCGCGGCCGGATGGGGCGCCGGCGTGGGCAGGGTCTCGACGATGTCACCGACGATCTCGATGAAGGTCACGCCTTGGCGCGTGACCCGAGCCTCGAGGTGGTCCCCGGCGCGCTCGAAGTCGATCTCGGCCAGCTTCTTCGGCTCGCCGAAGCGCTCCCGGCTGATCGCGATGGCAGGCTCCAGGTCGATGGGGATGATGAGCGGGTACTCACCGAGCTGGTCGCCGAAACGGCAGTCGACCGCGAAGTAGCCCACCTTCTCGATGTAGGAGACGTCACCGAACTTGAGGTCGATGTCGGTGACCCGCACGTGCACGCGCGGCGTCTCGGTCGGTTCGAGCGGTGGCGGAAGGACGGCGGCGAGCGCGTCGGGGTCCGTGAGGTAGCGGACCTCGATCGACGGGAGCGACGGGTGGAAGTCCGACTTCGCCGGTCGATTCGCGAGGTCCTTCACCCACCTGTTCCGGGCCGCGGTGTCGGGGGTGGGGGTGTCGGGGGTGGGGGTGTCGGTCATGGTTGGTCCTCCTCGTCGAGCTCGGCGAAGAGCTCGTGGTCATCGGGTTCTTCGAAGTCGCAGTAGAACTGCTGCGACCAGCGGCGGTGCTCGAGGATCGGCCGCTCGGAGCGGGTGAGCACCGGGCGGTCGCGGTAGACCTTGTTCTCCCAGATGGGAATGTCCTGGCTGACGCCCTCGCAGAACGACTCGGCGGCCTCGGTGGCGGCGTTCGGACCCGACTCCACGGGAGCGGTGAAGGCCCAGCGCACCAGCACGTTCTCCTCGTCGATCGGCGTGGTCGACGACAGGAACGTCACCATCCCCGTGATCCGCAGCACCCCCAACCCCAGGCCGAAACCTTCCCGGACGAACATCCCGTCGAGGCCGACGGCGCGCTTGTAGGTCCCGTCGACGACGAACTCGTCCTCGCGCACGCCGTCGGAGCCGTGCACGTACTGGAAGTGGGCGAAGTCCACGTTGTTCTCGGCCATGTCCTGGGCCGGAACGGCGATCTCGAACTCGCGCACGATCATCGGCGACCACGCGGGATCGTTGAGCTCGGGGACCTCGGGCACCTCGAAGAAGGGCTCGCCGTCGCGGCCGTGGTACCAGGCCCACACGAAGCCGTTGCGCTCGACGACCGGATAGGAGCGGGTGGTCGCCCGCTTCGGGATGCGGGTGGCCGCGCCATAGGGGATGTCGACGCAGTCCCCCGACTCGCCGTCCAACTTCCAGCCGTGGAAGGGGCAGCGCAGGCACTCGCCCTCGACCTCACCACCCACGGCGAGGTGCGCGCCGAGATGCGGGCAGTGCGCGTCGAGCAGGTGGGCGGCACCCGTCGCGTCACGGAACAGCACGAGGTCGCGGGCGAACAGGTAGAGGGCTTGCACCTCACCGACCGCCAGGTCCTTCGCTTGGGAGACGACGAACCAGCCATTGGGTACGGGGAACGGAAATCGCCGCCCGCGCCGTCGAGTGACCTTCACGCGGTTCTCCGAGCCGGTGACCAGACCAGGGTTGCGCGGCATGGGGAACCCGAGCGGCAGACCGGTCGAACCGACGCGGTCGGGCCCATCGAGGTCGGGGATCTCGGTCCCGTAGGCCTCGCGGAACGGGTCGAGGTAGCTGGTGGTCGTGCCGTCGTCGTCCTCGATCATGTGCTTCCCCCTGCGTTCAGATGACTGGCTGGTGCGACGCGTGGTGTCGCGGTGTGGCGCTCGGCCGCGAAGTTCGTCGGCTACAGCACATCGTCCGGGATGTCGGCGAGGGGCATGTCGCCGTGGATCTCGGACACGAGCGGTCCGATGCGATCGACGAGCGGCGCCAGCGCGTCGATGTCGAGCCCGTACAGCTCGGCGGCGTTGTGCCCGAAGATGCGAACGCACTCGTCGTGGTCGACGTGCTGGAACCGCTGCCGCACCCGCTCCTGCGTGTACGGATAGGTGCCCTCGGGATGGGGGAAGTCGTTGCCCCACAAGAAGTTGCCGATTCCCACGAGGTGACGACGGTCGACGTCCTCCACGTTCGGCGTCGACGCGGCGACGAAGCAGTTGCGGTCGATGTACTCGCTCGGCTTCATCTTCAGCTGCTCACGGAAGGCGTCGCCCAACTTGGCGGTGTTGTGGCTGCCCACATACTTCTCGTCCATCTTGTAGACGAGGTCCGGTAGCCACCACGCGCCGTTCTCGGCGATGACGTAGCGCAGGTTCGGGTGGCGCTCGAACACCCCCGACCACAGGAGCACCCACAGCGGACGGGCCGCCCACCACCACGCCTCGGTGGCGTAGATGGCGAGGAAGCCAGGGCCGACCTCGTAGTCGGCAGGACCCGCACCGGAGTGCGTGTGCAGGACGAGACCGTTGGCCTCGACGGCCGACCACACCGGTTCGTAGCGCGGGTCGTGGTAGGCGGGCCGGTCCATCCACCGGGTCGGGATCATGACGCCCCCGAGCCCCAGCTCGGCGACCGCTTCGATCTCGGTCACCGCGGCATCGATGTCGAGCCCCACCGGCACCACGGCGACGCCGACCCGGCGGTCCGGGGACTTCGCCACGAAGTCGGCGAGCCAGCGGTTGTGGGCCCGGGCCCCGGCCATCACCTGATCGGCGCGGAGGTCCTCACGGGCGTTGAGGCCCGAGCCGAACGGTGATGCCGACACCCGGCCGGTGCCGAGCACGTCGGCATCCGGGAACAGCACCTCGACCGCCACGCCCTCGCCGTCCAGCTTCTCGTTGCGCACGTCGGAGTCGAAGGCGGCGAGCAGGTCGCGGTCACCCGTCTGCCCCTCCCACTTCTCCTGGAACTCGTCGCTCGTGGTCCTCGTGAGCTCGCGGAACGCCTCGAGCTCGGCTTGGTGGGCATCGAACTCGTCGTGGAACGCCGGTTCGAGGTACTCGCGGTACAGCGACGCCGGCGGACCGGCATGGCCGTCGGCCGACACGAGGAGGTACTTCTCGGTCATCTCATCCCCCCGGAAGAGTTTCCTAACAGCAGTAGGAAACTCCCACAGGTCGGCACCGGCGTCAACCCCCGCGTCGCTCGCCGCCCCGCATCAGACCAACGGCGACGGCTCGTGGTGGGGGAGCTCGCCGCGGCCGATCTCGTCGGCACGGCGGCGCAGGGTGGCGGCCATGTCGTCGAGACCGATGGCGTGGACGAACCGACCGGCCTTGATGCCGTCCACCGCGACGCGGGCGAGCTCGCCCAGGTCCTGCCAGGGCAGGTCGAAGCCGCCGCTCTCGGCCATGGCCTCGAGCTTGGCCACCGTCATCGGCTCGGTCGCCCGCGGACGCTCTCGGGCCAGCTCACAGGGTCGCGTCCGGTCGGACTCCCAAAGGCCGGTGCGCAACAGGCCACCGGACGGGTAGAACACCGACGCCCGCAGGGCGGTGCCCTCGCTCTCGAGCTGGGCAGCGAGGCACTCGGTCATCGTCGAGACCGCCGCCTTGCTCGCGGCGTAGACCGACGCCGCGGGCAGCGGCTCGATCCCGCCGTCACCCGACGAGGTGTTCATCACGTGACCCGGCTCCCCCGAGGCCAGCATGCGGGGCACGAACGTGACGACCCCGTGCATCACGCCCATGACGTTGACGCCGTGCACCCACCGCCAGTCGTTCGGGGTCGTCTCCCACATGAGCGAGGACGGCGCGCCGACACCCGCGTTGTTGCACAGGAGGTGACACGCGCCGAACGCCTCCCAGGTCGCGTCGGCGAGCGCCTCGACCGAACCGAGGTCGGTCACGTCGGTCCGCACGCCGATGACCTCGCCCCGCGACGAGAGGTCGGCGGTGGCCGCCGCGAGCAAGTCATCCTGCACGTCGGCGACCACGACGCGCATGCCCTCGTCGAGGAGGACCTCGACCAGGGCCCGACCGATCCCACCCCCGCCTCCCGTCACGACCGCGACCTTTCCCTCGAGCTGCTCCACGACTCCCCCGTTCCGCGCCCTCGGGCACAATTTGTGAACATAGTTCGAATACTCCGTCCTCCGCCCGCCGTCAAGGGGCTCCGTCCGGCACACCCGTCCCTGCCCCAGCCCCAACCCCAACCGGCAGGGAGAACCCGTCGGATACGACGGAGCCGGCCTGCCAGTTCGTCTCCGGTGTCGAACCGGCTGGGAACGTCCGTCAGATACGACGGACGTGGCCTGCCAGTTCGGACAGGGGTGGGCGGTAGCCTCCGGCCATGTCCGAGGCGAGGTCGGCCGGCAGGTCCACAACCGATGCGGCGTCCCCTCCCGATACCGCGCCCCCTCCCGATACCGCGACGCCGACCCATGCCGGTTCGCCGACGGACGGGCGTCCGGCCGCCCGGCCCATCGGGCGTCCGGCCCGCATCAGCCGCGACGCCATCGCGGCCGCGGCCCGCGAGATCGGGCTCGCCGACCTCTCGCTCCGCCGCGTCGCCGAGCACCTCGACGTCAGCGTCGCCACGCTCTACCACCACATCGATGGCAAGGACGACCTGCTCCGCCTCGCCGCCGACCAGGAGGCGCGGGGCATCGCCATCCCGGTCGCCGACGGACAGGCCTGGCCCCGATGGCTCGCCGAGTGGGGGCGCTACACGTTCGAGAGCTTCGCCGACCGGCCCGCGCTGTTCGACCAGTTCCTCCGGGGCGGCATCGGCGCCGAGGTCATCGCCGAGAACACCGAGCGGGCGCTCGCACACCTCGTCGAGCTCGGTTTCGACGTGACCGAGGCCGCCGACGCCTACGAGTTGGTCAGCGCCTTCGCCAACGGCTCGGCGGTGACCGCACTGCGCAACGGCCACGCGGACGCTCGATCGACCGATCTGCCCGCCGTGCTGCGCGATCGCCCGACCGACGAGCTCACGAACCTGCGAGAGCTGTCCGATCAGCGCGACGGCCAGCCGTTCGGCTCTCCGTCGAACTTCGAGTCGCTGCTCCGCGTCCTCATCATCGGCATCGGCGCTCGTCGGGGCGAACCGCCCGCCGACGTCGTCGCCGCGCTCGACCGGTGACCCGGCCCGGCTCCCGGCCGCCGCTGGTACCTTGCGACGCACGCCAAGACCGGCACAGGGCCGACGAAGCGAGGTGCCCACACGATGACCCCTGACGACACGACCAGCACGACGCATCCGCGGATCGTGGCGGTGAACGGGAGCCCCACCGATCCGTCCCGATCCCGCCTGCTGGCGCAGTCGGCCGTCGAGCTCCTCGGGGGCGGACAGATCATCGACCTCGCATCGCTCGACCCGGCCGCCCTGCTGTTCCTCGGCACCGACGCCGCCGTCGACCAGGCCCGGGACGACCTCGCGGCCGCGGACATCGTCGTCGTCGCCACACCGATCTACCGGGCCACCTACACGGCGCTGCTCAAGACCATCTTCGACCTGCTCCCCCAGGGCGCGCTCGATGGTTCGGTCACCATCCCGATCGCGACGGGCTACGGACCCGACCACCGCTTGGCGATCGACCACGGCCTTCGCCCGCTCATCGCCAGCCTCGGTGGGCTCACCACCGCGACGGGGGTCTACGCCACGAACGCGGACATCGTCGACGGGGTGGTCGACGGCAAGGTCGAGGAGGCCTTGGCCACCGCCGTCGCCGAGGCCCGGGCCCTCGACCGGGCCCTCGACCGGGCCCGCGCCAGGGCCTGACCGCGGGCCACGTCACAGGCAGACCGCGGGCTACGTCCGAGGGGTGAGCGTGGCGATGATCGACTCGCCCGAGAGCGCCCGAACCGCAGGGTCCGTCGCCGCCTCGAGGTGGTTGAGCGACAGTCCCGCGAGACCGCGTGCCAGACCCATCACCCACCACGCCGCAGCGTCCCCCTCCACATCGGTACGGATCGACCCGTCCTCCTGACCGGCGCGGATCGTCTCGGCCAGCGCCCGGTGCGTCCGGGCGTCGGACTCGACGACGGCGGGGAGCGGACCCTCGGACGGGAAGCTGGCGCCCCACATCACGACGACCGCTCGCTCCTCCGGCGCGCCACCGACGGCGAGCGAGTCCAGGAACGTCTCGATGATGACGCGCAGAACCTCGAGCGTCGACGCGGGATCGCCATCGGGATGCGCGCTCGCCACGGCGTCGGCCGCCGCGGCGACCGTTCCCTCCGACCCCCGCTGCACGAGCTGAGCCACGAGAGCATCCTTCGAGCCGAAGTGGTACCCCGGCATCGCACGACTCACCCCGGCTCGTTCGCCGATGCTGCGCAGGGACGTCCGGTCGAAGCCGCGCTCGGCGATGAGCTCGGCTGCAGCGCCGAGCAACGCCGCCTCGGACGTCGCCCGTCGCTCCGCCTGGGTTCGCCGTCCTCGTCCTGGCTGTTCTGGTCCTGGCTGCTCTGATCCTGGCTGCTCTGATCCTGAGTCTTCCCGGTCTGCCTGGGGCATGTCCGGACGATACCAAGAGTTACTTGCCTGTCGACTGACAGGTAAGTATGTTCCCACGCCATGGACGACGTCGACGCGATCAAGCAGGTCAAGGCGCGGTACTTCCGCAACCTCGACACCAAGGACTGGGCGGCGTTCCGCCAGGTGTTCACCGACGACGTGGTGATCGACACCTCCGAAGCGGGCGGCGAGACCATCACCGGAGCCGACGCGTTCCTCACCTACCTCGGCGAGGTCCTCGCCGACACCACCACGGTGCACCAGGGCCACATGCCCGAGATCACCCTCACCGGCGACACGACCGCCACGGGCATCTGGGCGCTGCACGACATCGTGATGTGGCCCACCGGCATGCGCCTCGAGGGCTTCGGCCACTACCACGAGACCTACGAGAAGGTCGACGGCGACTGGCGCATCGCGTCGTCCAAGCTCACCCGGCTGCACACCGACTTCGTCATGCCCGACCCCGATACCGACGCCGATCCTGGACCCGAGGACGAGGGCATGGCGGGCGCGTGACCGTCGCCGTGGTGTCCGGCGGCGCGTCCGGACTGGGCCTCGCCCTCGGTGCGCGCGGCGCCGCGCTGGGCATGGACGTCGTGCTGGCCGACCTCGACGGCGAGCGCGCCGCGGCCGAAGCCGCCGCGCTCGCCGAGGTCCACGGCACGACCTGCCTCGGCCACCACGTCGACGTCGCCGACCGCGCCAGCGTCGAGGCCGCCGCGGCATCGGTCGCCGAGCGCTTCGGGCACGCCGACCTCGTCATCTCCAACGTCGGCGTGCAGCTGTTCGGCGCCGTCGAGCACTTCACCGACGACGAGTGGGCCTGGGTGCTCGACGTCAACGTCACCGGCTCGGCCCGCGTCGCCCGGGCGTTCACGCCCCTGCTGCGCGACGCGGAGCACGGACGGCTGGCGTTCACCACGTCGTCGTCGATCCTCGACCCGGCCAGCCGCTTGGGCGCTTACCAGGCCACCAAGTTCGCGGTGTGGGGCCTGGCCGAGACGCTGCGCCTCGAGCTCGCCGCCGACGGCATCGGCGTGTCGGTCGTCTTCCCGTCGGGGATGATCACCCGCCACCTCGAGACCAGCGAGGCCGCCCAGCCCGACCGCGTCCGGCGCCCGATCGGCGCCGACGAGGACTTCGAGGCGATGGTGGCCAGCAACCCGACGATGGCCACCATGCTCGCCCTGCCCGACGAGGCCGCCGCCGGCGTCGTCGAAGCGATCCTCGCCGACGAGCGCTACATCATCACCCACGGCGACCTCACCGAAGCCGTGCAGGCCAGGTCAGCCGAGCTGTCGCGAGCCGCCGAAGTGGCCCGCGACAAGTAGGGCGACGACCCTCGGACGATTCCGCTGGCGGCCCCTTCTCGCCGACGCAATCCTCGCGAACGACGCGCCAGACCACGCCCCAGCGGCCAGCGGGACGTTGCGCTCTCGGCTGGAGACGTCCCGCGCGAGATCGACCCAAGGCGCGACCGTCCGAGAAGCCCCCGCCAAAGGTCCCAGCAAGAACGATGAAAGCCACGCGACGGTCGAAGACGCCATCCGCCTTTCAGCGGCACCGAGCGCGGTCGAGCGCTTCTCTGACCCTGGCGTACAGGGCGCGTGATGGGTGCCAGACCTCGTGCTCGGTGATGCGCACGACGGCGTAGCCCTGGGCTTCGAGTCGACGCTGGCGGACCTGGTCGGCGCGGACATCGCTGAGGCTCGTGTGGTGGAGGTCGCTGTCGATCTCGACGATCAGCATGCGGCGTTCGTGAAGGAGGTCCACTCGGCCGATGAGGCCGTCGGCGTCGTGGACCTCGACTTGGCGGCGCCAGCCCGTGATGGCGGCTTCCTCGAGCATGCGGATCGCTCGCAGCTCGAGTCCGCTCTCGGCAGGCACGTACCCGACAGGACGCGCCTCGACGAGCGCTCGCATGGCGACCACGCCGCGCTGACCCTTTCCGGACAGCTCGCAGAGCGTGCGCCGAAGGAGCTGAATCGAGGTGATCCGCCGATGAAGACACGCCTCCAACAGACGCTCCAAGCGGTCACGCCCGATCTGCGACGACAGGTCGAACAGCGTCCGCGTCGGTGAGGTGATGAGCAAACCGTCGACGTCGACCACATGGGTGTCGGGCAACCGCTGCGTGGTGTGCACCCTCCCGAGTGTCGTCGGCTCGAACGTGCCGTCCCGAAGCCGGGTGATTTGGAAAGGCGCGAGCGTGAACCCCTCCATCCCCCAATGCGCGGCCGCGCTGGAGTGCGAGACCACCGAGCGTCCCGATGCTTCGAGCACCGCGGCATGGAGGAGGACGCGCGGCGAGATCGGCATGCCCGCCACCGCATAGACGTGGCGGGTCACGTGTACGTGCGAGTCCCGACGCACACGCGCCCGGATGTCCTCTGGTGACAACCCGAGGTCGCGAGCCTGCCTGCTGGTGAACAGGCCCGATTGCGTCTTGGTCAGCTCGTTGAGCCGTTGGTCGATGTCCACGGTGATCCCTCATCGGAGTCGCACATGGGGGAAGGCGCGCCTGAACCTACCGAGGGACACCGACCGGAACGGCCGTGGCTCGACACGCGCTCCGTGACACCACCGACCAGCGCTACTCACGCCGTGCGCCGTGACACCACCGACCAGCGCTGCTCGAGCCGTTCTTGCTGGGATCTTTGGCCCACGACGACCGAACACACCAACTCCCACTCGCCAAAGATCCCAGCAAGAACGATGAAAGCCACGCGGCGATCGGAGGTGCCACCCGACCGTCCTGATGAATGCCGTCGAGTCAGGCTTCGGGCCAGCGGTAGGCGCCGAAGATGTGCGGAATGACGACGCCGGGTGGCGCGTCACGGAGGTCGGGGATGGCCCGCACCGCAGTCATGGCCACCGCGAGCTGGCCGCCGGCTACGCCGCGGAGGCCCGGGACCGGATCGTTGCTCATGCGGAGATCGACCTGGATCGGCGGGGAGCCCTCGACGGTGACCCGCACGAGGAAGTCGTCTCCTGCCCCGAGGTCCCAGCCTGGGAGCTCACCGGCGACGGTCCAGTGCTCCTCGGCGACGAGCACCGGCTCGTCGTCGCGGTAGGCGGACCACGTGAGCACCTGGGTGGCGACCGAACCGGCCGGGATCGTGGCAGCACGCAGGTCGATGTCGTGCGGCGTCGTCGTGGTGTCGATCGAGCACCGGATCTCGTCGAACCGCAGACCCAGCACGTCGGCGGTCGCGGCGATGGCCTGTTCGTATTGGCGTGACACGGCGCGGAACATCGCCGAGTCGGTGGTGATCTCGTCGGGCTGCTTCCCCATGCCCATGAGGTCGGCCAGCATCGCCTTCGCCCCTACGGCGCGGCAGTCGACCACCTCCTGCACGGTGATCGAGTCGACCCGTTGGCTGAGGGCGGTGAGGCTCGTGGCCAGCCGCTCGAACATGAAGCCCGGGTGCTCCCCCGCGGCGTGGAACCGGGCGCCCGTCCGGGCGCACGCGGCCTCGATCCGCCGCTGCGCCTCGGGGTCGTACGTCGGCAGGTGGTTGTACGACGTGGTGGTGATGACGTCCTTGCCCGACTCGAGCAGCGCCACGATGTCGTCGGTGTTCGAGTTCTGCGGGAACGCCTTGCTCGCGGCGTGGAGCACGACGTCGGCATCGAGGTCGACGATCGACTGCTTGTCACCGGTCGCCAGCACGCCGGTGTCCGGTCGGCCGGCGAGGGAGCCAGCATCTCGACCCACCTTGTCCTCGCTGTACACGAACAGGCCGACCAGCTCGAGGTCGGGCGCGTCGATCACCTCGCGCAGCTGGGCCGAGCCGACGGCACCGGTGGCCCACTGCACCACCCGCGTCGCGGTCACGACGCGGGGATCGAGCTCGGATCGACCAGGCCCTCGATGGTGCCGTGCAGCACGCTGCGGCTCCCATCGGGCAGCACCCGACGAGCCACGAGGAACTCGGTGCCCATCCAGCCGTGGCGGATGTAGCGGCCGAAGCGCAGGCGGGTCCCCGGCGCGCCCGACGCGGCGGGAACCATCTTGATGCGCTCCAGCCCGGACTTCACGCCGGCGCCGGTCAACGGCCGGGCATCCGCGATGGCCAGCAGCATCATCCGACCCACGTCGTAGCAGTACAGCGGGAAGAAGTACGCGGGCCGGTGGCCGTGACGGGCTTCGAACCGGTCGAGGAACGCCTGCGCCGTCACGTTGCGCTCGTCGTACTGGTCGAGTCCGATCCAGCCCGCGAGCTGGTGACGCCACCAGTCGCTCGTGGCCGCGAACTCGAAGGCCGTCGTCGTGTAGCGCGGCGGCACCCAACCGATGGCTTCGAGGGCGTCGTTCATGCCCGGGATGCCGAGACCGAAACCGACGTGCAGGATCCCGTCGGGGCGATCGGCGGCGAGCACCTCCATGGCGGCGCGCTTGTCCGCCTCGACCTGCGGGATCGGGACCTCGGCCGTGATGCGGAGCCCCGCGTCCTTGCACGCGACCCGCGTCGTGCGCAGGTACTCGTTGCCGATCAGCGAGTCCTCGAACGCGATGCCGACCGAGCCGCAGCCATCGAGCGCGGCGACCGTCGCCATGACGATCGGCTCCTCCTCCATCGATCCGGCGGGAAGGCCGAACACCCACTCGCCCAGCATCGACTCGGACGCGCCCATCGTGATGCACGGCACCTCGGCGACCCGTTCGATGTAGGGCGCCAACGCCACGCCGTTCTCGGACACCCACGGCCCGAAGATGACGACGACACCCTCGTCGACGAGCTCGTAGAAGGCATCACGCACCGCCTTGAAGCTGCCGTTGGGCAGGCCCTGCACGGCCCGGACCACGAACTCGACGGGCCGCTCCAGCACGCCCTGCTCGGTGAGCTCGTCGGCGACCAGCTGGAGCGACGGCAGGATGTTCGGGTCGAAGCCGCCTTCCTTGTCGATGTAGTCGACCAGCAGGCCGATGCGGGCCGGGGAGACGTCGTCGCTCATGGAAGCACTCCTGAAGAGGTCGGTGAGGCTGAGAAGGTCGGGGTGAAGGTCGGTACGTCGGCGAGGTCGAGCACACCGGGGCCAGCCGCACGCACGGCCGGGATGGCGTGGACCGCGTGCATCGCGGTGGCGAGGCAGCCCATCTCGGTGTGGTCCTCCCCGTGGATGCCGAGGTCGAGGCTGCACCGCAGCGACGGCGCCCCTTCGAACTCGATGTGATAGCCGTCGCCACCGCCGGACCACTCGGGTGCGACGTCGGGTGCCATCCACGTGACGTGCGCGACGGAGATGGTCACGGGTCCGCAGTCGGCCCGCACGCCGAGCTTCATCGCACCGACGGTCCCGGCGGGGATGACGCCCGCGGCGACCTGCAGCTCGCGATCGGTCGTGGCGGTCTCGCGGTAGGCCTCGAGGCTCAGCACCTCGAGTCCGACGGCCTTGGCCAGCACGGTGGCCGTTCCGTTGAAGGCGCCACCAGCCCGCGAGGGGTCGCTCATGAGCGGCACGGTCGAGTCCGGTGCGTGGCCGTAGCCCATGATGTCGAACAGGAGCTGGCTGCTCGGATAGCCGGCATACGAAAGGGTCTCACGCACCGCGATCTCATCGCAGGTGAACGCCAGACGTGAGAGGACGGGCGCGATCACCTCGCCCCAGAACCCGGGGAAGAGACCGACGCCGAGGAACGTGCTGCTGCCGGCCGCGCACGCGTCGACCATGGCGCGGTGCTGCGCCGGATCGAACACGCTGGTGTCGATGAACGACGAGCCGGTGGTGATCACGTCGATGCCGGCACCGAGCAGCTGGACCACGTCGTCGAAGCAGCCCTCGGGGTCGTGCTCGACCCGCCCCATGTAGAGCACGACGTCGGGATGGAGGGCGACGATCGCGTCGAGCTGGTCGGTGGCGACGATGCCGGTCGTCGGTCGGTCGGCGAGCAGGCCCGCGTCGACGCCGACCTTGCCCGCGTCGTAGACGCGCACACCCACGAGGTCGAGGTCGGGCGCGTCGATCAACGCGCGGAGCGCGAGTCGTCCGGTCGTGCCGGTGGCCCACTGCGCCACCCGGGTCGTCACGACGGCCACGTCAGCTGGAGGTCGGGGACGTACCGCAGCGGCGGGAGGTAGGTGACCTCGTAGCCAGGCGTCAGCCCGTAGTCCGGGATCCGCCGATGCCACTCGCGCAGGGCGATGCGCAGCTCGCGCCGCGCCAGGTGCGACCCGAGGCAGCGGTGGACGCCGCCGCCGAAGGCCAGGTGACGGTTGACGTCCCGGTCGAAGCGCACCTCGGTCGGGTCGTCGAACTCGGCGGGATCGAGGTTTGCCGCGCCGATGTTGACCATCACGTGGTTGCCGGCGGCCACGGTGACCCCGCCGAGCACCTCGGTCCGGCGGGTCCAGCGCACGACCTGCGGCACGGGCGTCTCCCACCGCAGGAGCTCCTCCACCGCGCCGGGGATCAGCTCGGGGTCGGCGACGAGCGCTCTCCGGTGGTCGGGGTTCTGGGCGAGGAAGGCGAACAGGCACGTGAGCGAGTCGGTCACCGTGTCGAGCCCCGCGGTGAGCAGCACGAAGCAGATCGACAGGAGCTCGTCACGGCTCAGCCGGCGCTGTCCGCCTTCGGCGTCTTCGGGCGCGTGCTCGAGCGCGGCGAACCGCGACAGGATGTCGTCGCGTGGGTCGGCGAGGCGCTCGTCGAGGATGTCGTCGAAGAACTCGTTCACGCGCAGCGCGGTGGCGCGCTGGATCGCCGAGCGCTCCTCGTTCGTCATCGCCTTGGTGCCGGGCCGCAGCAGACCGTCGCGCATGCCCACCAGGGTGTCGAGCTCGTCGAACGGAAGGCCCATCATCGCCAAGAACACCGACGACGGGAACAGCTCGGCGAGCTCAGCGGTGAAGTCGCACGACCCCGCGTCGATGAACGTGTCGATGAAGTGGTTCATCCGCTCGCTGATGTCGTCCTCCAGCGCCTCGACGCGTCGAGGCGAGAACAGCGGGTCGAGCAGCTTGCGGTAGCCCACGAGGTTCGGCGGGTCGACGTTGAGCGGGATGAGGGGCAGCGTGTTGCCCTGCTCGACGAGATCCTCCGACGAGAACACCGCGGGGTTGCGCAGCACCTCGTCGGCCAGCGCGCGGGTGTTCACCATCACGGCGTCGCCGATCGCCAGGACACCGACCGCGCACAACGAGCTGTTGGCCGGCTGCGACGGCGCGGCGGACGCTTCGCCGAACCCGGCGACGAGGTTGACGAAGTCGAGCTTGGCCACCGGACACGTCGCCGCGTCGGCGGCTCCCGGTCCCCTCTCGTGTTGTGCAGCCGAGCCCCGATCCACGCCCCACCCCCTTCCCCGGATCCCCTCACGTCACACCCTAGCCAAATAAGCAGGCACCTACTACTCTAACGTTCGAACCACACCGGGAGGGGGTCTCGTGCAGGTCGGATTGGCGTTGGGGGTCGGCGAGTACGCGGTCGAGGACGTGGTCGCGCTCGCACCGGGGGCGCGCGACGTCGTCGTGCGCATCGGGGCGAGCGGGGTGTGCCACAGCGATCTGTCGGTGCTGGACGGATCCGCGGGGTTGACCGGGCCGATCGTGCTGGGTCACGAAGCGGCCGGAACCGTGGAGTGGATCGGCGCCGAGGTGACGCGGGTCGCGGTGGGCGACCGGGTCGTCGCGTCGCTCATGCCCGTGTGCGGCGCGTGCTGGCACTGCCGCCGCTTCGAGACGCACCTGTGCGAGGAGGCGTTCTCGGTGCTGTTCCAGCCTCGGGTCACCCGCGGTGACGGCGCCGAGCTGGCCTGCCTGTCGGGACTGGGCACGTTCGCCGAGTCGATGACGGTCAGCGAGTGGTCCCTCGTCCCCGTCACCACCGATCTGCCCGACGACCAGCTCGCCCTGCTCGGCTGCGGGGTGACCACCGGGCTCGGCGCCGTCTTCAACACGGCTCGCCCTCCGGTCGGCGCCACGATCGCCGTCGTCGGTTGCGGCGGGGTCGGCATGGCCGCGGTGCAGGGCGCACGCATCAGCGGCGCCAGCCTCGTCATCGCCGTCGACCCCGTCGCGGCCAAGCGCGCCGCCGCCCTCACGCTCGGGGCGACGCACGTCGTCGACCCCACCGAGGCCCCGCTGGCCGACCAGGTGCGGGCGCTCACCGGCGGCCGCGGCGTCGACGTCGCCATCGAGGCCGTCGGTCGAGGTCCACTGCTCGAAGCAGCGCTGCAAGCCACCCGCCGCGGCGGCACCACGGTCGTGGTCGGCGCCCCGAGCTTCGACACGACGATCGCCCTCAGTCCGATGTCGCTCATGGTCGACGACCGCACCATCGCGGGGTCGTTCTACGGCGACACCCGGGCGGCGCGCGACATCCCCCGCTACGTCGAGCTGGTCGAGTCGGGCCGCCTCGACCTCGCCGGACTCGTCTCGCGCCACATCGGGGTGGACGACGTCGGCGACGCCCTTCGGGGCCTGGGCGGCGACGACATCCGACGCGTGATGGTCAACACGTAGGAGCACGGCTGCACCCGCTGACCCCAGGACCGCACGCCGACCAGACATCCGAATCCACCGAATCCACCAGGCCAACCGCTGTGCCAGAAGGGGACATCACGTGCCGCTCGACAACATCGACTTCACGATGCGACTGGAGACCCCGTCGCTCGACCACTACCGGCGCGACTGGACGCCCGGACCCGGCGTCGAGCTGGCCGGCATGTGGGCGTCGGGGATCGTGACCGACGAGTCCGGTCAGGACTACCTGGGCCTGCGGGGCTGGGCCGACTTCATCCGGGGCACGACCCACACCGTGTCGCCGTTCTGCGGGTTCCGGGCGCTCGAGAAGCGCCTCGACGGCGACCCGCCCCACCTCTACGCCGAGTACGCGACCCACGACTGGTTCGAGCCGTACCGCTACGCCGACACCAGCGCCCAGGTCGAGCTCGCCCACGACAGCGGTCGGCTCGTGCGCGACGCCGACGGGTGCCACTGGTACGACGCCGACGGCCGGTGGGAGCTGCACGGCACGACGATCAGCGACATCTTCGTCGTCCACGTCCCCGAACAGGACGGGATCGACCGCGAGGTGTACTACCGCCACGAGCTGCTCAAGGCGCACGGCACGGTGACCGAGACGCCGGTCGAGGGCTACCTGCACCAGGACTACTGCTTCGGTCCCCCCGGTACGACCTACACCGACCTGCCCATCGCCCGGCAGCTCGAGGGCATGTGGGTGTCGTGGATCCACGAACAGGTCGACGGCGGTCTCGGCGGTGGCTGCTTCTGGCAGGGCCGCGACGACCTCGACTTCGCACCCGGCTACCTGCTGCGCGACGGCACCACCACGGCGCACGGCGACTTCACCACCGACCTCACGCTGAACGACGACGGCAAGATCACCGCCCTGCGGGTCGGCGTCGACGGCGAGACCCTCGACTTCGTGCTCGACAGCGTGTCCGGACCGCTCCACGTCATGGGACGGCTGACCGCTACGCCGTCGGGCAGGCCGCTGCGCGACAGCTGGTGCTGGATCGAGCACCCGAACGGTGCCCTGTCACCCGAGATCCTCGACCTCATGGGCGAGCGCTACCACCTGGCGTGGGGCCGGTGAGCGCCCCGAGCCGGACCCCCGGCCACCACCGCTCCCGCTCCCTGCTCGCCGGGCTGGCCGCCGCCGCGCTGATCCTCGCCGCGGCGGGCTGCACGGACGACACCACGTCGACGTCGGGCGGCACGAACCAGACCGCGCCGGTCGCGGCCGATGCCGGCCTGCTCGGCACCGAGGACGTCGCCACCGGTGAGCCGGTGAAGATCGGCCAGCTCACCGAAGGCACCTCGGCCTCGATCGACGCGTCCGACGAGCTCGTCGGCGGTTGGGCCGCCGTCGCGTACTACAACACCTACCAGGGCGGCATCGCCGGGCGACCGATCGAGCTCGTCACCTGCGAGATGAAGGCCGACCCGTCCACCGCGCAGGAGTGCGCCAACAAGATGATCGCCGAGGACGTCGTCGCCGTCGCCTCGCCCCAGATCGTGTTCGCCGAAGAGGTGTGGACGACCCTCCACGACGCAGGGATCCCGCTGGTGCTGCTCGGAGCGAGCAGCGAGAAGCTCGAGACCGACACCGAGTCGACGTTCGTCATGGGCAACCCGGGGGCAGGGTTGTGGGGACTGCCCGTCGCGCTGGCCCAAGCCGTCGAGGCGACCAAGGTCTCCTACGTCATCGTCGACGTCCCCCAGGCACGCGACCTCTTCGTCGCTGACGACGGCGCCACGATGGCCGCGGCCGGCCTGGACTTCGACGTGGTCCCGATCCCCCTCGGCACGCCCGACATGGTTCCCCAGATGGAGCAGGTGAAGGCCGGCGGTGCGGGGGTCGTGCACATCTTGGGCAACGACTCGTTCTGCATCGCGGCCATCCAGGGCCTGCACGCCGTCGGCTACACGGGAGCGATCTCGACGATCTCGCAGTGCTTCACCGACGCCACCCGCTCCACGCTCGCCGGTCAGCTCGCGGGGGTGAACGTGGCCACCCCGACCGCCGAGGGCGCGACCGGCGACCCGTCCTGGGAGCTGTACCGAGCCGTCATGGACCAGTTCGGCGGCGACGTCGACGACATCGGTGGCTACACGCTCAGCGGCTATGTCGCCGTCGCCACCCTCGGCGCGGTCCTCGCATCGCTCGACGGCGAGGTGACCCCGTCGAGCGCCGCGGCGGCGATCCGCTCCATGCCCGACACCGCTCTGCCCGTCGGTGGTGGCGTGATGATCCGATGCGGTGGCTCCGCGGTGACGGATCGACCGGCCATCTGCACCAACCAGTGGCTGCGCGGCGTGCTCGACGCCGACGGCCACCCGCTGTCGTACACCGTCGAGGACTCCTCGGACCTGTTCGCCTGACGTGCCGGAGCCAGGCTGACCGTGCCGGAGCCAGGCCGACCGTGCCGGAGCCAGGCCGACGTGCCGCGACCAACTGGTACCGTGCCCGCGATGGCAACCCGTGGGCGCGGCGCCGATGGCCCCGACAGCACGGTCCGCCAACGGCGAGCCCGAGGCGAGCCCCGGCGGCTGCTCATCGGGGCGGCACGCGACCTGTTCAACCGCAAGGGCTACACCAGCACGTCCACACGAGAGATCGCCGAGCAGGCCGACGTGTCCGAGGCGCTGCTCTACCGGAACTTCCGGACCAAGGCGAACGTGTTCCGAGAGGCCGTCGTCCAGCCGTTCGTCGACGCGATCGACGTCGAGATCGAACGACGGTCCGCCGATCTCGCCGACTCCCGCCCCAGCTACGAGGACGTGAGATCGTTCGTCGGGTCACTCTACTCGGTGTTCCGCGAGCACCGGGCGCTGGCTGCCATGGTGTTCGCCGCCGACGCCCTGGTCGAGAGCGACCTGGCCGAGGCGGGGGTCATCGACGACGTCCGCACCGCCATGGACCGGCTCGTGGCCCTCGCCGCCGACCTGGCCCACGCCCAGGGCATCGAGCTCGATCCGGCATCGCACGGCCTCGCCATACGCGGGCACATGGCCATGATCGCCGGGGTCGCCACCTTCGGTCCGTGGTACTTCGGCACCGACAGCCCCGCGCCCAGCGAGGACGACGTCATCGCCGAGCTGACCACCTGGGTCATGGCCCGCTACGCCTTCGCCGGCCTCGACATCGAAGCCCAGCTGGACGACCGGACCCGCTGACACCACCAGCCGACGATCGTCTCCGAGCTGTCAGCCGCCGGTCGGTTGATCGGTGACCCGGACGAGCACCTCCTGGGCGACGCTCGCCACGAGGTGGCCGTCCTGGTCGTGCAAGGTGCCGCGGACCAGGCCGCGCTCGCCGGTGAGCGCCACCACCTCCATGGTGTGGCGGTGCCACCGGTCGAACCGGACCGGTCGGTGGAAGCAGACCGAGTGGTCGAGGCTGGTGCCGAAGAAGCGGCCCGGGACGTACGGCACGGCGTGGGCGCGGAACGCCATGTCGAGCATCAGGTAGTCGCTGGCATGGGCCAGCAGCACGGGGTGGAGCGGACTGTCCGACAGGACGTGAGGTGCGCGCATCCAGTGCGAGCGGGGACCGGCGGCCTGCGCGCCGCCGAGGAAGGTCGGCGGCTCCCCGATGCGCATCTCGACCGGCGGCGGACGATCGATCCAGCTGCTCGCCCGGCTGCCCGTCGCCCGCGGCGTGCCCGCAACCCACTCCTGGAACAGCGGAAGGGCGGTCGGCCCTGACTCGGGCTCTGCCGCCAGCTCGGACTCCGGCCCCGAACCACCGATGAGCTCGTCGCCGCCGAGGTCGTGGTGGAACGACACGATGGCCGTGAGCACGGAACGACCGTCCTGCTCGAGGGACACCTCGCGTGTCGCCATCGTCCGACCGTCCCGGGTCCGGCGCACGATCAGGTCGACCGGCTCCACCGGGTTGCCCGCCGAGGTGAAGGAGCTGTGGAACGAGCTGATGACCTTGCCGTCGACGGTGGCGCCGGCCGCGACCAGCGCCTGGGCCACCAATTGGCCGCCGAAGGTGTTGTCGAACTGGCCCGGCTCGCCGCCCACCCGGAAGCGGTCGTCGCCCGGCCCGTCGTCGTCCGGCCCGTCGTCGTCCGGCCCGTCGTCGTCCAGGCGCTCGAGCTCGAGCGCCCGCAGCAGGCGGTCGAACGACGCGTTCGTCGCCGCGTCGAGCGCGCCTCGGTCGAGTCCGGTCGAGCCGCTCACGGCGTCGCTCCCCGGGCCCGGAGCACAGCGATCAGGTCACGGGGTCTCTCCGGCGGCACGTCGGGAACCTACCGCGACGCTCGACTCGGGAGGTGACCGCCACCGGGCATCAGACCGGGGCAGGGAGCTCGGCGGAGATGTTCATGAGCCGGGCGAGGTTGCCGCCCATGATCTTGCGGACGAGCTCGTCGGTGCCGGCCTCGTTCGCCTCGATCTCCTCGATGTAGCTGCGCGGGCTGGCCAGGCCCTCCGGGTGCGGGTAGTCGGAGCCGAAGAGGACCCGGTCCTCGCCGAGGAGCTCGGCCAGGGCGATGAGGTCCTCCTCCCAGAACGGGCTGAAGTGGATGCACCGCTTGATGGCGTCGACCGGGTGCTCCCCGAACGCGCCCGGCATCTTCTTGTACACGCCCTCGAGCTGCTTGAAGAGGGGCTCGAGCCAGGCGCTGCCGTTCTCGACGATGGCGAACTTCAGCTGCGGGAACCGGGTCAAGGTCCCCTCGCAGGCGAGGGACGCGGTGGCGTCCTCGACCGGGCGGAACGAGTGCAGGCTGCGGAAGGCGTTTCCCTCGAACGGGCGCATCTCGGTGTCCGAGCCCAACCACTCGTTGGTGTAGCGGTCGATCCCGCTGTCCGACGAGTGCAGGCACACGAGGACGTCGTGGTGCACGACCCGCTCCCAGAACGGGTCGAACTCGGCAAGGGCGAACGACCGCGGGCCCCGGTAGCCGGGCACCGGCGCGGGGCGGATCAGGACGGCCTTCGCGCCGCGCTCGACCACCCACTCGAGCTCGTCGATCGCCTTGTCGACGATGGGCAGCGTGATGACCGGGGTGGTGAAGATCCGATCGGCGTAGTTGAACTGCCACGTCTCGAACATCCACTCGTTCAGCGCGTGGATGACGGCGTGGGTGGCCTCGGGGTCGTCGCGCAGGCGCTCCTCGATCAGGCTCGCCAGGGTGGGGAACAGCAGCGTGCGCTCGACGCCCTGCTCGTCCATGAGCTCGAGGCGCTTGGCCGGGTCGCGGAACGCCTCGGGCGCGGGGATCGGCTTGCCGAAGAGCTCGCGCGGGCTCTTGTTCTCGGGGTTGCCGTGACGGAAGTAGTCCTCCCACGCCCCCGGTGCGGCGACGTACTCGAAGGTGGGGTTCGGGATGTAGTCGCTGAGCTGATCGCGCACGACGATCTTCTTGCGCCCGTTCAGCTCCACGTAGCGGATGACGCCCTTGTAGCGCTCGGGGAGGAACTTGGTCATCGCCTCCTCGGTCTCGTACAGGTGGTTGTCGGCATCGAAGATCGGGATGTGCATGGCGGTCAGCCTTTCGGGAGGTGCAGGTGCAGCGGAGGTGGGAGCGGTCGTGGTCAGGTCTCGGTGACGAGGACGCGGAGCGCGACGAGCTTCTCGTCGAGGATGGTGCGCAGGTCGTCCTTGCCGCCGGTGGCGTGCCACGTGGCGGTGGCCCGCGAGATCAGGAGGTGCGCCGTGTTGGTCACGAGCAGGACCTGCTCGTCGGTGGGGGGCAGGTCAAGCGCCTCGGCCACGGCGTCGCGGATCATCCGGTGGCCCGCGGCGAGCGATCCCCACGTGGTGTCGTCGCCGATGCCGCGGGTCGTCTGGAGGATCGCCGACTGGCGGCGGGCGATCTTGGTGTCGATGCTCCGATCGGACGACGCCTCGACCACGGCGGCGAGGACCCGGGCGAGGATGGGCTCGTCGACCGGCTGCGCCCCGAGCGCGGCCCGGAAGAGCGCGCCGCTCTTGGCCACGTCGGGCAGCAGCACCGCCTCCTTGTTCTCGAAGTAGCGGAAGAAGGTGCGGGGGGCGACGTCGGCGCGCTCGCTGATCTCGTCGATCGTGGTTGCCGCGAAGCCCTGCTGCTCGAACAGGTCGAGGGCGGCCTCGACGATGGCGTCGCGGGTGGCCTGCTTCTTGCGGTCGCGCCTCGTGAGCGTCGCCTGTTCCATCGGTTCGAGTGTGCCCAACTAGTGGCAGAACTGCAACAAGGCAGTTCTGCCACTTCCCGACGGGCGACGCCGACGGCGTCGCCGGTCAGCGAGCTGCGTGCCGTTCGACCTCCACTTCGGTGACGTGAAGGTCGATCATGGGGACATGGCGGAGCCGACCCCATCGACCGACCCCGACGTGTCCGCACCGGGCGCGCCGCCCTGGGCCCAGGCCGGACGCCCGTCGGTGTTCCGTTCGCATCCCATCGGGGTGATCGCCGTGTGCGGGCTCGTGCTCCTCGCGGTGTGGGCCACCGGCACCTGGATCACGAACAGCCGAGCGGGCGACTACACCGGACAGACCCGCAGCGTCACCCTCACCTACAGCTGCACGAACGCGATCTTCTGGACAGACCCCGGCAGCGACCACCGGTGGTGGGCCGGCGAATCACCCGTGCTCCCGGTCGACTTCCCGACGTCGGCCGGCGGGGAGTCGGTGCTCGTGGCCGGCGAGCTCCACTTCGACTCGGCGACCAGGGCGACCTTCTCCCCCGACTCGGGCGGCGAGCTCCCGATGACCCGGGAGAAGACGTCCACGTTCCACCACCCCAGCTGCAGCATCCACGGCTGACGCGCCACCCGTGCGGTCAGCCGGAACCGAGGAGATCGGCGGCCGGTCGGTCCCAGCCGTCGAGGAACACGACGTCGGCGAGCGGCTTGCGGCGCAGGGGGCCGAAGTTGCCACGGGGCCAACCCACCACGACGTGCGCCGCGATGGCCCAGTTGTCGGGTACGCCGACCGCGGCACGGATGAGCGCCTCGCCGCCATAGGACGCCCAACTCGTCAGACAGGCACCCAGGCCTTGGGCCCGCGCCGCGAGGAGGAAGTTCTCGACGGCGGGGAAGATCGAGCCGCCGAGCAGCAGATCGGACGCGATGCCCTCCTGGTACCGCATCTGGGTGAACAGCACCGACGTGAACTCGGCGGCCCGATCGTGGAGCTCGTAGGTCGCCCGGTTGTTGCGGGCGTGGTGGCCGTGGTCGTCGTCGGCCGGACGGGTCATCTGGTACACGGGCTCGATGATCTCGAGGGCGAGGGCGGCGGCCTCGCCCACCGCGGCACGAGCCTGCGCGTCGCGCAGCACGATGAAGCGCCGGTCCTGGCAGTTGGCCCCCGACGGCGCCCAGTTCGCCGCCTGGAGGCACCGGGTGAGCGTGGCGTCGTCGACCGGCTCGTCGGTGAACCGGCGGATGGACCGGGCCGTCGACATCGCCTCCCAGATGTCACCGGTCGGCGCGGTCACGCCGAACCCTCGGACCCGGTCTGCTCGGCGACCTCGCCCAGCGCGGCGAGCGTCTCGGGCATCGAGGACTCGGCCATCCCCCGCATCATGTCGAGCAGGGCACGCAGGTTGTCCTCGTCGTGACCGTTCTCGGCGTAGAAGCTGTCGGCGTAGGTGGGCAGCACCTCCCAGCTCTGGGTCACCTCGGTGCGCGTCGGGCTCGACGACCGCAACACGAAGCCCCAGCGCACCATCTCGTAGTCGCCGCTGACGCCGTGGTTCACGAAGGTGAACTCCCGCCCCCGATCGGCGACCACGACCTGGCAGCGCGTCGACCACGTGCCGTCGCCGATGGCGTTGTCGCCCGTGAACCACACCCCGTCGTCGTCATAGGTGCCTCCGGTCGCCACCGGGCTCCACTCCCCCATCCGGGAGATGTCGGAGACGAGGTCGTAGAGCACCTCCGCCGGCGCGTCGATCGTCAGCGTCTCGGTCCTGCGGTACGGGGTCACGTCCATGGCGGCCGAGACTAGCGATGGCGGGCCAGTCCAGGCTGCGCGTCGGTCGACGAACGAGCGCGGCCCGCGGTGCACCCGGGGCCGAGGACCGGTCGCCGATCGACCCGCGTCCCTGCCGTCTTGGGCTCCGGCGCTCGGCCGGGGCAGCTCGGGCGCCCAGGCCGCACCTCGACCGTCGAACCGCTCCGCCCGAGCCAGGCGTCAGGCGTCAGGCGTCAGGCGTCAGGCGTCAGGGAGGGCGTTCCAGTCGACGAGCGCCGCACCCGACGCGGCGATGCGCCCGAGGAGGGCAAGTCGGTTGGCCCGCACCGCCGGGTCGTCCGCCATGACCAGCACGTCGTCGAAGAAGACCTCGATGAACGGCACGACCTCATGGAGAAGACCCGCGTACTCGGTGATGGAGTCCGTTCGGACCATCACGTCGGCGCGAGCCGAGAACACCTTCCAGAGAACCTTCTCCGCCTCAGATGAGAACAGCTCGACATCTACCGTCGGTAGCTCATCATCACCGCCCTGCGCGGCGAGGCGACTCACCCGCTTGTAGGCGTCGACGATCTCGCCGTAGTTGTGCGACGTCCGCAACCCCTCGACCTCGTGAAGGGCCTTGACCACCTCCGCGGGCCGATCGAAACGGTCCTTGAACGCGCGCACCAGTTCGATGTCGTGTTCGTCGTCGGTGAGCTTGGTCGTGAGCCGCACCCCGATGAACTCGGTGAGGTCACGCTCGAGCCCGTCGGGCTTGGGGAGGTCGAGCTGGGCCGAGCCGAGCTCGATGAGCGTCGCCAGCCCGATGGCGAGCTCGTGGCGGATGAGGATCTCGACGAGGCCCGCACCCGCCCGGCGCAGCCCGTAGGGGTCCGCGCTGCCCGTGGGCTTGGCGCCGACGGTGAACAGGGCGACGAGCTGGTCGACACGATCGGCGACGGCGAGCACGGCACCCACGCGCGACTGCGGGAGCTGGTCGCCGGCCTGGCGCGGCAGGACGGCCTCGAAGACGGCCTCGGCCACCTCGGGCGTCTCGCCGTCGGCCGTGGCGTAGGCGCGGCCCACCTGACCGGCGAGGCTGGACAGCTCGGTCACGAGGTTGGTCGCCAGATCCGCGTTGACGAGGTCGGCGGCGCGTTCGAGGGTCGCGGTCTCGGCGGCGTCGAGGCCGACCTGGGCGCCGATCGCCGTGGCGAGCGACCGCACCCGGTCGGCGCGGTCGAGCATCGACCCGGCCCGCTCCTCGAACACGAGGTGCGCGAGCTCGTCGCGGTAGGTGCCGAGCGGGCGCTCGCGGTCGCGGTCGAAGAAGAACGCGGCGTCGGCGAACCGGGCCCGCAGAACCGCCTCGTTGCCAGCGCGCACCACGTCGGTGTCGACGGCGCCGTTGGCGACCGTGACGAAGTTGGCCAGCAGCTCGGACCCGCGGCGCACCGGTACGTAGCGCTGGTGCTTCTTCATCACCGTGGTGAGCACCTCGGGCGGGAGCCGCAGGAACTCCTCGTCGAACGAACCGAGGATCGGGTGCGGGTGCTCCACGAGGTTGGTGACCTCGTCGATGACCCCGCCGTCGGCCTCGACGTCGACGGTGCCCTCGACGCTCTCGGCAAGGGCGACGGCGCCCGCGACGATCTGCTCGCGACGCTCCGCGCCGTCGGCCACCACACCGTTGGCGCGCAACAGGTCGCGGTAGCCCTCCGCGCTCGTGACCTCGAGGGTGGTGTGCTCGTCGCTGCGCAGAAGGCGGGTGGTCGGGGCCGACGCCACATCCGCGTAGGTGAACGGAACGCCGTGGCTGCCGTGGAGCGCCACGATCCAACGCAGGGCGCGGCTCGCCGCGAAGTCGGGGCCCGCGCTCCAGCGCATGCCCCGGCGCGGGGTGATGGAGGCGATGACCCCCGGGAGGAGCACGGCGAGCACGTCGGCGGTCGGCTGGCCCGGCTGGTCCCGGCGGACGGCGGCGTACTCGGTGCCATCGATGTCGATGAACTCGAGCGAGCCGGGGTCGATGCCGTGCTTCGACGCGAAACCCTTGGCCGCCGGGGTCGGCTGGCCCTCGGCGTCGAACGCAGCGGAGCGCTTGGGCCCCCGGGTCGTGACCACGGCGTCTTCCTGGCGCGCCGCGAGGCCGGCGACCTCGGCGATGACCCGACGCGGCGACCCGTAGGCGGTGACGGAGTCGAAGGTGAGGCGGTTCGCCCCGAGCTCCGATTCGAGCTTGGCGGCGAGCTGCGCGGCGTAGGAGTCGACCTGGTCGGGCGGCAGCTCCTCGAAGCCGAGCTCGAGCAGGAAGGGGGTCGGATCCGTGGGAGCGGGTGCCGCCGTGGCGGTGGGCGCCGGCGCAGGCCGGGGCTGGGCGATGCCGAGCGGGTGCTCGAGCTCCGTGCGGCGCTCGACCCACAGCTCGGCGATGTCGTGCGACAGGTTGCGCATGATCTTGAACGCGCGGGCGCGTTCGATGGTGCCGACCGCGCCGCGGGCATCGAGCACGTTGAACGCGTGCGAGCACTTGAGCACGTAGGAGTGCGCCGGGATCGGGAGGCGCTCGTCGATGAGCTGACGAGCCGAGCGCTCGTAGGTGTCGAACAGCGTGCGGGTGACCTCGACGTCGGCCTGGTCGAGGTAGTGGATGCTCATCTCACGCTCGGCCTGCCCGACGATCTCGCCGTAGGTGAGCGTGTCCGAGTACTGGATGTCCTTGAAGTGGGTGACGCCCTGGAGCGCCATCATGATGCGCTCGAGGCCGTAGGTGATCTCGACGGCGACGGGGTCGAGCTGGAGGCCCCCGGCGAGCTGGAAGTAGGTGTACTGGGTGACCTCCATGCCGTCGAGCCACACCTCCCAGCCCAGGCCCCAGGCCCCGAGCACCGGCGACTCCCAGTTGTCCTCGACGAAGCGGACGTCGTGCACGCGCTGATCGACGCCGATGGTGGCGAGGCTCTCGAGGTACAGGTCGATGGAGTTGCCCGGATCGGGCTTGAGGATGACCTGCAGCTGGGTGTGGGTCTGCATGCGGTTCGGGTTGTCGCCGTAGCGGCTGTCGTCGGGCCGCACGCTGGGCTCGACGTAGACGACGTTCCACGGCTCGGGGCCGAGCACCCGCAGGAAGGTGGCGGGGTTGAGGGTCCCGGCGCCGACCTCGGTGTTGAACGGCTGGCTGAGCAGGCACCCGCGCTCGGTCCAGAAGGTCGTCAGGCGAAGGATCGCCTCTTGCATCGTGATCACGGCCGGAACTCCAGGGAAGCGGACGGGGGAACCCGGGAAGTGCGAGGGCGCCCCCACGGGGGCGGTCCCGGTCTCCATGGCGCGAGCACAGTACCGCGCGCCCACCCGACGACACCCCCTCTCACCGGCCCGAACGCCCACGACATCCCGCGATCTCCCCGAACTGGCAGGGAAACCCCGTCGGATACGACGGACTTGGCCTGCCAGTTCGGGTGGGAGGCCCAGTCGGCCGGATCAGGCCCAGCGCTTGACCGCCCAGCGCTCGAAGAGGCCCACGACGGAGTCCGTGAGCTTGCCGAGCACCGCCAGCAGGATGATCGCGAGGAAGAGCCGGTCGATGCGGCCGTTGTTGCCCGACTCCGACAGCAGGAAGCCCAGACCCTCCGACGCCGCGATCAGCTCGGCGGCGACGAGGAAGAGCCACGCCTGGGCCAAGGCCAGACGGAACCCCGAGATCACCGACGGGATCACCGCGGGGAGCTGCACCCGGGCGAACAGCGTCGGTCCCCGCAACCCGAACACCCGGCCCGCCTCGAGCAGGTGCCGGTCCACGTGGCCCAGCGCGGCGGACACCACGGTGTACACCGGGAAGAACGCGCCGATCGTGATGAGGATCACCTTCGACTCCTCGCCGATCTTGAACCACAGGATCAGCAGGGGAACCCAGGCGAGCGATGGCACGGCCCGCAGCGCGCCGAGGGTGGGTGCGAGCACGATGCTCCCCAAGCGCGACAGGCCTACCACCGCGCCCAGGCCGAGACCGATGAGCGCCCCGATGGTGAAGCCGGTCAGGACCCGCTTGGTCGAGATCCAGACGTAGTCGTCGAGGAGGCGGCGGTCGACGAGGTCGACCGCCGCGTTCCACACCATCTCCGGCGACGGGAGCCGGGACGTCGGGATGGCCCCGCCGGTCGACACCACCTGCCACACGACGAGCAGCGCCACCGGGAGCACCGCGCCGCCCACCCACACGAACCAGCGGCGCGAGGTGATCCCCGCCCCCGCCGGCGGAGCGCCGGCGTCGGATGCTCTCGATCCGATGGGGTCGGGGTCGATGACGAGCGGTCCCTCGTCCTCGACGGCACCCTCGATCACGACGCCCAGACCCGCCGGGGGCCCCGTCCGGTCGCTCGGGTCGCGACCCGACTCGTCGGACGACCGGTGGGTGGGGATGGGGGCGGGTGTGTCCGCGTCGGCCGGTGCACCTGACCGGTCGATGGTCTCGTGGGGCTTCACCGTGATCTCCTCGGCTGGCTCGCAGCTGGACGGCCGACGACCGAGCGTCGGGCTGATCGGTCGGGCTGATCGGTCGGGGCGTGTCGACCTAGCCGAACCGGCTCGGGTCGGCCTTGACGGCGAACTGGTCGTCGATGATCGTCGCGAGCGCGTCGTCCACCTGGTCCTGCGAGGCGACGTCGCCCAACTCGACGAAGATGGGCGCCACGGTCTCGAGCACCGCGATCTGGGCAGCGCCGGGGACCACGCTCACATCGAGGTTCGACCGCTCGGCGATCACCTTCTGGGCGACGGGCAGCTCGAGGCCCGCGACATCGGCGAGGATCTGGGCCGTCTCCTCGGGGTTGTCCACCGCCCACTGCCGGGCCCGTTCGTAGGCATCGAGGACCGCCTGGGCGACCTGGGGCTTCTTGTCGATGAAGCTCTCCGTGGCGTTGAGGAAGCCATAGGTGTTGAAGCCCACGTTGCGGTAGACGAGCTCGGCGCCCTCCTCCTCGGCACCCGCCATGATCGGGTCGAGCCCGGCCCACGCGTCGACCGAACCGTTCTGGAGCGCGGCCCACCCGTCGGCGTGCTGCAGGTTCTGGACCGTGATGTCGTCCGCCGTCAGGCCTGCGGTCTCGAGCGACTGCAGCAGGAAGAAGTACGGGTCGGTGCCCAGCGTGGCGGCGACGTCCTTGCCCTTCAGGTCGGCGACACCGTCGATGTCGGAGCCCTCAGGCACGACCAGCGCGGCCCACTCCGGTTGCGAGTAGATGCCGATCACCTGGATGGGCGAGCCGTTCGACCGGGCGAGCAGCGCGGCGGACCCGGCGGTCGAGCCCACGTCGATCGCCCCGGAGCGCAGCGCCTCGTTGGCCTTGTTCGAGCCGGCCGACTGCACCCAGTTCACCGTGAGGCCTTCGGCTTCGAGCCAGCCCTGATCCTTGATGATGAGGCTGAGGGGGTTGTACGTCGCGAAGTCGATGTTGAGCGTCTCGCCGCTGAGGTCGCCGGGGTCGCCTCCGCTGCTGTTGGCGCCGGACGTGTTCGACGGGGAGTCGGCTCCCGCCTGCGTCGAGTTGCTGCTGGTACCGCCGCAGGAGCTGGCCAGCACGGTCAGGACGGCGACGGTGGCCAGGGCCAGGAGGCGGAAGGGTTGCTTGCTCACGTTGATCTCCGAGGGGATGGGGTCGAGACGACCGATTTCGGTTTGGGGTGGGGGGTTGAGGGTTTGGGATTGGATCTGCAGGTTGCGGTTGCTGATGAGCTGGGATCTCGTCAGGCGTCGGACGCCCGGGGGCGGGAGCCGGTCTCGTGGCGGTCGATGCCGAGGCCATCGAGGAGACGGGCCCGCAGCTCCGCGAGCTCGGCCGATCCGCGGTCGCGCGGTCGGGTTCCCGGCACGACCACGGTCTGGCGGATGTCGGCGCCGGGCGTGGTCCCCTCGCGGCCGAGGATGACGATGCGGTCCGCCAGTTGGATGGCCTCGTCGACGTCGTGGGTCACGAGCAGCACCGTGGTGGGCGCGGCCGCGTGGACGTCGAGGAGGAGGTCCTGCATCTTGAGCCGGGTGAGGGCGTCGATCGCTCCGAACGGTTCGTCGAGCAGCAGCACACCGGGGTTGCGGGCCAACGCCCGGGCCAGCGAGGTGCGCTGCGCCATGCCACCCGATATCTCCCGCGGACGGTGACGGGCGAAGTCCGCCAATCCGACCAGATCCAGGAGCCGGCTCACGATCTCCCGGCCTTCCCTCCTGGAGGTACCCGGCGGCAACCCGAGCCCGACGTTGCCCGCGAGGTCGCGCCACGGCAGGAGCCGCGGCTCCTGGAACCCCACCGCGCTGCGACGATCGAACGGGGTCACCGGCGTGCCGTCGATGGTGGCGGTGCCCGAGGTCGGTCGGTCGAGACCACCGGCCATCCGCAGCAACGTGGACTTGCCGCACCCGCTGGCCCCGAGGATGGCGAGGATCTCGCCGGCGGGCACGTCGAGCGTGACGTCGCGCAGCACCGGCCGGGCATCCCCGTCCCCGAGGGTGAACGTGCGGCCCACGCCGGCGAAGCGCACGGCGAGGGCGCGCGGCGATCCGGCGATGTCGGAGCGTTCGAGGAGGGCGGTCACTGGGGGAACGCTCCCCGCGGTTCCGGCTCCTGCCACAGGTTCGACGGGTCACCAGACGACCGGTCACCAGACGACCGGTCACCAGACGACCGGTCACCAGGCGACGTACCCGTGGCCGGCGCGCCGGCGCCATCGACGATGATCGATGTGGCGGGCAAGAACGCGTTGTGGCTCGTGGCCACCTCGGTCGACCGAGCGAACAGCCCGGCGTCGCGCAGCCGAGGGATCACGCCCTCGCCGAACCAGTAGAGCTCCTCGAGGTGCGGATACCCCGAGAGCACCACCTCGTCGATCCCGATGGCAGCCAACTCGGCGAGCCGGGCGGCCACCTCGTCGTGGCTGCCCACGAGCGCCGTGCCCGCGCCGCCGCGCACGAGGCCGACCCCGGCCCACAGGTTCGGGGAGATCTCGAGAGCACGGACGTCGCGCCAGGAGCCGTCGCGACGCGATTGCTCGTGCAGGTCCCGCATGCGGGCCTGGCCGGTCGACTCGCTGCCGCCCAGCGCCGCCTGGGATGCGGCGACCACCTCCTCGGGGAGCGCTCGCAGCAGGGACGCGGCCTGGGACCACGCATCCTCGGACGTGTCACGAGCGATGACGTGCAGGCGTATCCCGAAGCGGAGCACCCGTCCCCGCTCCGCGGCGGCCGCCCGCACCGTGGCGATCTTGTCGGCCACCGCGTCCGGCGGTTCGCCCCAGGTGAGATAGACGTCGGCGTGCTCGGCCGCCACCTCGACGGCCTCGGGTGACGACCCGCCGAAGTAGATCGGTGGTACCGGATCGGGCAGCGTCGGCAGCCGGGCCGCCTCGACGTGGAGATGGCGACCTCGGTGGGTCACCGTCTCACCGGCCCACAGCCGCTTCACCACCGAGAGGAACTCGGCGCACCGCTGGTACCGCGCCACCTTGTCGAGGTGATCGCCGTACGCGCGCTGCTCGTGCCCCTCACCGCCCGTGACGATGTTGAGGAGCAGTCTGCCGGGTGCGTGCGCGCTGAACGTGGCCGCCATCTGCGCCGCCAGCATCGGGCTGACGAGGCCGGGGCGGAAGGCGACGAGGTAGGCGAGCCGCTCGGACTCACGGGTCAGCATCGCGGTGGTCAGCCAGGCGTCCTCGCACCACGACCCGGCCGGTGTCAGGGCGCCCAGGAAGCCGAAGTCCTCGGCGGCGCGGGCGATCGACGACAGGTAGCCGATGGTGGCCCGACGGTCCCCCGCCGTCGTGCCTGCGGGCGTGCCGTGTCCACCCCCGACGATCAGCCGGGAGTCGCCGTAGGTGGGGAGGAACCAGTGGAGCTGGAGCTGGGAGGGCGGGCGGACGTGGGGGTCTTGCGGTGCGGTCATCGTGCGGCCTCAGATCTGTCCGTGTCGTGGTGGCGGGGTGGTCGACAACGTCCAGCGACCGATGTGCTGGAGCTTCCAGCGCTCTGGGTCGTGGAGCGTGTGCGTGCGGGCGTCGCGCCAGAAGCGCGCCAGGTTGAGGTCCGCGGCGGCGGCCCGGGTCCCTCCCAGCTCGAAGACCCGGGACGCCACCTCCGTCGCGGCCTGAGAGGCCGCCACCTTCGCGACGGCCGTCGCGATCGACGCGTCGACGAGCAGTCGGTCGGTCGGATCGGCCTCCGCGGCGTCGATGCATCGGGCCGCACGGTCGAGCAGCGCTTCGGCGCTGCGCACGACCACCTCGAGCTGACCCGCGACCTGGATGAGCAAGGGATCGTCCTCGGCGTGCTCGACACCGGCCTCGAACCACGGTCGGGCGCGACCGGCCGCGGCGACGCCGGCGTCGAGCGCGCCGCGGGCCAGACCGGTGTCGATCGCCGCGTGGAGGACCTGGGCCCTCGCTCCGTAGGTCGAGCGCTCGTCGAACAGGGGGTCGTGAGCCACGACCTGGTCGGCCGCGACGAGCACCCGGTCGAGGTGCACCGTGCCGCTCGCGGTCGTTCGCTGGCCGAGGCCGTTCCAGTCGTCGTCGATGCGCACACCAGGCGCGTGGGCGTCGAGGTACACGAGGACCTTCGGCCTGGCGCCGTCGGGCCGATCGCCACCGTCGACGTCACCGTCCACGGCCCGGACCACGAGCACGTGGGCGAAGAGGGACCCCGTTGCGTAGTACTTGGTCCCCTCGAGCACGAGCGTGCCGTCGTCCTGTCGGCGCAGCGTGGTGGCGTCCTGGGTGACGGTGGCGCTCGACCGCTCCACCTGGGCGTTGGCGAACCGCTCCCCGGCGAGGACCCGGGCGAAGAACCGCTCCTGTTGCGCCGGCGTGCCCAGGCGACGAAGGGCGTCGAGGAAGGTGAAGTGGGGTTGCGGGATCTGGGCGACGCTGGCATCGGCCGTGGCGAGGAGCCGCACCACCTCGGCCAGCACGGCCACGGGCACCTCGATGCCGCCGTACGCGGCGGGCACGGTGATCGCGAGCAGTCCGGAGCGGCTGAGCTCGTCGAGGGCCAGGGTGGGCAGCACGCGGTGGTGGTCCCGATCGCTCGCCCCTGCCGCCACCTGGCGGGTCAGCTCCCGAGCCGTCGAGAGGACCTCGTCGACATCGTGGAGCCGGTGTGCCACATCGGCGGTGTCCGGTCGGGCGTTCGCCGTGAGCTCGGTCGTCATGGCGCGGCCACGTCGCTCCGGTTGGCGAGCTCCGCGAGACCGGTGTGACCCTGGGGCCCCATCTCCATATACTTGATCGACATGGTCGAGATTCTGGAGCGGTGGAGGAAGCAGATCAAGAAGGACTTCTCGAAGGGGAGTTCGGCCGACCCGATCACCCCGTGGGATCACGGGCCGGGCCGGGCCGAGCCCGGCCACACCGAACCCGGCCACACCGAACCCGGCCACGCAGCTCCCGGTGTCGGGCGCTCGACATGAGGTTCGAGCAGCTCGAGTACCTGATGGCCATCACCCAACTGGGCTCCATGCGGCGGGCGAGCGAGGAGCTCAACATCTCCCAGCCCGCACTGAGCGAAGCCGTTCGCAACCTCGAGCGCGAGCTCGGGGTCGCGCTGCTCGACCGGTTCCCGTCGGGCGCCCGGATCAGCGCCGCCGGCCAGGAGCTCCTCCCCTACATCACCGAGATCCTCGAATCGGTCGATCGGCTCCGCAGCGTCGCCGACGAGGAGCACCGGTTCAGTCGCATCATCCGCTTCGGCACGGTCGGCGCCGCCACGGTCACCCTCGTCCTGCCCGCCATCCAGGACTTCCGGTCGAACCACCCCGACACGCACGTCGAGATGGTCAACGCCCGCCAGGGTGAGATCCACCAGTCACTGCTCGACGGCCGCCTCGAGGTCGGACTGATCAACCTCCTCGACGGCGACGACACCAGCCCCGAGCTCGACACGATCGAGCTCGTGCGCGGACGAGCGGGAGTGTGCTGCCGCCGCGACAGCCCGCTGGCCGCGCTGGCCACCGTCGATGCCGACCGGCTCCGGGCCGAGCAGCTCGTCGTGATGCGCCCTGGCTACGTCATGCACCGCTACATCCACCGGATCCTGGGCAGCGATCTCGACGGCGCCTCCTACGCCACCGATGGGGCCGAGATGGGCAAGCTCATGGTGGCGCAGGGCCTCGGCGTCACCGTGCTGCCCGACTACAGCGTCACCGGCGACCCCCTCGAGCGCGACGGCATCCTCACCTGGCGACCGCTCGACGTCACCGACGACGGGGTGGTCCTGGTGCTGCAGCGCAGCCGCACTCGCCACCTACCGACCGCGGTCGGCAACCTGGAGGCCTGCCTCGTCTCCCAGGCCTCCAGGGGGCCGGTGATCGCGCCCGCCGACGCGGCACACACGGCCGCGCTCGGTCCACGGTGAGCGAGCGATGGTCGCCCGAACAGGCCGAGGCTCGCTCGACGACCGGATCGACCGAAGCCCGGGCCGAGCGCCCGGCGACGCCGGCTACCGGCCCGTGAAGGTGGGATGGCCCCTTTCGAGCAGGGCGCGGATGGCCTCCGCTCCGTCGGCCGATCCCAGCCCGTTCAGGGCGAGGGCGATCTCCTCGTCGAGGTGGGCGGCGAGGTCGGCCGGCTCGTCGAGGGAGACCAGCAACCGCTTGGTCTGACGCGCCGCGATCGGCGCGACGCTCGCGAGCATGGTCCCATATTCGATGAGCCGGCTCTCGAGGTCCTCGTCCCGTTCCACGACCTCGCTCACCATGCCGAACGCGAGCGCCTCGTCGGCGGGGACCATGCGCGACTCCAGCAGGAACCGCATGGCCCGTTCGTAGCCGACCGCTCGCAAGAGGGTCCACGTGAGGCCGAAGTCCGGCGAGGTGGCGACGCGGGCGTAGCCCGGGTGGAAGCGGGCCGACGGGGCGGCGATGCGGATGTCGGCGTTCATCGCCACGGACACCCCGGCACCCACCGCGACGCCGTTGATCCCGGCGATGATCGGCTTCTCGCACACCGACCGCATCAGCAGCGCCCAGTGCGTGTCGTCGACCTCGTCGACCTCGTCGACCTCGTCGACCTCGTCGCGACCGTCGCGACCGGTCGCACCGGCATCATCGGTTCCGGCATCATCGCGATCCCGTCGGTCGACCATGGGACGGCCGGGGCTGGGGCCGGCGGCGGTGGCTCTGGCCTCGGCCTCGCGGTACGAGACCTCGCCGAGATCGAGGTCGAGGCCCGAGCAGAAGGCCGTTCCCGCCCCGGTGATGGCGACGGCCCACACATCGTCGTCGAGCGCCGCGGCCCGGATGGCCGCGGGGAACGCGCGGATCAACTCGGCGTCCAGCGCGTTCTTCCGCTCCGGACGGTCGAGGGTCAGGACCCGGAGCCGACCCTCGTCGCGGACGTCGAGGGGCCCGGTCGAACCCGCGCTCACGACCGTGGCCCTCGAGCCAGGGCGGACCGCAACGCATCATCGGTGTCGAGATCGCCCAGCGTCGCGGTGAGCCGGGCGATGAGCCGCTCGGCCAGGCCGTCGGGGGTGACGGCCTGCTCGATGGCCAGCGGGGCCCACGCCGAGTTCCACGCGTCGATCATGAACATCCGGTGCAGCTCGAAGGCACGCTCGAGTGTCGGCACCTCGGCCACACCGTGGGCGGCCAGCGCGTCCAGGTAGCGGGAGATGAGGTCCTTCTCGATCCGGGCACGCACCTCCGGCTCGAGCGACCAGCCGATGAAGTAGGCCACGTCGCGCATGCCGTTGAGCTTGTGCATGTTCTGCCAGTCGAACAGACCCGAGGTGCCGTTGCTGCGCCGGTAGGTGTTCGCCGCGTGGGTGTCGCCGTGGCACAACGTGGGCGGCAGGGCCTCCCACACGCGGTCGAGGGCACCCTGGTTGTCGAGGAAGAAGGTCGTGGTGGCCTTGATGTCGGCGGGGACGTCGCTCCTCTTCTGCAGCCACCTCTTGTTGAAGTACGGCATCACCTTGCGACCGATCGGCCAGCCGGGACGGCGGGCGTACACGGTGATCCACGACAGGTCGGACCCGAAGCGCGGCGTGCGCCAGTACCGGGCGTGCAGGAGCGCGAGCGCGTCCATCATCGCCTCCGCGTGCTCCGTGGGAACCGTGTCGCCGATCTCGAAGAACTCGGCGTCGCCCGATCGGGCCATCTCGATGGCGATGGCGAACCGACCGCCGGTGCGCAGGCGGGCGACGTAGGGCGCCATCGTCATGTCGGCGACCGCGGGCTGGAGCTCGTTGTAGAAGCGGACCTCGGACTCGCACAGCCCGAACGCCGAGTTGAGCAGGCGGGTGGGGATCGTGCTCGGCGTGCCCTTGGCGAACGCGGCATCGGGCAGACCCGCGGCGATCCCGACGTCGTTCCAGGTCAGCAGCAACCGGGCGCGGTCGGTGGTACCCCGCTCCTGGACCTCGACGTCGATCCGCTCGACCCGGGCGCCCGGCACGTGGCCGGCCATGGCCGCGGTGAGCTCGGCCGGCGTGAAGGAGTCCAGGCCGTACGCATGCTCCCGTGGCACACGGGGCGACAGGGCGAGGGCGATGTTCTTCACCGTCCGCAGCGTCTCGATGGTCGCGCTCACCGTCACCTCGACTTCCCGGGCGGCCCGACGCCCCCCTGGGGCACGAAGGTACCGCCAGAACTGACGCCGACGTCGAAAACGTCTAGAGGAATGGCGGCACCGTCCGGGCCCCGGCGAGCCCGTCGACCGTTCGTGGGGTCGAGGCCCCTTACGGCAGCAGGCAGGTGCCGAGCGTCGGGACGCCGGCGAACCGGGCCTTGAGCCACGGGATGCCGAGGGGCGGTCCCTGCACCAGCCCGAGGACGTGTTCGGCGGGCAGGACCGACCACGTGACCCGAGTGCCCTTGTTGCACCACGTCCGGCGGAGCTCCGCGGCCTGCTTGAACGGCACGATCTGGTCGACGGCCCCGTGGTACTGGAACACCGGTGCGCTCGGTGCGGCCCTCCCCAGCTCGGTCTCGTTCAGGCGGGCCTGCCACGCCGGGGTGTCGAGCGGGTTGGTCGTCACGTAGTCCTCGATGCGCGAGAACGACACGTCGATGAGGTTCACGAACCCGGCGACGTCGACGAGGCACATCTCCTGGCTCTTGGCGATGAGCGCCCGACCCCGCTCGTTGAGGAAGGCGTCGAGGTCGAGCTCGGGATAGGCCGCGTCCAAGCCCATGGCCGCCATGAGCGCGAAGGCCACGAAGAAGGTCCCGTCGAGCAGGTCCGCAGTGGCGGCGAGGTCGCCGGGGACGCCGCCGAGCACCGAGCCCTTGATCACGAGCTCGGGGGCGTACGAGCCGGCGAGCTCGGCGGCCCACCCGGCCGCGCCCCCGCCCTGCGAGTAGCCCATGAGCCCGATGGGCGTGTTGGCCGGGAGGCCGGCCTCCGGGAGCTTCAGCGCGGCGCGGGCCACGTCGAGCACGGCGTGGCCCTGGGACGGACCGACCATGTAGGTGTGCAGGCCCGGCGTTCCGAGCCCCTCGTAGTCGGTCACGGCGACAGCCCAGCCCTGGTCGAGCAACGACCGGATGATGGGGCCCTCGTAGTCGGCGCCCTGGGTGAGCGTGTACGACGGCGGGCACATGTCGCCGACGCCCCGGGTCCCGACGGCGTAGGCGACGAGAGGCCGGGTGCCCGGCCCGGTCCACGCCCTCTTCGGCACGATGACCGATCCGGTCACCGCCATCGGGTTCCCAAGAGCGTCCACCGACCGGTACATCACCTGGTGGGAGGTGACGTCGGTGGCGGGATCCTGAGCCAGGAGGTCGCGCAGGGGCACGCCGCGCGTCGAGATGATGTCACCGGGCGACCCGGCGGGCAGCGGACTGGGCGGTCGGTAGAACGGATCCTCGGTCGGGAACGGCGGGTCGCACGCCGTCAACCCCACGATGAGCGCCACGACCACGAGCAGCGCTCCCGCGTGGCGTCGGCGTCTCATCGATCGGCCCCCGGATCGTCTCGTGGATCGGCTCGCGGATCGTGTCCTGTCGTGGCGCACGGTGGGTCCTCCCCCAAGGTTCCTCCGACGCCGGCCCCCCGGTCGGCGTCGTCGTCCCGGCCACGATGTGACCGACGACACGGATCACGTTACCGACGGGTAACTTGTCGGGGACGGCCGGACCTGAAAAGGCGATTCTCACCCACCCCGATCGGGCACGAGCTCCCGAACCGCCGGCGGACCGAAGCGTCTGATCGCACGGTTCTCTAGGATGAACCGGCGTTCAGGGAACGAACCGGGGGAACAGGGATGAGCATGGGCACCGCCAGCACCGGGACCGGTGCGCGCATCGAGACCAAGCACACGTTCTGCCGCCTGTGCGAGGTGATGTGCGGCCTCGAGGTCACCGTCACCGACGACGAGATCACCAAGGTCCGGCCCGACCGCGGCCATCCCGTCTCCCAGGGCTTCGCCTGCAACAAGGGCCTGCTCACGCTCGACATCCACCGGGATCCGGACCGCCTCGACCACCCCATGCGACGGACGTCGGGCATCGACGGCGCGGAGCCGAGCGAGGGGCCCGCCGACTGGGCGCAGATCACCTGGCCCGACGCGATCGCCGAGATCCGCGACCGGTTGCAGGCCGTGGTGGACGAGCACGGCCCCGAATCGGTCGCCGTCTACCTGGGCAACCCCAACGCCTTCAACTGCCTCGCCGGCCCGGCCGCCGCCCTCTTCGCCCTGTCGCTCGGCTCCACCAAGGTGTTCAGCGCAGCCACGCAGGACTGCGCCAACAAGTTCACCGTGAGCGACATCCTCTACGGCTCACCGAACATCCACCCGGTCGCCGACCTCGGCCACACCGACCACCTGCTGCTCATCGGCTCCAACCCCCGCATCTCGAAGTCGTCGTTCCTCTCGGTCCCCGACCCGATCGCATCCCTCAAGGACATCGTGGCGCGGGGCGGGACGGTCACCTTCGTGAACCCCCTGCGCATCGAACCCGACATCGGTGCGACGGTGCAGATCCGGCCCGACACCGACCCCTACCTGCTCGCGGCGATGCTCCACCACATCGACCGCACCGTCGGCTTCGACCTCGGCACCGCCGACGGCCATGCCCGCAACCTCGACACCCTGCGCACCTGGGTCGCCGGCTACCCACCCGAGCGCGTGGCACCGGTCGTGGGGCTCGACGCCGCGACCATCGAGCAGCTGGCGACGGACTTCGCCCGGGCATCGACGGCGTCGGTGCACGTGTCGACCGGCGTCAACATGGGTCGGCAGGGCGCGCTCGCCTACTTCCTGGTCCAGATGCTCTCGTTGGTGACCGGCAACCTCGATCGCCGGGGCGGCAACATCTCACCCGACCGGGCCATCGCAGCTCGCCCGTCCGACGGCGGTCCCGGGCCCGATTCGTTCGAGGACTCCCCGTGGGGTCCGGTCCGACGTTCGATGGGAAGCCTCCCTGCCGCGCTGCTCCCCAACTGGATCGACCATCCCGACACCCCGATCCGTGCCCTCATCTCGGTGGCGGGGAACCCGGCGCTCTCGTTCGGCGACGCGTCGGCCACGGGGGCCGCCCTCGCCCACCTCGACCTGCTCGTCTGCGTCGACCTCTACCGCAACGCCACCGCCGAGCTCGCCCACGTCGTCCTGCCGGCAGCAGACTGGTTCGAGCGCCCGGACCTCAACACGTTCACCCAGGGCGTGCAGCTCACCCCGCACGTCCAGCTCACCGACCCGATGGTCGAGCCCCGTCACGAGCGCAAGACCGAGGCCGAGATCTTCGAGCTGCTCGGTGATGCCATGGGCGTCGGGGGCCAGTTCGGGACGGGACGCGACGCGATCGGTGCCTTCACCGACGGGGACCTGGCCGCCAAAGGGCTCAGCGTCGCCGCGCTCGCCACCCGCGACCGCGGCCTCGCCGTCCTCCACGGCGACACGGTCGGCACCTTCGTCTCCGAGCAGCTGCTGACCCACGACGGCGTCATCGACTGCGCCCCGGAGATCTTCGCGGCCTCCGTGCAGCGGGCCGCGTCCCTCTTCCGGGAGCTGGAGGACGAGCCTCCCCACCAGCTCCGGCTCATCACCCGCCGGACCCGCAACACCCTCAACTCGGCGCTCGCCAACGTCGGCAAGCTCAAGGGCCGGGGAGCCGACACCAACCCGCTGTGGATGCACCCCGAGGACGCCGCGGCACGGGGCCTGGCGGAGGGCGATCACGCCGAGGTGCACAACGACCGCGGCGCGCTCCGCGCCGCGGTCGCCATGGACGCCAACCTGCGACCGGGCGTCGTGGCCATGACCCACGGCTTCGGCTTCGCCGCCAACACCGGCATGCCGGTGGCCCATGCCCACCCGGGGGTGAACGTGAACCTGCTCTCGGCCTCCGGTCCGGGCACCTTCGACCCGCTGTCGGGCATGACCCACCTCACGGGCATCCGCGTGCAGGTCGACGCCGTCGGGATCGACGCCGTCGGGATCGTGGACTCGTAGCCTCGTGGCCCCACCCCCCGGTCCCGCCCCCCGCCCGAACCGCGCCGCGGGTTCGTGGGATGCCGTGGTGGTGGGCTCGGGTCCGAACGGGCTCGTGGCCGCCATCGCCCTCGCCCGCCAGGGGTGGCGCGTGCTCGTGGTCGAGGCGGGCGACCGCCCCGGCGGAGGCCTGCGCTCCGCCGAGCTGATCCGACCCGGTGTGCTCCACGACGTCTGCTCGGCCGTCCACCCGCTCGGTCTGGGATCGCCCGCGCTGCGCGACCTCCCCCTCGCCGACCACGGCCTGGAGTGGATCCAGCCCGATGCACCGCTGGCCCACGCGCTCGACGACGCCATGGTGCTGCTGCACCGCGACGTCGGCCGGACCGCAGCGGGCCTCGGCACCGACGGCCCGGCCTACCGGAAGCTCCTGGAGCCCCTGGTGCGTGCCGGGTTCGACCTGACCGACGGGCTGCTGTCGCCGCTCACCGTGCCACCCGCGCACCCGGTGCACCTCGCACGGTTCGCCCCCACCGCCATCCGCCCCGCGACGAGCGTCGCCGCCGGACGCGGCGACGCCCTCGGCGGGCTGTTCGCCGGCCTCGCCGCGCACTCGATCCTCCCCCTGACGGCGGCCTCGACATCCGCCTACGCCCTCCTCCTCGGCGCACTGGGCCATCTCGTGGGCTGGCCCATCGCGCGCGGCGGCTCGCAGTCGATCGCCGACGCCCTCGTCGCGCTGCTCCGCGACCTCGGCGGGCACGTCGAGTGCGGCTGGACCGTCCGCGACCTCGACGAGCTCCCGCCGGCGAGGGCCGTGCTGCTCGACCTCACCCCCCGGCAGGTCGTGGAGGTGTGCGGAACAAGGTTGCCGGCGAACTACACCCGCAAGTTGACGCGATTCCGGTACGGGCCCGGAGTCTTCAAGGTCGACTGGGTGCTCGACGGACCGACGCCATGGGCCGACCCCACCGGATCGACGGCGGCCACGGTGCACCTCGGCGGGAGCCTGGCCGAGGTCACCGCCGCCGAAGCCGCGCCGCACCACGGGCGACACGCCGAGCGGCCGTTCGTGCTCTTCGCCCAACCGACCCTGTTCGACCCGAGCCGGATCGACCCGAACCGAACCCGCGACTCGGGTGGCGTCCACACCGCCTGGGCCTACTGCCACGTCCCCAACGGATCGACGGTCGACATGACCGAGCCCATCGAGGCCCAGGTCGAGCGCTTCGCTCCCGGATTCCGCGACCGGATCCTCGGTCGCCACTCGATGGGCCCGTCCGCCCTTCAGCGCCACGACGCCAACTACGTCGGTGGCGACATCGGCGGTGGTCTCATGACCCTCCGCCAGTTCGTCGCCCGCCCCACCTTCGGTCTGCACCCGTGGGCGATGCCCGTCGACGGCCTCTACCTGTGCTCGTCGTCGACGCCGCCCGGCGGTGGGGTGCACGGCATGTGCGGCTGGCACGCGGCCCAGGAGGTCCTCCGCCGCCAACCCCTCTGAGCATCTCGCGCGCTCGGCGACCTCGGTGATCGTGGCGGCGATCGACCGCCGGACGCGTCGAAGGGGACCGACCCGGAGGCGATCCCCTTCGCGCTCACGTCGACACGAGCCGGGCGCACGGCGGTCCCGCACCGTCGCACGGACCCGTTCGTGGGCCGGCTTTGCTAGCTCAGCGCCTTCTTCTTCAGCGCGTCGAACTCGGCCTGGTCGATCGCGCCGGAGTCGAGCAGCGCCTTGGCCTTGGTGATCGCCTCGGCGGGATCGCTGGCCGCGGCCGACGTCTGGACGAAGTCGTTGAACTTCGCCTGCTGCGCCTTGGCCTGCTCGAGCGCCCGGTCCTGCATCCCCGAACCGCGGGCGATCAGGTAGATGAGGATGCCGAGGAACGGAAGGATGATCACGAAGATCGTCCAGAACGCCTTCATCCCGCCGGACAGGTCGTGGCTGCGGAAGACGTCGCCGAAGATCGTGATCAGGATCCAGAACCAGATCACGAACATGAAGAACTCGAAGATCCAGATCAGGACATCGCCATTGCCGATTTCTGCAAACATGCTCGTTCGTCGCTCTCTCTCAGTTGGCGCCGGTGGGCGCAGACATCGTTGTCGTCGACAAGACCGTACCGGCCCATCAGCTTTGCCGCGAACACCCGGACCCGCGGCGACGCGGCGACCTGCGGTAGAACGGTCGCCCAGGCTGGCACCGCCACGATCGAGGATCTCGATCGGCACCCACCGCACGCGATCCACCGAGGAGCAACCCATGAAGGTCCGCACCACCCGAACCGGGCGAGCGCTCGCCGTCACCGCCGTCGCCGCGCTGTCCCTCGGCCTCGCCGCGTGCGGTAGCGACACCGACGACACGACCTCGCCCACCACCACGGTCGGCCCCAGCGACGCAACCGGCGGCGGTCTCACCATCGTCGAGGACGGCCTGGACCCGCTGACCACCGAGGAGCTCGACCTCGCGGCCACGGCGAGCTTCGCCGAGGTGAGCGCTCCCGGTGCCGTCATGGCGCTGCGCACCCCGCAGGGCACCTGGATCGCCACCATCGGCCACCAGGACTGGGACGAGACGATCTCCATGGCCGCGGACGTCAACACCCGGGTGGGCAGCGTCACCAAGACCTTCACCGTCACGGCCCTGCTCCAACTCGCCGAGCAGGGCGCGCTCTCGCTCGACGACCCCATCGAGCAGTACGTGCCCGGCATGCCCAACGGCGACGCCACGCTCTACGAGCTCGCGTCGATGCGCAGCGGCATCCCCAGCTACACGTTCAACGCCTCGTTCCAAGAGACGCTGTTCAGCGATCCGGACCACGTGTGGACACCGCAGGAGCTCGTCGACCTCGTCAAGGACGTCGATCCGATGTACGAGCCGGGCGCCGCGACCTTCTACTCGAACACCAACACCGTGCTGATCGGCATGGTCATCGAACAGGTCACCGGCCAGCCGATCCAAGACGTCATGGCCGACCGGATCACCGCACCGCTCGGGTTGACCCACACCGTCTTGCCCACCGACGCCACCTTCCCCGACCCCCACGCCTCCGGCTACACCACCCAGGGCACCGACGACGACCTGCCCGTCGACGCCACCGACTGGAACCCGTCATGGGGCTGGTCCGCCGGCGCCATGATCTCCGACCTCGACGACCTCCTCATCTGGGGCAAGACGCTGGTGACCGGCGAGGGCGTCCTGTCGGCCGAGACGCAGGCCGAACGGCTCGACTCGTTCGACTTCGACGTGCCCGTCTACATCGACGGGGAGCAGACCGCGCCGCAGTCGCCCGCCCGCGCCTACGGCCTCGGGCTCGGTCTCGCCCTCGGCTGGTACGGCCACACCGGTGAGCTCCCCGGCTACAACACCGTCGTCCAGCACCACCTGGCCGAGGACATCACCCTCGTCGTGATGGTCAACAGCGACATCAAGTCGGGCGACTGCCCGCCCGGCTCCCCCATCACCGTCGGCGGTCGCACCACCGGTCCGTGCGAGGACCCGGCTGTCCACATCGCCAACACCCTGGCCGCGGCGATCGGCTTCCCGCTCGTCCCCGGCGAGGACGCGACGACGACGAGCTGACCGACCGACCGGCACCGACCGGCACCGACCGACCACCGTCGAACGTCGACCGTCGGCTGGCGACCACCGGCGCGACCTCGTCGTCGGAGTCAGCTGGTGGGGCGTTCGGCGACGGCGGTCGTGCTCAACGTCGGGACGACCTTCCCGGGGCGGGCCAGCAACGTGGGATCGATCTGATCGTCCTCGAGTGCGGCATCGGCAGGATCGAGCGGTGGGATGGTGTAGCGAGCACGCAGCTCGTCGAGCGGCGTGTGGATGTGGTCCCAGAAGCTCCACCGACCCGAGAAGACGTCCTCGCTCATCGCCCGTCCCCGCTCCCACGCGACCCAGAGCTTGCCGGGGTCGAGACCGAGGTGCACGTTGCCCTCGAAGTTGTCGCGCCAGCTGGGGTCGCGGTCCATGCGCTCGCGGTCGCCCTTGTTGATCCCCTTGTTGAGCTCGATGCCCAGGTGGTACGTGAGGATCACCGGCAGGACGTGGCTCTCGAACGGGTCGGCCGGCTGCGACAAGCTGGCGCCGTTGAAGACGGCCACGAGGAGCTCCCCCTGCGCACTGGTGCTGTAGCCCGACAGCAGGTGCAGCGTGTCGTGCGGGGTGCCCCACGCCTCGGCCACGCCCCACTCGGCGCCGGGGAAGGCGAAGTGGTTGTCGTGGTAGTGGTGGAAGAAGGCGTTGCCGAGCGTCCCGTCGGCTAGCTCGGCGAGGGCGTCGTACCGCGTGACGAGCTCCGGCTGCGCCTTGCCGTCGCGGTAGGGCAGGAAGACCGAGACCGGGTCCGCCGGGTCGAAGACCAGCCCGGGGATGGACTCGACGTTGTGGCGGATCATGTCCGTTCCGGCCCAGTGCACGTCGTCGGCCGCCATGTGGGTGAGCGCCTCGACGAACGCCGGATGCACGTCGAGGGCCTCGGCCAGGGCGAGCACGGCGTCGAGCTTGGGCTGCTCGACGATCCCGTCGACGAAGCACGTGACGGCGGCGAGTCGGACGGTGAGGAGCCGCAGGTCGGGCGACGCGACGGCCGCGGCGAGGTCGTCGAGAGAGACGGGTGTGAGGGTGGACACCGTCTCGTCTGGCGGAGCGGGCCGGTCGAAGACGACCGGGTACGCCCGGGCGAGACCGCGTCGGTCCATCACCGAGAGCTCGGCGCCGCCGGCGGTCGCGACGCCCACCAGGGCACGTGCGATCACCTCGACCTCGGCATCGCTCGATCGACGTGCCGCGAGGACGTCGTGTGGCTCGGTCATGGTGGCCCCCGTTCGATCGGCCCGTGCGGACCCGGCAAGTCTCGCACCCGAAGCTCCTGGCTGGGGCCAGACGTCAGGCTACGGGTCATCCCAGCCGCGACGGTGTGGTGTCGGACGGGGTGGTGTCGGACGGGGTGGGGTCCGGGCCGTCAGCGTCGGGGGAGCCAGCGCTCGCGGAGGGCGACGATGACGGCGAGGGACACCGCCATGAGCAGCAGGCTCAGGGCGAGCGCCGTGTCCTGGTCGGCATCGGTGCGGAGGTAGATGGCGAGGGGAAGCGTCCGCGTGACGCCTGCGATGTTGCCGGCGAACGTGATCGTGGCACCGAACTCTCCCAGGGCCCGCGCCCAAGCCAGCACCGCTCCCGCGGCGATGGACGGACCCACCAGCGGGAGCGTCACCCGCCCGAAGACGGCCAGGCGACCACCCCCGAGGTTGGCCGCTGCGTCCTCGAGCGAACGGTCGGCGGTGCGCAGCGCCGCCTCGACCGTGATGACGAAGAACGGCATGGCGACGAAGGACTCGGCCATCACCACCCCGGCGGCCGAGAAGGTGAGCTGGATACCCATCGTGTCGTGGAGCCATCCGCCGATCACGCTGTTCGCGCTGAAGGCGGACAGCAGGGCGATGCCTCCGACCACCGGCGGCATCACCATCGGCAGCAGCACGAGCCCGCGCACGACCGAGCGTCCGGGGAACTCGACGCGGGCGAGCACCCACGCGAGCGGCGTGCCGAAGGCGACGGCGAGCAGCATCGCCAGCGTCGAGCAGACGAGCGACAGGCGGAGCGCGTCGAGAGCGGCGGGCGTGGTCAGGTCGTGGAGGAGCGAGCCCCATGGCGCCCGCAGCACGATCCCGATGACCGGGAGCGCGAAGAAGGTCGCCGTGACCGCGGCCAGCGCGACCACGAGGGCGGGCGGGCGGTGCCGGCTCGACGCCGCTCGGCGCCCACCGGCCGCGTGGTCCGCGTCGGTGGCCGCGCGGCGCCCGCTGATCACGACCGGCTCAGGTGGGCGGGAGGAACCCGTACGACCCGAGCACCGCCTGCCCCTCAGGTGACAGGACGTAGGCGAGGAAGTCCGCTGCCAGGTCCGGGTTGCGGGCATCGACGAGGACCCCGATCGGGTACACCGCGATCACGTTCACGTCATCGGGGATCTCGACGGTGTCCACCGCGTCGCCCGCGGTCGCGGCGTCGGTGACGTAGACGATCCCGGCGACCGCATCGCCCTCGGTCACCGCGGTGAGGGTGGTCTTCACGTTCTGGCCACGGGTCACGCTCGACTCGGCAATGGTGACGCCGGCCTTCTCGAGCGCCTGCGCCGCGAACCTCCCGCACGGCACCTCTTCGCCGCACAACGAGATCACGCCCGCGTCGGCGAGATCCGCGAGGCTCGTGATGCCGGCCGGGTTGCCCGGCTTGGTGACGATGACCAACCGGTTGCGGGCGAACACCTGCGGCTCACCGGCCACCTCGTCGGCGTCGGTGAGCTTGGTCATGTTGGTCGTGTCCGCTGATGCGAAGAGGTCGGCGGGCGCACCCTCGAGGATCTGGGTCGCCAACGTCGACGAGGAGTCGAAGGAGAACGTGATGGTGGTGTCCGGGTGCGTCGACTCGTAGTCGGCGCCGATCTCGGTGAACGCCTCGGTGAGCGATGCCGCCGCCGAGACCGTCGCCGTGCCGGTGGCGGCGGCTGGCGTGGTGGTGTCCGAGGAACCGACGCTCGTGGTCGAGCCCGACGAGGTGGTCGAATCGGACCCGCACGCCGCGAGCAGCAGGAACGACGCCGCGACGAAGGCGAGCGCGGCCCGGCGGGCGCGCGACGAGACAGGGGCTTCAGACATGGGGGACCTCCACGATGACGGTTGTGGCCTTGACGACGCCGACGGCGACGTCGCCGACCTCGAGCTGCATCTCGTCGAGCGCATCGCTCGTCATGAGCGACACGATCCGGTGGGGACCGGCCTGGATCTCGACGAGTCCGGTCAACCCCTCGCGCTCGACCCGGATGACGATGCCGGTGAGGCGGTTGCGCGCCGACTGGGCCGGGAGCGAGTCGGGCTCGTAGGCCTCGGGCCGCTCGGTCAGGAGCCGGGCCAGATCGGATCCGTCGACGAGTCGGTGACCGCCCTCGGTGCGGGTCGTCGCCAGGCGACCTTCATCGCACCAGCGTCGAACGGTGTCGACGCTCACGCCGAGGAGCTCGGCGACCTGAGCGGGGCGATAGGTTGCAGGCACCGCCGTAGATGAGCAGAAAACCTCGCAGATGTCGAGCGAACTGCCCATTTCAGCTCGCGAACGCCTGGTTCGCGGTCCTGTTCGGTTCGGTGCGGTGCGGTGCGGAAGGCCCGAGGGCCCGGCCCGAGGCGAGCGGGACCCGGCGTGGGAACCGGTTCGCAACGCGGACCGCCACCGGTCGCGTGGCGTGCCGGTGGCGGTCGTCGAACGTAGAGGGCGAACCCTCGGGCAGATCCCTCGGGCAGATCCCTCGGGATCGGGGCTACTTCTTCTTGGACTTCTTGCCCTTCTTCTTCGACTTGTTGTCCTTCTTCTTGGACTTCTTGTCCTTCTTCTTGCCCTTCTTCTTCGCCATCGAAGAATCCTTTCGGTCGTGGACGTCTACCCCAGGTCCATCTGGGTGACACGTGACGGTAACCGGACGTTCTCCTCGATGGCGGGATCTTGCGTTCTCCTCCATGACGGGGTCTTGCCGGGCCGAGCCTCTCGTTGCCCACGGAGCCGGTGCCCTCGACGGTCGCCCCGGTCGGCACGACCTGCGACCATGCTCGGATCCGACCGATTCCCAACGGCACGAGGAGGTGACGATGACCGATCCCGGATCCGACGAGCACCAGCACGAGCACGAGCACGAGCACGGAGACCAGGGGAACCACCGCCACTCGCACGGACACGACCTGCGAGGAGCGCAGCGCAACGCCCTGATCATCTCGATCGGCGCCAACACCGCCATGCTCGTCGCCCAGGTAGCGGTCGGTCTCCTCATCGGTTCGCTCGCGCTGCTCGCCGACTCGTTGCACAACGCCAGCGACGTGGTGGCGCTCATCATCGCCCTCATCGGCCAGGGACTGGCGGCGCGCCCGGCCACCGCTCGGCAGAGCTACGGCCTGGCCCGCACCGAGATCCTCGCCGCACTGCTCAACAGCGCCGTGCTCCTCGCCCTGACCGGCTGGGTCGTGGTCGAGGCCATCGGCCGCTTCTCGCATCCCACCGAGATCGATCCCGGGCCGCTCGCCCTCATCGGCGTGCTCGGGCTCGCGGTCAACGGGGCCAGCGCCTGGTACCTGAACCGCAGCGGTGGGGAGAACCTCAACATCCGCGCCGCGTTCTGGCATCTGGTGTCCGACGCCCTGGGCTCGTTCGGCGTGGTGGTCGCGGCCGGCGCGGTCTGGCTGTTCGACGCCACCTGGGCCGACCCGGCCATCTCGATCCTGATCTCCGTGCTGATCGGCGTCGGCGTGGTGCGCCTGCTGAAGGACACCGTGCTGGTCCTGCTCGAGGCCACACCGTCGGCGATCGACCCGGTCCAGGTCGAGGACGCGCTCAACGGCCTCGACGAGGTGCAGTCCGTGCACCACCTCCACATCTGGGCCATCGACTCGCAGAGCACGGCGCTCACCGCCCACCTCGAACTGCAGGACGGTATGGACCTCCACCGCGCCCAGGAGATCGCCGACTCGGCCCGGGCCGTGCTGTCCAGCCGATTCGGCATCTCCCACGCCACCCTCGAGCCCGAGTGCCACCGCTGTGCGGCCCCCGACCACGAGGTCGCCCCGGGCTGACGCACCGCCTCGGGCCGCTGACGCACGCCGTCGCCGATCGTTCTGCCAAGCTGCTGGACGCGGCCGAGTCGGCACGCGCGGCCTGAAGGGACCCACCCATGTACCTGATGCGATTCGACATGCGCGCACCGGAGTTCGGCGCATCGACCCAGGAGCTCTACGCGGCCGCCCTCGAGATGGCGAGCTTCGCGGAGAGCCGCGGCGCGCTCGCCGCCGCGGTGTGCGAGCACCACACCATGGAGGACGGCTACCTGCCTTCGCCCCTCGTGCTCGCCACCGCCATGGCCGCTCGCACCGAGACGCTGTCGATCATGACCGCCGCGCTGATCCTGCCGCTGTACGACCCGATCCGGCTGGCCGAGGACATGGTGGTGCTCGACATCATCAGCGGTGGGCGGGTGAGCTACGTCATGGCTGTGGGCTACCGCCCCGAGGAGTTCGACCACCACGGCGCCGACTTCAAGCGTCGAGGTCGGCTCGTCGAGGACCAACTCGCTCTGCTGCTCAAGGCCAAGGCCGGCGAGCCCTTCGAGCACGAGGGTCGGCGCATCCACGTGACGCCGGCGCCCGTGACCCCCGGTGGTCCAGCGGTGATCTGGGGCGGGGGGAGCCCGCCCGCGGCGCGGCGCGCCGCCCGCTTCGGGCTCGACTTCATCGCCCAGGGCGGCGGCCCCGACCTCGAGGGCATCTACGCCGACGCCTGTCGGGAGCAGGGCCGTGAACCCGGGTTCTGCATGGTCCCACCGCTCGACATGGCCACCACCGTGTTCGTCGCCGACGACCTCGACGCGGCGTGGGCCGAGATCGGTCCCCACCTCCTGCACGACGTCCGCAGCTACGCGGCGATCAACCAGGGCAACACCCACACCGCCAGCCTCTCGGTGGCGACCACGGTCGACGAGCTGCGCGCCGAGGCCCGCACGCACGTCATCGTCACCGTCGACGAGGCGCTCGAGATGATCAAGGCCGGTCACCCGCTCCCTCTCCAGCCCCTCGCCGGGGGCCTCCCGCCCGAGATCGCCTGGCGCTACCTGCGCAACGTCACCGACGAGGTCATGCCCCAGCTCTGAGACCTTCGGGCCGGGACCGCAGGACGCGTCGCGCGGCCTGGCACGAGGACCGGTGGGTCGCTACCTCGCGCCGTCGGCGACCAGGCGCACGAAGCGATCGAGCATCTGATCGCGTCGGGGGACGAGCGCCTCGAGCGCGGCGGGGGTCGCCGCGAGGACGGCGTCGGCACCGCCGACGGCCTGCGCCGCGTCCTCGGGGAACGACTCGACGAACGCCGCCACCGCGGCGGCGTCGACCTCGACGTGGAACTGGAGCCCCCAGGCGCTCGGCCCGACCCGGAACGCCTGCTGGTCGTAGCGAGCGGACCGGGCCAACCACGACGCGCCGGGCGGCAGCGAGGAGGTCTCGCCGTGCCAATGCAGGACGGTCAGCTCCCGCGGCAGCCCGGCGAAGAGCGGGTCGTCCTCGGCCTCGTCGCGCACCTCGATCGGTGCCCAACCGATCTCGGCCCCGTCGCCCGGACCAACGGTGCCGCCCGCGGCGAGCGCGAGGAGCTGCGCGCCGAGGCAGACACCGAGCACCGGCACCGACGCGTCGAGCGCACGGCGCACCAGGTCCAGCTCGTCGGCCCGGCTGGGATACCCGTCGTCGCTCGTGACCGACATCGGCCCGCCCATCACGACGAGGGCGAGGACCTCGTCGAGGTCCGACGGGATCTCGTCGCCGAGATCGGAGCGCACGACCCGCACGTCGATGCCGGCTCGGTCGAACGCCCGGGCGATGGCGTAGGGCTGCTCGGGTTCGAGGTGCTGGATCACGACGACATGCGGGCTCACCCTGGGCGTCCTTCGCTGTCCAGGCACCTGAGGTCGCGCGGTCCAGGGACCTGAGGTCGCACGAGGTCGTACCGGTCGTCGGTGGGTCGCCGATGACGGCTCTCACGGATAGCTCCCCGCACCTGCGTCAGCTCCTCGGTGGGTTGGTGGTACCGACCGCGCCTGTCACCCATCGGCCTGAGCAGGCCGGCCTTGACCATGGCGCCCCAATCGCGTGTTGCGGTCGCGTCGGTGATCTCGTCGCCAGCCGATGATCGGACGGTACTCGAGCATCACGAAGTGGAGCGCCTTCACGAGCGACTCGTCGAGCGACGGCATCGACGGTGAAGTCCCAGCTGCAACACGTAGGTCATGGCGTCGCGGTAGCCCTCGATCGCGTGTCGGGTCGCGTCATCAGCGTTGAGCGGTTCTTCGCCATCGTGATCCCTGTCCCGCTGTTCGTCCCGCTCGAGGCCCGGCTCCAGCGATCCTCCAGCGGCGCTGGAGCGCGGGGGCGCACGGTGTCGTCATGCCCCGCCGCCGCCCCGCGCCGCCCCGATCTGCGTCATCGGGATCCACCACAGGCCTGATCGCGGCCGATCTCGTCACCACCGACCGGATCACCGGCGGGTCGAGCTCCCCGCTCACCACCGGATCGGTCGTCGTCATCGATGCCACGCCCGTCCCCGCTTCGTTCGGGGGCATCCGGCTCGATCAGGTCGAGCTGCGCCTCGACGTCACGGTGCTCGCCGAGCACCTGGCACCCCGGCGAACCCGGGCATCGCTGGTCGTCGACCAGGCCATCACCCCCCGCATCCACCCGGGTGCCGAGCTGGCCGCCGATCTCACCGTCGACGGCGACCTCGTCACCCTGCACATCGCCGACAACCCGACCAACCCGGTCCACCCCGACACCCCGGTCCCCGTCGACCCCGCCCCGGTCACCACCGTGGCGGCCTTCGAGACCACGACTGAAGCTGCTGGGAGGCAGTCATGAACCCCGAACCCACCCACCTCCGGTCGACGAAGCGACACCTGCTTCGCCGACTCCTCGGTGGCGTCAGCGTCCTGCTGCTGCTCACCACCCTGGTCGTCATCGGCGCTCCGCCGTTCGGCCCGAGCCCGGCCCACGCGGCCACCGAGACCAAGCTCCCCAAGAGCGAGACCAAGATCATCTACCAGCAGGGCTTCGGCAACTCCGGCGACGTGCCCATGCCCGACTGCGGCTCGTGGAACATCGAAGGCCGCCGCGGTGCCGCCAAGTGGACGATCAGCTCCTCGCTCGGCTCCGGCTCCAAGGTCTTCCCCGGTACCGAGTGGGAGCTCGTGGCCGAGCTCTACAACAGCAACCTCGACTACAGCCCCTGGAACTTCAACGACGGCCCCGATCCGCTCATCGTCCACATGGCGCCCACCGGTCCGGTGGAGCGCACGCAGATCTCCGGTCAGCTGCCCGCCAACCTCGGCTTCCACAAGCCGTACTACGGCAGCAGCCCGGTGGGGCCGATCAAGTCGATCGGCACCTGGGGCTACGCCTTCGACTCCAACTCCGAGCCCAAGCTCAACGGCCTCGTCATGGAGACCTCCGATGGCGTCGACCTGCGCGTCACCATCAAGGTGCGCGCCACCGAGACCGGCGTCGTCACCCTGCCCAAGCTGGCCATCTCGGGCTGGGACTCCACCCCCAAGGCCGCCCCGGTGGCCTGCGAGGTGCCGCTGGACTGGTCGTGGACGGTGCTCAAGACCGACAAGCCCGTCGTCCAGGGCGAGAGCGTCAGCACCGACGCCTCGTACCTGGCGGTCACCGACGACGACGCCAACGGAGGCCAGCACGGCCTCGTCATCGACGTCTTGAAGAACGACAAGGACGGCAACGGCGACGCCACCCCCGGCAACCTCGACCAGATCCGCCTCGCCAGCCACCAGTTCGAGACCGACAAGGGCGGTCAGGTGAGCTGTGGAGATGGCCAGATCCAACTGCCTGCCACACCGGAGAACTTCGCCAAGCTCCCCACCGGTCCCTGCTACTACACCCCGCCCCAGAATTACGCGGGACCCGACCGCTTCACCTACACCGTCCGCCAGAACAGCGACCAGCAGGAAGCCACGGGCGTCGTCAACATCACGGTGGTGGGCAACCCACGACCGGCCACCGTCCCGGCGTTGTTCCACGCCGTGTCGGGCAACGACGCCGACTTCGACGTCAAGGGCTGGACGGGCGACCCCCAGGGCGAGGTCACCTCGTGCCGGACCGACCTGGTCAGCCCACCCGCACCCGCGCTCGGCGTGGTCACGATGAACGGCGACTGCAGCTTCCACTGGAAGAGCAACGGGCCGGGCAACGGCACCGCCGAGTTCACCTACCGGGTCTGCGACCACCACAAGCTGCTCACCGCCCACGGCACCAACGCGGGCAAGGACAACTCCTACAACTTCGGCTTCCCCTCCGACCTGTCCGGCACGCACAGCCGACGCTGCGCCGACGGAACCGCCAAGGTCGTCGTGGGGCCCGGCCTCATCATCGAGCCCACCGGGGTCACCGACATCGAGGTCGTCGACGCCGGCTACAGCTCCGAGGGCATCGGTGCCTACACCGTCGCCATCCCGGTCCTCGACAACGACTACGACCTCAACGGGCCCACCCCGACCCAGATGGAGATCCTGGTCGGACCCGATCCGTCCGAAGGCACCGCGATCGCCATCGGCCAGCGGGTCTTCTTCAGCCCCGCCGACGGCTTCGAGGGTCCGGTCGCCTTCACCTACCGGCTGTGCGAGAACCCGGCGCTCCAGAACCCCGTCTACGACGGCTTCCCGTTCTGCGGCGTGGGCCAGATCCTCATCGACGTCATCGGCAACACCGCGCCCTCGCTCGTCGACGACGTCGCGCTGCTGTTCCCCGGCGAGACGGTCGACGGCCTCGACCTGGGCGTCAACGACGTCGAGCCCGACGGGGAGGACCTCACCTGCACCACCAGCCCCGTGTCGGTGAGCGATCCCGACAAGGTCGAGAGCCTGTCGATCAGCGAGGACTGCCGCTTCGAGCTCGTCCCGGTCGACGGGGCCACCGGCTCGGTGCAGGTGACCTACGAGGCCTGCGACGACCACGTCCTGTCGACACCGGCCAACCCGGCACCGCTCTATGGGGGCGACGACCGCAAGCCCGGCGACGTCGCATCCCGGTGCAGCACCGCCGTGGTCACGGTCTCGCTGCTCGAGCACTTCGTGATCGCCCAGCCCGAGGCGGTCCCCGAGGTGGAGGACGGCCCGACCGACGAGTCCCCCGAACCCGAGGACGAGGGTGGCGACCCCGACAGCGGGGACGACAAGGGTGGCGACGAAACCGGGGACCCGGACGGGAACGGACATGGCACCGACAACACCGGTGGCACGGGTGACACCGGCGGTGACGGAACCGGCACCAACCCCGGCGGCACGGCTGGCACCGGTGGCACCGGTGGCACGGGAGGCACGGGAGGCTCGAACGGCAGCGGGTCGACGGGCAGCGGGTCGACGGGCAGCGGCTCAGGGGGCACGGGTGGGACCAGCACCGTCGCCGCCTCCGGCAGCCTCCCGGTGACCGGCGCCGACACCTGGGCCGTCGTGACCCTCGGCCTGGTCCTCCTCGCCGGTGGCGTCGCCCTCCAGCAGCTCACCAGGAGCCGGACTCGCTCGCGGTGACGACGTGAGGTGACGATCGGAGGTGGCCCGGGCCGATGCCCGGGTCACCTCCGCGTTCATCGGTCGAGCACGTGCGCGAGGTGATCACCATCGGCGATCCGGCGCGACGGCATCGGCATCGGCATCGGCATCGGCATCGGCATCGGCATCGGATGGTTGTCACGGTGCACTGGCCACAGGCGGTGCTGCGTCCCACCAGGTCACGGTGTGTCGGCGGTCGACTCAGACCGGACCGAGCGTCCCCGCATCGCCCGCGACCGCCAGCTCCCCCGCGTGGGGTGCGAGCCGAGCTCGGAGCGACCCGACGAGGCCATGGTCGAGCCGGTCGGCGGCGTCGAGGAGCAGCACGAGTCCGCCCACCGCTCCCGGGCCGGTCGGGTTCGCCTCGACCGAGGCAACCGCCGCGTCGAGGATCGTCGTGGCCGCGACGACCTCGCCGGCGTCGGTCTCGGCCGCGGCGAGCGCACCGGTCCACAGCAGGTCGTCCGGCCACCGTCGGCTCGCGTCCCGGAGGCTCACCCGCGCCTCGGCCAGCTGACCCTGGGCACGGGCGACCACGAGCAGCAGCGTGGCGAGCGGATCGTGCGGATCGCGCGACCGCACGTAGTCGCCGGCGACGGCCCGCTCGACGGCGGACGACGCCGCGTTGGTGTCGCCCTCGAAGAGGTCGATGCCCGCTCGCTGCAACCGGGCGCGGGCGACCAGCACCCTCGGGACCCCGTCCCGGGCCATCAGCCCGTCGAGCACGGCCCGCGCCTCGGCGGGCTCGCCGACGACGAGCAGGTCACGGGCCAGCGTCGACTCGATCCGGGCGACCAGGCCCCGATCGACCACAGGAGCCGACAGCGCCGACCGACCCGACGGTGTGGCGAGCACGAGCGCCCGACGGCCGAGCACCACCCGTTCGAGCGCGTCCCTGGGACCCCACCGCGTTCCTCGCTCGACGAGGATGGCCTCGGCCTGCCAGCTCTCGTCGCCCGCACGCTCGGCCGCCATGCGGGCCGCCCCGGCGAGCAACCGCCGGTCGTCCGGATCGTCGGCGGTCATGGCGAGATGGACCAGGAGCCGGGCCCGACGAGCGTCGTCGGCCGGGTCGTTGCCGACCGCTCCGAGCGCGTCGGTGACCAGGCTCTGGAGCTCGATCCGCCCGTCGGGGCTCCCCGACCCCGCGGCGAGCCCACCCGCATCGGCGGCGACGAGCGCGGCCTCGACGAGCAGGCCCGGCGAGGGGAGCTGCCGCGCCAGCTCGCCCACCTCCACGGCGCGGGCGAGCGCCGGGGCCGAATCGCCCCGACGGTGCATGGCCTCGGCCCACCGCAACACGGTGCGCCCGGCGCGCTCGTCGGTCAGATCGCTGGCGACCACCACCTCGACGCCGGGCCGGTCCAGCAGCGGGCTGGCCCCGGCCGCGATGCGCAGCAACGTCGCCCGGCTCATGGCGAGCTGCGGGTCGCGCTCGTCGAGCGGACGCGGGCCGGTCACCACGTCCTCGGTGGCCGCGGCGAGCAGCGTGCTCGCCACCCGGCGACCGAGCGCGCCCGGCTCGGCCATCGTGCGGGCCGCCGCGAGCTCGGCGGCGCGCGCGACGAGGCGGGACCGACGCGTGCGTGGCGTGCGCGACGTGATCGCCACCTGCACCAGTGCATGGCTGAAGGCGAAGGCCCCGGGCTGCGCCGACTCCTCCACGAGCGCCATCGCCGCGGCGTGCTCCAGTGCGTCGAGCGCGTCGTCGGCGCTCACGTCGGCGCAGGCCGCCACCGAGTCGAGATCGAACTCGAGCCCGAGGACGGCCGCCGCCGCCATCACCGCCTCCTCGTCCGGGGACAGGTGGTCGAGACGTTGGGCGAGCACCGACTGCACACCGGAGGTGAGCGGGACCTCGGCCTCGAGGTCGTGCACCCCGTCGGAGCCGAGCGCGGCGAGCACCTCCCCGACGAAGAACGGGTTGCCGCGGGTCTGGGTGTGGAGCAGAGCCACGGCCTCGATCGGCGCCGCCGTGTCGGTCGTGCGATCGACGAGCACACGCACCTCGGCTTCGGTCAGCCCCACCACATCGAGCGTGTCGAGCTCGTGGTCGCGGTCGAGCTGCTCGAGCAGGCGCGCGTACGGGGCGGTCTCGGTCGGTTCGGGGTTGCGCGCCGTGGCGAGCACCACGACACCGGGCAGGCGGCGCGAGGCCAGATGCTCGAGCAGAGCTGTCGACCCCGGATCGGCCCAGTGGAGGTCGTCGATGACGAGGAGCACCGGGCCGATCGCCGAGGCTCGTGCCACCACTTCGCTGAGCGCGTCGATGACGGCGAAGCGCTGCTCGGCACCGGTCCGCAGCAACGCGAGCGGGTCGGTGGCCCGGGCCAGGCTCGGGAGCACCGGAGCGAGGAGCCCCTCGGAGCCCGCCGCGAGACTCGGGCGCCACCCCACGAGGTGGTCGAGCGCCTCGGCGAAGGGCTGGAACCCGCCCCCGGAATCGGCGGGGCAACGGCCCCACGCGACGAGCCACGGGCGCTCGGAGCCAGCCGGGTCGAGCGACAACCGCCGCGCCATCTCGCGAGCGAGGCGCGTCTTGCCGATGCCGGCCTCGCCACGCAGCACGACGACGGGCACCACGGCCCCCGCAGCGGCCTGGTCGATCAGCGCGTCGAGATGGGCGAGCTCGGAGCGGCGACCGACCAGGGGAGCATCGGCGCGGCTCGGCGTGAGCCGGGCCGGGAACGGGAGCGGGCCCGGCTCAGGGGAGCCCTCCGTCGTGGCCGACGTCGACGCGCCGCGATCCCTAGCCCCACCGGCTGCCCGATCCGCATCCGCAGACGGTCCGCATCCGCCCGCCACGCGGGGCCCGGACCGGTCGGGCACCAGCAGCTGGGGATCCTGCTCGAGGATCCGCTGCTCCAGGTCTCGGATGCCAGGTCCCGGGTCGAGTCCGAGCTCGTCGAGCAACCCGGCGCGCAGCCGCCGCTCGACGGCCAGCGCGTCGGCCTGCCGGTCGGCGCGGTACAGCGCGACCATCAGCAGACCGGCGGCGCGCTCCCGCAGCGGATGACGGCGGCACAGCTCCTCGAGATCGGGGATGAGCGCGGCATCCTCGCCCCGATCCAGGCGCAGCTCGACCAGCTCCTCGGCCGCGTTGAGCCGACGCTCCTCCAACCGGGCCCGTGCGGCTTCGAGCGCGAGGTCGTCGCCATCGGGGCAGGGCGCTCCCCGCCATCGGGCGAGCGCGTCGGTGAGCGCCTCGATGCGCCGATCATCGGGGGCGGCCCCGACGTCTCCGGCGTCCCCACCGTCCGCCGCCACGTCACGGACTGCGTCGAGTCGCTCCTCGAACACGTCGGCGTCGACGACCACCCCGGTGAGGCGGTAGCCGTTGGCATCGCGGACCACGACGGACGCACCGAGCACCTTGCGCAGGTGCGAGATGTAGGTCTGGAGGGTCGACCGGGCGCTGGCAGGCGGGTCGTCGCCCCACACCGATTCGATCAGGCGACCGTCCGACACGGTGGAGCCGACGTGGAGGGCCAGACAGGTCAGCACGGCTCGTTCGCGCGCCGCGGTGACGACCACCTCGGCCCCATCGACGCGCACGATCAAGGGACCGAGCACACCGATGTCGACACCGGCACCCGCGTCGGTACCGCCGGGGATGTCGTCGGTGCCCGAGGACGGATCGGCCACGACGACCTCAGCGCCGCTGGGCGAGCGCGAGGACCCCCGCGGCGGAGTGGCCGCTGGCCAGCTCGTTGACGGTCGGTTCGCCCAGGAAGCGCCGGAAGATCGCGATGGCACCCGAAGCGGGTTCGTCACCGAGCACGATGGGCTCGACCCACAGCGACCGGTAGCCGGCTGCGGCCATGAGATCCCCGAGCGGAGGCGGCACCGATCCCTCCTCGACGAACAGCACCCGCTCACGCGCCTCGATGGCGGTGGTCCAGTGCTCGTCGCCCGCCGTGCCGTCGACCAACGACCGCGGGGCCTTCGTGGCCGCCACCTCGGGTCGGCCATCGGGACCGCGGACGAACACCGCCGCGTCGGCGACGACGGGGTACCCGCCCAGCGCGCCGGCGGCCATGATCGCCACATCGCCGAAGTCGGCACCGGTGGCGGCGAGCGCGGCCGCCTCGGCCACCCCCACCGCGACGGTCTGCTCGCAGAGCAGCAGGACCATCACCTGGGGCCCGTCCTCACCCACCTGGTTGGAGTTCCACAGGTCGCAGGCGACCTTGTTCCCGTCGGGGCCCTGGATCGAGATCCGGACGGGGCCGCCGTAGACGTCGGCCGAGGTCGTGTCGAGCGCGAGGTTCACCGCCGCCGCATAGGCCCAGATGGCGTCGGGATCGACGTACTCGAGGATCGATGAGCCGACGAAGGTCTCGAGTGGTCGACCCACGAGCGCCGCGGCACGCTCGGACGCGGCGACGATCATCGCCGTCTCGTCGACCGCCAGCGCGCCGGCGGGAAGGTGGTCAAGCACCCACCGATCCGTCGGCCGTCCCATCTCGTCGACACCGTCGCCCACCGCGGCGAGGCTACTTGCGCGATCGCACCTCGACCGGCGACCGGCGCATGCGACCTCGCGTCGTCGTCACGACGCGAGGAACGCCCGCAGGTCGTCCGCGTCGGCTTGGGCCTGGCGCTTGCCCATGGCCAGCGCATCGGGGACGGCGGCGGGGTCCATGAGCTTGAGCAGGTCGAACGACTCGGGCTTGCGGAAGTACACGTCGGTGCCGCTGTCGCGCAGGTGCTCCAGCTCCTCCACCACGCCGCCCGCTGGGGTGGTCATGATGCCGATGTCGCCCAGACCATCGGGCAGGTCTCGGCCGTCGCTCAGCGCGAGGACCACCCCGCGCTCGGCTCCGGCCAGGAGGTCGAGGTGGATGCCCGTGCCGCTGACCCCCCCATCCATGCAGCGACGGTCCCCGATGGGCTGCGGCGGGAACACGCCGGGAACGGCCGAGCTGGCCGCCACGGCCCGAGCCGTCGGCACCTGCACCGACTTCGTGACCACGCAGCGCTCTCCGGTGAAGGTGTCGACGCAGGTGATGTGCAGGTCGGGCGACGGCCACCGCCGCGACGCCAGGATCACGCCGACGTTGCGGGCCATGACGAACGGCGGAGGGGTCACCGCGGCGAGCGCGGCGTGGCCGATGTCGCGGATGGTCGCCGGATCGGCGTTGTCGGCGACGGCGAACAGGTCGCGGCCCCGGGCCTGGCTCGGACTCGGGTTGCCGGCCGGGGCGAGCACACCGACGAGCTTCGGCGCCTTGGCCAGCAGCGACACCTCCCGGAAGAATCGGCCGATGTTGCCCGCCTCGAGGACCGACGCCACCACCGATCCCGCCGAGGTGCCCACCACGCGGTCGGTCCCCCCGAGGCTGACCCCGCGCTGGTCGAGCTCGTGCAGGTAGGCCACCTGCCACGCCACGAAGAACAGGCCACCGCCGCCGAGCGACAGCCCGGTGCGCAGCCCCTCGCCGTAGCCGGCGGAGAAGTCACGGGGCAGCGCGAGCCCGTCCTCGGAGAAGGCATCCACCAGCGAACCGCGCGCAGCCATGAGCAGACACGCTACCGACGCGCGGGGAGCCGGCGTCCCGTCGGTCGTCCCGCCGCTCCGGACTCGGCCCACGCCCGCCCAGGCGCTCCTCGGTTTTTCGCCCACGAGAGCCACGTGGGAGGCTGTTTTCGTATATTCCTGACGCCCCGTCACCTCTACCCCGACCTTCACCTCTGGAGCATCTGTCATGAGCCTTCTGCTCGAAGGAAAGACCGCGATCGTCACCGGTGCCGGCCACGGCATCGGCCGAGCCCACGCCATGGAGCTCGCCAAGCACGGTGCCAACGTGCTCATCAACGACGTCGGTGGGTCGGTCTCGGGCGAGGGCACCGGCCGCGACGCCGACCTGACCGTCGACATCATCAACGCCCGCGGCTACGCGGGCAAGGCCGCGTCCAACTACTCGGACGTGTCCGACGAGGAGCAGGCCAAGGCCATGATCGACCAGGCCGTCAGCGAGTTCGGCCAGCTCGACGTCGTGGTGAACAACGCCGGCATCGTGCGCGACGCCGCCATCTGGAACATGCCCGTCGCCGACTTCGACGCCGTCATGAAGGTGCACGTGCGCGGCACCTGGCTGCCCAGCCACTTCGCCGCCATCTACTTCCGCGAGCGGGCCAAGGCCGAAGGCTCGGTCCAGGGCCGCATCATCAACACGGTCTCGGGGGCGGGGCTAGTCGGCAACTTCGGCCAGACCAACTACGCCACGGCCAAGGCCGCCATCGCCGGCATGACCATCACGGCATCGCTCGAGCTCTACAAGATCGGCGTCACCGTCAACGCGGTGGGCCCCGCGGCGGCCACCCGCATCACCGGCACCATGCCCGGCGCCCCCACCGTCATCGAGGCCGACGACGTCCCCGAGGACGAGTGGAACCCGATGGACCCGGCGACGAGCTCGCCGCTCGTGGCGTGGCTGGCGTCGAGCGAGAGCCAGTACGTGACCGGCCAGGTCATCCGCGCCGTCGCCGAGAACATCATCTTGATGGAGGGCTGGAACGACGGCGCCACCATCAACAACGGCGGCAAGCGCTGGGACGCCACCAAGCTCGGCCAGCAGATCGCCACCGACGTGTTCAACACCCGCGCCCCGGGCCTGCGCTACTAGCCGGCACCGGCTCCCGCTGATCCTGCGCTTCTGGCGTAGGTCTTGCCCGCTTTCCGGGCGAGATCTACGCCAGAACGGGTTTTTGGGGCGATCGGCCGTTTCGACGAGACTCACGCCGTGGCGCGCCTTCTGCACGAGATCATCGCCGAGCAGGCCGCGGTGCGTCCCGACGACGTGGCGCTCGTGTTCGACCACGAGGTCACGACCTTCGCCGAGCTCCATGCTCGCATCACCGCGTTCGCCACCGCGCTGTCCCGGTTCGCCCGCCCCGGTGACCGCGTCGCCGTCGTCGGCGACAACCATCCGGGGTGGGTCACCGCCTACTACGGCGTGCCGCGCGGCGGACAGGTGCTGGCCCTGCTCAACCACCGGCTCGGACCAGACCAGCTCCGCCGGTCGATCGAGCGGGTCGCGCCTGCCGTCCTCATCGGGGGCGATGCCCAGCTCGACGCCCTCGCCTCGGCGGGAGACACCGCGCTCGCGCCCACGACGATCGCCCTCGAGCACCTCGACGTCGCCGTGGCCGACCGCTCGGCCGGCGGCACCCCGCTCGGGCCGAACCCTCCGAACCCTCCGGTCCCCCCGAACCCGTCCAACCCGTCCAACCCGTCCAACCTCTCGGCGTTCGACCACGGCGACCTGGCGCAGCCGGACCCCGACGACGTGGCGTGGCTGCTCCCCACCAGCGGCACGTCGGGCGAACCGAAGTTCGTGCCCCTCACGCACCGCAACCTGCTCGCCGCGCTCGAGACGACCTCCTCGGTGCGGCACTTCGATCCGAACGACCGGCTCATCTACTCGTTCCCGCTGTGCCACGTGGCCGGCTACAACCTCGTCCTCTTCCAATCGCACGGGTGCGCCGTCATCCTGCTCCCCCGCTTCGAGCCCGCCGACTTCGTCCGCGAGGCCAACGCGCATGGCGCCACCAACTCGTCGCTGGCGCCCACCATGATCCACTCGTTGCTCGATCACCTGGATCGCACCGGGTCATCGGTGCCGTCCATCCGTGACATCACCTACGGCGCGTCGCCCATCACCCAGACGCTGCTGCGCCGGGCGGTCGACACCCTCGGCGCTGACTTCCACCAGGGCTACGGGATGACCGAGTCGGCGGGCATCGTGGTGTTCCTCACCCCCGACGACCACCGCGCCGGGCTCGGCGACCGCCCGGCGCTCCTGCGATCCGCGGGACGCGCCGCACCGACCATCGCCGTGGCGGTCGTCGACGACGACGGCAAGCCCGTGGCGATCGGCGAGCTCGGCGAGATCGCGCTGTCCGGTCCGCAGGTGATGGCGGGATACCAGGACGCGCCCGACGTCAACGCCGAGGCGTTCTTCACCTCGGCGGCCGATCCGGTAGGCGATCGAGCAGACGACCCCGGGACCGAGGCCACGTGGTTCCGCACCGGCGACGTCGGACGCCTCGACGACGACGGGTACCTCTACGTCCTGGACCGCAAGAAGGACGTGATCATCTCGGGCGGGGAGAACGTGTCATCCCGCGAGGTGGAGGACCTCCTCGCCGCCCACCCCGACATAGCCGAGGTCGCGGTGATCGGGGTACCCGATGCCAAGTGGGGCGAGCTCGTCACCGCGGTGGTCGTGGCCCGCCCCGGGACCGAGCTCGAGGGCGATGCCGTGCTCGCCTTCGGCCGAGAGACCATCGGCGGCTACCAACAGCCCCGCCGCGCCGAGGTCGTCGACGAGCTCCCCAGGAACCCCAGCGGCAAGGTGCTCAAGCACGAGCTCCGCGCTCGCTTCGCCGGCTGACACCCGACAAGGACCCGTTCTTGCGTTCAGAACCGTCGGGTAGCGACGACGATCGACGCCAGAAGCAGCTGACGGCCGGTTGGGCACGCGGCGCGTCGTTGCGTCGGCCCGATCTCACCGGTGGTCAGGCGACGCCGGTGGTGTGCCTCGCCTCGGGATCTCCTGGCCCCAGATCGTCGAGGACCATCGCGGCGACGTTGAAGCCGGAGTCGACGGCCTGGTGCGTGCCGGCGCCGCGGCCACCGGCATCGCAACCGACCAGGTACAGGCCCCGCAGCGGCGTGCGCGGATCGGGCTTGGTCTTGCCCACCTGGCCGACGACCTGCGCCAGGCCGACGGCCTCGCCGCCCGTGCCGGGCAGCGTGGCGTCGCGGGTCATGCGGGAGATCTGGCGAGCCCCGTAGGGCTCGGTGCGGATCGTGTGCTCCCGCAGCGTCGGGTACAGCTCGTCGAGCACGTCGCGGGCCCGGCGGACGGCCTCGTCGCCCATGGGGGAGTCCGGGTCGGCCGACACGAACACCTGGATGTTGGCGACCTGATGACCGGGCACGGCGACCATGGACTCGTCGAGCTCCGACGCCACGTCGACCGCGATGAGCGGGACGTCGGGCCACTCGCCGCGCTCCATGGCCGCGAAGCGCTCGGAGTCGAGCCAGCTCTCGTCGGAGAAGATGGGGATGAGCGCGGCGTCGAAGATGCGCTCGTCGAGCACGTAGCGCACGCCGGCGATGGCCCAGCTCGGCTCGAGCTCCTCGACCCGCTCGACGTAGTCGACCGGGAAGTGCTCGGCGCCGGCCAGCTTGAGCACCGTGGGCTGGATGCCGGCGTTGGAGATGACGACGGGGGCCCGCAGCGTGCCCTTGTCGGTGTCGACGCCGACCGTCCGCTCGACGCCGTCGTGGTCGATCTCGACGAGGATCCGTCGAACGCGGGTGCTGGTGAGGAACAGGCCGCCGTTCTCGACGACCACCTGCGCCGCGACCTCGGCGACCTGGCCATACCCGCCCTTGTGGAAGCGGCCGGCACCGCCCAGGACCATGTGCTTGAGGCCGAGCACGGCCTCCGACGCGGCCAGCCGGTCGACCGGCACGACGAACAGCATGTTCAGCGTCGAGTAGATCTGAGCCTCGAGGCCGGGCGGGAGCTCGAACGGCTCGATGTAGGCGGTGGCACCCGTCTCGTCCAGGGCGGCGATGTCGTCGTCGGACAGCGCCAGGATCGCCATGTAGAGCTCCGCGAGACGGCCGAGGCCCTCGTCGTCGGCGACGAAGGTGGCCTTCAGCTTGTCGAGCGACGCCTCGTCGCCGTCCTGGCGCAGGCCGGTGTGCATCGTGTTCCAGCCACCGGTGGCGGAGCGGTAGTGCAGGGCCGCCTTGTCGCCCTCGGGGATGAGCAGCTCGACGCGGTTGCCGATGCCGAGCACGTCGACCAGCTCGTGGAAGCGGGAGTCGTCGGCCGGGATGCCCACGGCTCCGAACATCTCGTAGCGGTAGCCCTTGCGGTCGAGGGTCTGGGTCTTGCCCCCGGCGCGCGGCGTCTTGTCGACGAGGGCCACCCGCTTGCCCTCGTGGGCGAGGAGCGACGCAACCGTGACACCGCCGAACCCGGCCCCGATCACCACGACGTCGTACTCGCCGGGGTCGGTCGCCTCGTCGGAAGTCGATGCGTTGGTCGTCACGGCTACCGATCGTCGTCGCCCGGATCTCCGATTCCCAGGTTTTGCAGTGTGCACAGTCGGTCTGTGGCCCGATCGGCCGCGGCGCGCACCACCTCGCCGATGGCCACTATCTCGTCGACCCGCAGCGGCTCGGTGAAACCCGCCACGAAGAGCCCCACGTCGACCTGGCCACCCACCCGGACCGGCGCGCTGATGCCGTGCACGGCGTGCTGCTCGTCCTGATCGCGAGCGAGATCGGTGAGCACCCGGGAGTCGCCGGCCCCGCCGACGAGCACACCGTGGAGGAGCCGGTCCCGGTAGGGCGACGGGCGGTCATCGACCAGCGCCTCGAGGTGCTCGGTCGGGGCCGCCTGCACATCCCGTTCCACCGAGTACCCCGTACTTCGGATGACGGCGAGGTCCTGCGCGAGGCGTTCGCGATGCGCCGGTTCGCCGACGGTCGAGAGCCACTGCTGGATCTCGACCTCGGACAGCCAGGCGGTGAACAGCGACCCGAGCGGCGCCACGATCGGCACGGTGTCTCCGATGCGAACACTGGGCGGTGCGGTCCCTCTGGGCCAGGTGATGGCGACGAGGCGGGCCAGGTCGTGGTCGCTTCCACCCGACCCGTCGCGCCGGAAGGCCAGCACCGGCAACCGGACCTGCTCGGCGAGGCCCACCATCTCGTCGCGCACGATGACCAGCAACGGGTGACGCTGCGCCGCGAGGCGTCCGGGGACGACGAGCGCGGGGCCCACCCGGTAGCGCTTCGTGTCGGGTTGCCGCACGACCCAACCGGCAGCGGTGAGCGCGGCCAGCAGGTGCACGCACGACGACACGTTCGCCGGGAGCTCGCGGGCGATCTCGGTCAGCGTCAGGCCGTCGCCGTCGCCGTCCGCGTCGGCGGTGAGCAGGTTGATGGTGTCGACCACCCGGGTGGTCTGCGGCGACGGCCTCGGCACGGTGACTAGTCTGCCGGCTTCACGCCGCGCCACCAGGGGGACCCATGGCTTCACTTCGCTACACCGCCCACATCGATGCATCGCCCGACGACGTGTGGGCCCTCGTGTCCGACCCGGCGGGCATCGCCGACTGGTTCCCCGGCGTGGACCAGTGCACCTTCGACGGCACGGCCCGCACCGTGACGACGATGGGCATGGAGGTCGTCGAGACCGTCATCACCAACGACGCGGAGCTCCGCCGGTTCCAGTACGGCCTCACCTCGGGTCCGATGGTGCCCGATCTGCATCGCTGCACCATCGACGTCCTCGAGGACGGCGACGGCTCGCTGCTGATCTACTCGTGCGACGTCGAGCCCGACGAGGTCGCCGAGCTCATGGCCGGCGTGTACGAAGGCGCGACGGCGGCCATCGCCGCCAAGTTCGCCGGGTAGCGCCCGCCTGCGATTGCCCGAATTGCGTAGATCTTGCCCGGAGAACGCGATAGATCAACGCCAGAAGGGCAGTGGTTCGCGCGGGACGCCCTTCAGGCGGCGATGCCCGCGCTCACGGTGGCGCCGAGCTCCCAGCACGCCTCGAGATCCGCGCCGCTCGGCGCGCCCGTGAGGACCAACATCGGGCGCACGTGCTTCCACTGGAGTCCCGTGGTGATGATGTCGAGCGCGCGGAGCGCTCCGGTGGCGTCGTCGTTCCCGTGCAGGTAGCCGGCGAAAGGCTTTCCTCGGGTCTCCTCGAGGCACGGGTAGTAGATCGTGTCGAAGAAGTGCTTGAGCGCACCCGAGATGTAGCCGAGGTTCACCGGGCTGCCCACCACGACCGCGTCGGCCTTGAGCACGTCGACCGCCGTCGCGGTCAGCGCCGGGCGGGTGACCACCTCCACGCCGATGATCTGCGGATCGGTGGCGCCCTCGCGTACCGAGGTGAACATCGAGTGCATCGCCGGCGATGGCGTGTGGTGGACGATCAGCAGCCGAGCCATCACGGCCGAGCGTAGGTCCCAGACCGCTTCTGGCGTGTGCCGATGTCGGAAACCGACGCGGATCTACGCCAGAAGCGTCGAGAGGGCCGCGGCCGCCAGTATGGACAACGGCGAGGCGCGCCAGGCGTGAGCGGTCGGCAATGCTGGAGCGATGACCGGTGTGTCGTCTGCCAACCCCGTCATCGTGACCGGTGCTGCCTCCGGGCTCGGCGCTGCGGTCGTCTCGCGGCTCACCACGATGGGCGCACCCGTGATCGGGGTCGACGTCGTCGAGGATCCCGGGGTCGACGTCGTCGCCGACCTCGGTACGCCTCAGGGGCGGGACGCCGCCATCGCCGAGATCCTCGACCGCTCGGGCGGCGTGCTCGACGGGCTGGTGTCGGCTGCGGGGGTGTCACCGCTGCATCCCGATCCAGCCACGGTCGTCAGCGTCAACTGGTTCGGGGCGATGGCCATGGCCGACGGCCTGCTCCCCGCGCTGCGCACGGGCAACGATGCCAGCGCGGTGGTGATCGCCAGCGTGGGCGCCGTCGACGGGACCTCCGACGATGCGCTTCTCGACGTGATCCGCACACAGCCCGAACCCGAGGCCCGCGAGCTCGCGGCCGATGGCACCGCTTTCCGGTCGGCCATCGCCTACGCCACGGCCAAGCGCGCCGTCGCCCTCGGCGTGCGCGAGCGCACCCGCGCCTGGGGCGACGCGGGCGTACGGCTGAACTGCATCGGACCCGGCCGCATGGAGACCCCGATGCTGGACGGGCTGCTCGCCGACCCGGTCGCCGGACCCGCCATCGACGACATGCTGCCCGTCGGCATCCGTCCCTCGGGGACCGCCGGCGACGTGGCGGGCGCGGTGCTGTTCCTCCTCGGACCCGACGCCACCTTCGTGCACGGGCAGGTCCTCTTCGTCGACGGCGGCACCGAGGCCCTCATGCGCCCCGACGTCATCTGACAGGCCCACCCGCAGGGCACCCACCAAGCACCAAAGCCCCGCCGTGCTCACTGCTCGAACGGGTCTTGCTGACACCGGCACACGCCGTCTCGACCTCGACGAGAGTGGGAGTCGGTCGTGCGGCATCGACCTCGGGGATCAGGCCTCCAGCGCAGCCGCCACGGCCGCTCCGGTGACCGCCGCGTTCAGGTAGGGCTCGGGGTCGTGGGCGCGGTGGCCGTTGTCGACCGGGTGGTCGACCACGTCCCGGCCGTCCGGCCCCGGCCCGAACCGACCGGCCAACGTCCCGTCGCCGACCGCGTGGTCGCCCACCGCCGCGATGTTGGTCCACCGACGCACCCCACCCGGCCACCGACCCTGCCCGTCCACTGGGGGTGGCGTGAGCATCGACGCGATCTGCTCGGTGCCGAGCGGTGAGCCCAGGGTGACGAGGTCGGGCGACAGCTCGGATCGCCGTGCGAGGTTGTTGTACGAGATGACCGTGCCGAGCGAGTGGGCGACGACCACCTTGGTGTCATGGCTCACGACCGCGTCGAACCGCTCCCAGATGCGCTCCTGCAGGTCGGGTCGGGTCGTCATGGTCGTCACCATGTCCACGGTACGGTCGAACGCCGCGCTGCTGGCCGCCTGCCCCAGCGCAGCCATCGGGCCACCGCCATCGCTGGCCGCGGCCAGCTTCGACAGCATCTCGGCCACACCGGCGCGGCTCTGCTGGTAGTGGGCATCGTCCGCGGCCGACGGCGGGAGGCGGAACAGGTCGCCGTAGAAGCACACGCCGACCTGACCCTCCGCGACATCGGTCCCGTGGTGCCAGAGCCCGTCGCGCAGGGCAGGGAGCCACCGCGACTGCAGCTCGTTGGGGCCCCACAGCTCGTTGAAGGCGCCGTGCACCAGGACGATCTCAGCCATCGCCGCATCGTAGGGAACCTCGCGGTCGGGAATGCACCCGGCTCCCGAACGTTGACCTGGGGCATGGCGAACGATGCTGCCCCCACCCCGGTCACCTTCTGGTTCGATCCGACCTGTCCCTTCACGTGGATCACCTACCGGTGGTTCGTCGAGGTGATCGAACCGCGGAACCTCGAGGTCACGTGGCGACCGTGGAGCCTCAAGGTCCAGAACGGCGATGACACCCCCGAGGAGTACCGCGACGCGGTCGAGGCCAGCCACCGGGCGCTGCGGGTCATCGCGGCGATCGACGCCAAGGAGGGAAGCGAGGCCGTCCGTCGCTTCTACGACGAGCGTGGCTTCCGCACCTTCCCGTCCTTCGACGTACCGGATCTGGACGAGGTGCTCGAGGCGGCCGGCCTCGACGCGTCCTACGCCGAGGCGGCCGACGACGCATCGCTCGACGCCGTCATCGACGCGTCGATGGACGACGCCCGGGCGCTCAACGGCGGCACCGGCTCGCCCATCATCCACCTCGACGGGCGCGACGCCGGGTTCTTCGGGCCGGTCGTCACCTCGGTGCCCACCGGCGACGACGTCCTCGAGCTGTGGGACCTCTTCGTGGCCATCACCGCGATCCCGGCGTTCCACGAGATCAAGCGCGAGCGGCTCGTCGACCTGGAGTTCCCGACCCGCGGCTAGGTCGCGGCTAGGCGCCGATGGGGGTGGTCGACCCGGTCATCCCCAGGGTGTGGATGAACCTGTGGGTAATGACATCGATGTGATTACCGGCGTGTCACCCACCCGACAAGACCGCTCGACCTCTCACTCGACCTCGTAGGTGCGAGGGATCCAGGTCTGGCTGTCGATCGGTGGGCGGATGTAGGCCCGCGCCTGGCGGGGCGGCAGCTTGACCTTCCCGTCGCGGGGCACCTCCTCGTAGGGGATCTTCGAGAGCAGGTGGGAGATCAGGTTGAGGCGCGCCGACTTCTTGTCCTCGGCGTCGACCACATACCACGGACACTCCTTGGTGTCGGTGAACGTGAACATGTGGTCCTTGGCCTCGGCGTAGTCGACCCAGTGGGCCCGGGCCTCGAGGTCCATGGGGCTCAGCTTCCACTGCTTGGCGGGATCCTTGATGCGGGCCTTGAACCGCCGCTCCTGCTCCTCGTCGGAGATCGACAACCAGTACTTGATGAGGATGATGCCGTTGCGCACGAGCGCCCGTTCCAGCTGCGGGCAGGTGAGGAGGAACTCCTCGTACTCCGCCTCGGTGCAGAAGCCCATGACCCGCTCGACGCCGGCCCGGTTGTACCAGCTGCGGTCGAAGAGGACGATCTCACCCGCGGCCGGCAGGTGGGCGATGTAGCGCTGGAAGTACCACTGGGTCTTCTCGCGGTCGCTCGGCACGCCCAGCGCCACCGTGCGGGCGTAGCGGGCGTTGATCCTCTCGAGGATCCGCTTGATGGTTCCCCCCTTGCCGGCAGTGTCGCGCCCCTCGAAGATCACGACGACGCGCAGGCCTTCGTGCACGACCCACTCCTGCATCTTGACCAGCTCGGTCTGGAGCCGCTCGAGCTCCTTCTCGTACGCCGACTTCGTGAGCTTGATGGGATCGATGCCGTCGTGATCAGGGGGATCGACGCTCCCGTCGAGGTTGTCGATCGACACGTGGTGGTCTCCCTTTGCCATGAGGCGACGGTAGTGCGCCACTCACATCTCTGGCGGGGACCGGTCACATCACGCACGTCTCTGCTCGGCCAGAACGCCATGGCGTGACCGCTCGTGATCCTCCACGAACTGGCAGGCCGAAGTCGTCGTATGCGACGGACCTTCCCTGCCAGTTCGTGAAAAGCAGAGCCCGCGCCACCGAGGTGCCTGGGCGAAGCACGTGGATCGGGGGTTGTCCCTACCTGCGAGACGCCGGGGTGCTCCATCGTCGGGACCGGGCCCGGTGCGTACCGTGGTCCTCGTGATCGGCACCGCCCTGCGCCCCTGGACGACCTCGCGCACGTGGCGCGGGCTCGTCCACCTGCTGCTCGATCTCCCCATCGGCTTCGTCACCGTCCACGTGGTGCTGTTCTCGATGGTGCTGTCGGTCGCCCTGCTGATCGTCTTCCCGTTCGCGCTGCCCTTCGTGTGGTTCACGTTCGTGTTCTCCCGGGTAGCCGGGTGGTTCGAGCGGTCCCGCTTCGCGGCGCTCGTCGACCTCGACCTCCCCGACCCCGTGCCACCGCTGAGCGGTGGCAACCCCTGGTACCACCTCGGCCAACGCCTCAAGGTCATCGCCCGGTGGAAGGAGATCGGCTACCTGCTGCTCCTGTTCCCGCTGGGCATGCTCACCACCAGCGTGGCGCTGCTCGTCTGGTGCGGATCGGTCGCCCTCGCGGCACTTCCTCTGTACCTGCGGGCGTTCCCGGACGACACCGCGCACTTCTGGCTCGTCGACATCCACCCCGGCGGCGGCGCCGCGATCGCGTGCATCCTCGGACTCCTCGGCATCGTCTTCATCGCGCCGTGGATGACGACCCTGCTCATCGGCCTCGACCACGCCGTCGGCCGGTTCCTGCTCACCACCGATCGGGAGAAGATCCTCCAGGCCGAGCTGTCGCGGGTCGAGTCGAGTCGGGTCGCGGCGGTCGACAGCGCCGAGGCCGAGCGCCGCCGCATCGAGCGCGACCTGCACGACGGTGCCCAGCAGCGCCTCGTCGCCCTCGCCATGGACCTGGGCGCAGCCCGCGAGCGACTCGAGACCGACCCGGAGGAGGGCCGCGAGCTCGTCGCCTCGGCGCACGAAGAGCTCAAGGCCGCCATCCGCGAGCTGCGCGACCTCGTGCGCGGCATCCACCCCGTCATCCTCGAGGACCGCGGCCTCGACGCCGCGCTCTCGGCCGTCGTCGCCCGTGCTCCGGTTCCCGTCCGGCTCTCTGTCGATCTCACCAGCCGGCCCACCCCCGCCGTCGAGAGCACCTGCTACTTCTTCGTGTCCGAAGCGCTCACCAACGTCGCCCGCCACGCCGCTGCCACCGCGGCCGCGGTGGAGATCGCCCAACGCGGCCAGCGCATCGTCATCGAGGTGCGCGACAACGGGGTCGGTGGCGCGGCGCTCGGGCGCGGCTCCGGACTCGACGGCCTGCGCGACCGCGTCGTCGCCATGGGCGGCTGGATGCAGGTCGTCAGCCCCATCGGCGGGCCCACCACCCTGACCGCGGAGGTCCCATGCGCATCGTGATCGCGGAGGACGGCGTGCTGCTGCGGGCCGGACTCACCAAGCTCCTGACCGACGGAGGCGACGAGGTGGTCTCCGCCGTGGGCGACGCCGACGAGCTCATCGTCGCCGTCGAGCGCCACCAACCCGACCTCGCCGTGGTCGACGTCCGCATGCCGCCCACGCACACCGACGACGGCCTCCAGGCCGCCATCGAGATCCGCCGGCGCTGGCCCGACGTCGGCATCCTCGTGCTGTCGCAATATGTCGAGGAGCGCTACGCCACCGACCTGCTCGCCGATGCGAGCTCACCGGCCGCGGGCGGCATCGGCTACCTGCTCAAGGAGCGCGTCGCCGACGTCGCCGACTTCCTCGCTGCGGTCCACCAGGTCGGGAACGGCGGCACCGTGCTCGACCCCGAGGTCGTGAGCCAGATCCTGGTGCGATCCCGCCAGCACGACCCCCTCGCCGCGCTGTCGCCCCGGGAGCGCGAGGTGCTCGGGCTCATGGCCGAGGGTCGGTCGAACAAGGCGATCGCGGCGGCACTCGTCGTGAGCGACGGGGCGGTCGAGAAGCACGTCAGCAACATCTTCACCAAGCTCGACCTGCCACCGGCACCCGAGGACCACCGCCGGGTGCTCGCCGTCCTGCGCTGGCTGGAGGCGTGAGATGACGGCGCTGCCCCGACCCCCGACCACCGACCCGCCACCCCCGGGCTCCCCTCCACCGCCGCACGGCCCGGCACCCCGACACCTCGACACGGGTGAAGCCCCGTGGGCCCAGACGTTGCGCACCCTCCCTCCGGACCGGCCCTGGATGCGCTGGGCCTGGATCCTGCTCGGCACGCTGTTCGCCGTCCCCCTGCTCCTGATGGGCACGTTCCAGATCGTGAGCCTCCTCGCCCACGAGGAGGAGACGCGAGTGCAGACCTTCGCTGCCGACGGGGTGACGACCATCGATGTCGAGGTCAGCTCCGGGAGCATCACGGTCATCGCCACCAACGACCCGACGATCACGGTCACCGCGCGCATCAGCCGTGGTCTCACGACGACGGACCACAGCGAGGCGCTCGACGGCGACACCGTCCGGCTGCGTGCCTACTGCAACCACGTCGTCTCGAAGTTCTGCGGCGTGGACTACACCATCGAAGCGCCGGCCGATGTCATCGTCCTCGCCCGCACGGAGCACTCCGACATCGACGTCACGGGAACCACCGGCGGGGTCACCGCCCGGACCGAGAACGGCTCGGTGACGACCACCGAGGTGTCCGGGATGCTGGACCTTCGGAGCGAGAACGGCTCGATCACCGCGGAGATCGTCCAGGGGTCACTCCGAGCGCACACCGACAACGGCTCGCTCCGGGCCTCGTTCCGTGAGCCCCCCGACGACGTCTTCGCGTCCTCGGCCAACGGGTCGGTGCTGGTGGTCGTCCCCGACACCGACGACGCCTACGCCCTCGACGTCAGCTCCGACAACGGCCGCACCACCGGCGCCGTGCGCACCGACCCGGCCAGCCCCCGCCGCATCACGGCCCACAGCGACAACGGCTCCGTCACCGTCCGCTACCCGTGAAGTTGGCGACGACCCCACGCTCTCAGGGTGGCGGCACGGGTTCGAATCCCGTTGGGGGTGCCATCCACGAAACCCCTGGTGAGCAGCCGAAATCGCTGCACTACCAGGGGTTTCGGCGTTCCGGGAGGCTCGGGAGGCCTGCCATCGGGTCCCAGCTCGTCCCGTCCCGAACCCCCGGATCCCAGGTCGTTTGTGCCCACTTTGTGCCCGCCCTGCGCCGAAGGGCGGTGGCGACCACATCGACCTCCAAATCATCCGGCTGGGAGCATGACAGGTCGGAGTCACAGGTGCACCGAACAAATGATCGGCGAACATACGATCGCCTGCGCTTGACTGTCACAGGGGGCGTGCATGATCGATCGAGTGGCTCGC
>CAZGEF010000002.1:0-68796 GCA_964525005.1 uncultured Rhabdothermincola sp.
CACGGCTCATCCCGACCCAGGCCACCAAAGTCGATTGCTCAGCACAGTCCTAGCGTCCGAGGACGCGAGCGCACTCATCGAGCCCCGACGCCGCCAACCCCGACCGGACCTGGGCACGGAGGTCCTCGATCGCCCGACCCCGCTCGTCGGCCCCATCGGTGCCCCCGTGCGCCGGGGTGTCGATCGCCTCCTGCTCGAGGTCCACGAGCGCCCGGGCGCGAGTGAGGAGCGCCTCGATCTCCGCCTCGTCCACAAGCGGCGGCGGCACGGTGTCGAACCCGTCGAGCAACGAGCGCTTCACCGAGACGATCCCCGCGTCGACGACCGGGTCCTCGACACCGGTGGGGACCTCACCGCCACCGGCGAAGGCGGGCGAACCGGCCGCGGCGTCCCAGCAACGTGCGTTCGCGGCCAGGACGAAGGCCTGGTGCTGCGCTTCCGCATCGCCACTGGTGGTCGCGGTCATGACCTGCTCGAGCGTGGACGGGGTCGTCGACCCGCTCGGCACCTCGCTCGGTGCGGCGCGGCACCCGACGCCGAGGGTGCCGATGGCCCCCAGGACCGTGGCCAGGGTTCTGCGAGATCGCCGTTGCACGAAGGGTCTCCGTTCGACGACCCGAGGTTACGACACGGCCTCGACCGGCGGTCCGGGCCCACCCTGTTGCCCGTGCCGCGTGCCGATCGAGCACTGATCACCGCGGATCCGACCGGTGCACGAGCGCACGGTCGGTCGCGAGCAGGAGGAGGTCCTCGTAGCGCCCGTCGATGAACTCGTGCTCGGTCAGACGTCCCTCGATGCGGAAGAGTCGGTCGACCCCGGAGCGGAACGCCGCCAGGTTCGACTCGAGCACCTCGGCGTAGACCTTGCGCAGGTCGTACTGGTCGAACAGGTGCCGGACCAGGAGCAGCGTTCCCTCGGGAACCGCGCCCGTGGACCGGTGATCGGGGTCGCAGACCGCAGTCAGGTGCACGTGGCGATTGCGGAAGTCGGGTTGGATCGCTGCGACCCATCCCGCCGCCATGCCGCCCCGCGTCTGCACGATGAACTGGGTGAGCACGCCGTCCCACATGAGGTGCCGCGCTCGCTCGGGGCTGAGCGTCCCGCCCCGGAGGCGATACCCCACGAGGTTCTCGGGGGCGAGCAGCCACGACGCTAGGAGGTCCTCGTGGCGGGGTCCGACGGGTCTCAGCTCGACCGTCGGTCCGTGCAACGACGGTCGCGGTCGCGCCCCGGGGAGCGACGCGTCGGTGTCGCCTCGAGCGTCGACCACCCGCTGGCCGACCCAGGACCACAGGTCCCCGATGGTGCGAACCGATGCCACGAGCTCGGGTTCGAGGTCGACGCCGCGATCGTCGGCCCACGCCACGACCTCCATGAGCGTCAGCGAATCCCACCCCAGCCCGGCGAGCTCGGTGCTGTCGGGACCGTCGACCGGGACCTCGAGGTCGGTGCTGATGGCCGCCAGGAACTCCTGGCGTGTCGAAGAGGACGGCCGGCCGGTGACCGTGGTCATGGGTGGTAGGAGGTCGACGACGTCCTGTCGTTCATCGCCGCGGACAGGTTGTGCAGACCCGTGCCGGTCACGTGGTTGTCACCGTCCTGGCTGTATCCGTCGAAGTGCTTCACCGATCCGCACGCCACGGTCCTCGTGCTCGAGATCCGGTTGTCCCACCCCGACCCGCCGAGCGACAGGGTGGGCCCGGCGCAGGTGGACCCGGTGACGTGCAGGGCCAGGCCCAGGCCACCGCTGTGCTCGTAGTGGATGGCGAGGGTGAGGCTCTGCGCGGCGGCCAGCAGCTCGGCGGGTGACCCGTAGGGATCGACGCTCCGGCCGATCGACTCGATCGCGTCGAGCTCGGTGGTGAAGCACTCGATCTCCGACGTCGCCCCGGCGGCGATCTCATCGGCGGTGAACGCGGCGGTGACGCAGTGGGTCAGCTCGACGGACGCGGCGAGGGCAGGCTGCCCCTCGGCCACCGGTGCGGCGATCGAGGTGAGCAACGCACCGGCGGCGAGGGCGATGGGCATGGATGGCGACATGTGCGACTCCTGAAGCGCAGGTTCTCTTTCCAATTAGAACTTGGCTCTGAGGACCCCTCGCGGTTGCAAATTTCTCAATTCCTGGAGTCGGTGGAGATGCGCTGGCTCCCGTAGCGGGTGATCTTGGCGGCTCGCTCGAGGCCGGACGGGTCCAAGCCGGCCGGGTCCAGGCCTGGCATCGGGTAGCCGATGTACAGCGCGACCGGCGCGCCCGAGGCTCGGTCGAGCGCGACCGTCCACCGGCCCATCGACGACTCGCCCTCGATGGTCAGCGCGTCGGGGTAGCCGGGGACCGTCGCCCCCCCAGCGGGCGCACCGGAGAACTGCTCGAGCACCTCCAGCGCCGCCGAACGGGTGCCGGGCCTGGCGACGATCGACGCCGCGAGGTCGACGTAGATCTCGACGCCGTCGTCGACACCGGACCCGAGGTGGGCGGCGACGGCACGCCGCAGGTCGCCCGGAGCCTCCGGCAGGCCGCGCAGGGCGTCGTAGGTGAAGCCCATGAACGTGAGCGAACCAGGATCGGTGGACTCCGTGCGGGTGACCGCCGGCGGCACCCCACTGGTGGGGTGATCGACCGGGACCTCGGTGGTCGCGAACTCCTGGGCGCCAGTTCCGTCGTTCGCGGTCCACTGCGCCTCGTAGATGACGACATCGGTTCCCGAGTCGGGCGCGCCCGCCGAGCGCAGGAACCTCTCCTGCTGCCAGTACTCGCCGTCGCCGAGGACCACGTCCGGGCTCGTGCCGAGACGTCCCGCCATCTCCTGGAGGGTCGGCGGCGCGACGGCGTCGCGGGTCGAGGCGGTGACGAACCAGGCGGTGATGACCACGAGGACGAACGCCGCAGCGACGGACAGCCAGACGAAGCTCCGCCGGCGCCCGTCGGCCTCGCGCGGGTAGGCGGCGTCCAGGTCGGGTCCGGCGCCCGTCGAGGCCAGGGGCCGCGTCGGGACGGGTACCCGCGAGGGTGGCCGGCCCCCCGTCCCGCCGGCGACCATCCCGGCGAGCGGGACATCGCCGTGCTCGTCGGGATCGCCGCTCACGAGCTCGGCGAGCCTCGCCGCGACGCGGTGGTCGTCGGCCTCGGTGACCTCGAAGTCGGCCGGCGGCAGTCCGAGCTCTTCGGGTTCGATCATCTGACGACTCCTCCGGACCGCGGTCCGCGCAGGTGGTCCAGTCGCGCCCGGGCACGGCTCACCCGGGACTTCACCGTTCCCACGGGCATGTCGAGCACAGATCCGATCTCCTCGAAGGTGAGACGGCCGTAGCCGAGCAGCATCACGATCTCCTGGTCGATCGGGTCGAGCGCGGCCAGCAGGTCCCTTGTCGCCGCCTGCGCATCGACACGAGCCACCACCGCGTCCTCGTCCAGGTAGTCGACCGACGTCGTGACCCGCCCGTAGGGCTGGGAGCGAACGCCTTCCCTGCGGTGGAAGCCGCGCGACACGTTGCGGGCGATGCCGAACAGCCACGACCGTGGGGTGCCACGGGCGTGGTCGTAGCTGATCCGCTCCCGCCAGGCCTCGGCGAACACCTGAGCGGTCAGATCATCGGCCTGATGATGTCCGACCCGGGAGGTGACGTAGCGGAACACGAAGTGGCGGTTCTCGAGGAACAGCGCTTCGAACTCGGGCGCGGTCCAACCTCGCGCCCCGTCTCGGATCGAAGCGCTCACCTCGAAGGTCCGCATGCCCCGACGCCGATGGTGGCACCGTTCGACGTCGATCTCGGCCCGCTCCGCACACCTCAGAGCGTACCGTCGACCCCCAGCGAGAGACGCACGCGCCGGGTCGGCCGCGCCCGGCCGGACCAGCGCTCAGCGGTCGCCCGGCTCCACGGTGATCGACACCACCGAGGTGACATCGGCCGAAGATCGGCCGATGTGGAGGTCGTAGGTGCCGGCGTCGACGATCCAACCCTGCGGGTCGAGCCCGGTCGGAGGTGGCATCCAGGCCGCATCGGTGGACTGGCGGGCCAGGAGCGCCGCGTAGGTGGGGTCGGCCACCGCCCATCGGGCGAAGCTGCGATCGGTGAGCTCGACGTGCACCACGGTGGACTCCCCGGGTTCGAGCGCCACCTTGGCGAAGGCCTTGAGCTCCTTCGCTGGACGGAACACCTTCGGCGCGCCCGGTGCGACGTAGACCTGGACGACCTCGGTGCCCGGGCGGGACCCCACGTTGGTGACCGGTACGGACACCGTCAGGGCCTCACCCCGGACGAACGTCGTCGCCGACAGGCCGGGCGGTCCGATCTCGAAGGTGCTGTACGAGAGGCCGTGCCCGAACGGGAACGCGACATCGAGGCCGCGCGACTCGTACCAGCGGTAGCCGACGAGCACCCGTTCGCCGTAGCGGATGGTGCCGCCCTCGCCCGGGAAGTTGCCCCAGGTCGGGTTGTGCTCGAGCCGGAGCGGGATGGTGGTCGGCAGCCGACCGCCGGGATCTGCATCGCCGACCAGCACCTCGGCGAGCGCGTCGGCGAGCTCGATGCCCCCGAACCAGCACTGCACCAGGGCCCGGCAGCGGTCGGCCCACGGCACGGTCACCACCGAGCCCACGTTCAGCACGACCACGGCGTCGGGCGCCACGTCGAGGACGCGCTCGACGAGCTCGTCCTGACGTCCCGGCAGCCCCATGGCGTCGCGGTCGTGACCCTCGGTCTCCCAGTCGCCGTCGGTGCCGACCACGACGACGACCGCGTCGGCGTCGCGTGCCGCCGCGACCGCTCGTTCGATCCCGTCGGCGTCGACCGCAGGACGGAGACCCAGCTTGGCCCCCGCCACGAGACCGGTGCGGGTCACCGTCGACTCGAGGACGAGCCGCACCGGACGATCCGGCGTGAGGTCGAGGTCGATGGTCTGCTCGCGCCGGGCCATGCCGAAGAAGTCGGCGCCGGCGGGAAGGTCGCCTGTCGAGTCCTCCAGCACCACCTCGCCGTCGACCAGGAGTCGGGCCGGTTCGGTCTCGACGAGCGACAGGGTCCAGCGCCCCGCCTCGCCGACGGTCAGGTCCGCCGTGGCCCGCCACGAGCACCCGGGGCCCCGGTCGAGATCGATGTCGGGTGGTCCCCCGAACCAGGTGACCGATCCCGCCGCCACGGTCTCGGACGCCAAGAGGCGGCCGCCGAGGTCGCCGGGCGCGAAGCACTCCACCCGCATGCCCGGTTCGCCGTCGATGCTGAGCCAGCCAGCCGGGATCTCGGGAGTCGTCAGCGAGATGTCGACCGCCGGTTCGTGCACGACCTCCACCCCGTCGCCCATCCGGTCGCGCAACGCGTCCAGCGGCGACCGCGGGGTCGGCACCGACAAGCTCGCCGATCCGCCACCCATGATCACCGCTCGGCCCGCGTTGGGTCCGATCACCGCGACCCGCCGGATCGTCGTGGCGTCCAAGGGCAGCACGTCGTCGTTGCGCAGCAGCACGGTGGCAGCCACCGCGGCCTCCCGTGCCACCGCCCGGTGCTCGGGCAGGTCCAGAGACCGCGGCGCGGCCGGTGCGTCGTCGAGGGCCCCGATCCTGTCGAACACCCCGAGCAGGCGCGCGACCGCGGCATCGACGTCTGCCACGTCGACCTCGCCGCCGCGCACGGCATCGGCGAGTGCCGGTCCGTAGGCCCGTCCGGGACCGGGCATCTCCAGGTCGAGCCCCGCGTCGATCGCGGCCGCGGTGTCGGCGAAGCCGAACCAGTCGGAGATCACGAACCCTTCGAAGCCCCACTCGCTCCGGAGCACGTCGTCGAGCAACCACCGACTGCCCGTGCAGTACTCGCCGTTGAGCCGGTTGTACGACGTCATCACCCCGAGCGCAGCTCCTTCGGTGACCGCGAGCTCGAAGGGCAACAGGTGCAGCTCGCGCAGGGTCCGCTCGTCGACGACCGTGTCGACCACCATCCGGCCGTCCTCTGACTCGTTGCCGGCGAAGTGCTTCACCGTGCACGCGACTCCCTCGGCCTGGGCCCCCCGCACGAACGCCGCTCCCAGGCGGCCGGCGAGCAGCGGATCCTCCGAGTACGACTCGAAGTTGCGACCCCCGAGGGGCGACCGGTGCAGGTTCACCGTCGGAGCGAGCAGCACCCGGCACGCCTTCAGGCGCGCCTCGGCACCGATCACGCCGCCGACGCGCGCCAGCAGCTCGACGTCCCACGTCGCGCCGAGCGCGGCACCCGAAGGCACGCAGGTGGACGTGGACGCCGACTCGCCGCCCACGCTCGACGGGAGGTCGGGGCCCCGAGCGCCGTTCGGTCCGTCGGTCACGAAGACGGCGGGAAGGCCGAGGCGTTCGACGCCCACGGTCGACCACAGATCGGCACCGGCGAGCAGCGCCGCCTTCTCGTCGAGATCGAGCGCGGCGACCAGGGAAGCGATGTCACGAGCCATGCCCCATCACTAGCCCACCCGCCCGCCGACCGCAGCCCGGTCTGCCAGGGTGAGGCGACAGCTGCCGGCGTTCGATCCGCTCGACCGCAGAGCGGTGACCGATCGTTCCGTCGGCGTACCCGGTGGCGACGTCCACATCGACCAACCACGAGATCTGCCCGCAGAACGCGTGGGTGACGGGCACGTCGAGGAACGGTCCGTCCTCGCACGTCGGCAACGACCCGGTCACCACGCGCGACACGGTGCCCATCGGGCCGCCAACGGACGGGCCGTCGCCCCCGTCGACGAATCCGGTCGTCGTGAACCACACGGTGCCCACCGGTGGAGCGACGTCGGCCGAGTACGCGGCGACGGCCGCGGTCGGGGTCGGAACCAGCAGGCCCGCCACGGCGGCCACGGTCCCCACGGTGGCGGCGAGCCGCCGCCATCGGGATGATCCGACGTCTTTCGTTCGCATGACGCTCCGCTGGCTGACGGGTGCCCACCGTGTGGCACGGGTCACCACACTTGGCCCACCAGCAGCCCCAGACGGTGAGCCCCGCCCAACCGAAGGAACGAAGACGAGCTCGAGGAGGAACCCGCCGGACTGGGTCGCCCGCGATCCCCCCGAGAACGACTCAGGCGACGCGGGGAAATTTGAGACTTGGTGTCATTTTGGACCCGGTCCCGATAGCTTCGGCCCGATGTCCACGACGGCCACCGCCTCCACCCTGGGACTGCGCGAGCGCAAGAAGCTCCGGACACGCCAGGAGCTGCGCGCCGTCGCGCTCCGGCTCTTCGTCGAACATGGCTTCGACGCCGTGACGATCGACGAGATCGCGTCGGACGCCGACGTCTCCAAGTCCACCTTCTACCGCTACTTCGAGTCCAAGGAAGACGTCCTGCTCGGCGACAAGTCCGAGGCGCTCGGACTCCTGCGGGACGCGCTCGCCCGACGACCCGCCGACGAGCTGCCGGTCGAGGCGGCGCGGCAGGCCTACCTGGAGGTGGCTCCCCTCCTCGAGTACGACCGGGACCAGAAGCTCGCCGTGGCCCGGATCTCGCGCTCTACGCCATCGCTCGCCGCCCGCAACCTCGAGCACCAGGCGGCCTTCGAGCAGCTGCTGCGCGACGACTTCTCCCGGAGGGTCGCCGACCGATCATCCACGTTGCACACCTGGGTGCTCGCCGCCCAGGTGATCGCCGCGATGCACGCGGCGGTCGACTACTGGCTCGACCAGGGCGGCGAACAGGACCTGCCCGACGTCATGGACGAGGCCCTACGTGGCCTCGTCGGTGCCACCGCTGCCGCCACCGACCCGTGCACGACGACCTCACCCACGACCTCCCCCACCACCTCGCCCGAGGCAGCCCGATGACCCCCACCCCCACGGACCACCCCATCGACCCCACCGTGCACCGACGCCGGTGGTGGATCCTCGTCGTGCTCTGCATGAGCCTGCTCATCGTGTTCGTGGGCAACTCGAGCCTCAACGTCACGATCCCGACCCTGTCCCGTGAGCTCGGTGCCACCGAGTCGCAGCTCCAGTGGGTCATCGCCATCTACTCGCTGGTGTTCGCCGGCCTGCTCTTCACCTCCGGCGCCATCGGCGACCGCTTCGGGCGCAAGGGGGCCCTCCAGTTCGGGCTCGTCCTGTTCCTCGTGGCCTGCGTGGGCGCCACGCTCTCCGACGAGATGTGGCAGCTCATCGCGGCGCGCGCCGTCATGGGCGTCGGTGCCGCGTTCATCATGCCGTCGACGTTGTCGATCCTCGTCAACGTCTTCGGCCCCGACGAACGGACCAAGGCCATCGCCATCTGGGCCGGGGTCACGGGGGCGGCCGGTGCGCTGGGACCGGTCGCCAGCGGGTTCCTCCTCGGTCACTTCTGGTTCGGCTCGGTCTTCCTCGTCAACGTGCCACTCGTGATCCTCGCGCTCGTGGCCGGGTGGTACCTGCTCCCCAAGTCGAAGGACCCCCAGCAGGGCAAGCTCGACCCCTTCGGGGCCGTGCTGTCGATCATCGGCATCGGGGCGCTCGTGTTCGGCCTCATCGAGGCCCCCGACAAGGGGTGGACCAGCGGTGTGACCCTCGCCGCCTTCGCCGTCGGGCTCGTCGGCATCGCCGTGTTCGTCTGGTGGGAGCTGCGCTGCGACGAGCCGATGCTCGACATCCGCTTCTTCAAGAACCCGGCGTTCAGCGTCGGTTCCAGCGGCATGATCCTCGTCTTCATGGCCATGTACGGCGTGATGTTCCTGCTCAGCCAGTACTTCCAGCTCATCCTCGACTACAGCGCGCTGGGCACCGCCATGCGCCTGCTCCCGATGTCGCCGATCATGATCGTCGTCGCGCCGCTGACCCCGCGCCTCAGCGCCCGGTTCGGCGCCAACCGGACCGTGGCGTTCGGCCTGGTCCTGGTGACGTTCGGCCTGCTCATGCTGCGCGAGCTGTCGACCGACACGTCGTACCTCTACATCCTGGTCTCGCTGTTCCCGCTCACCGCGGGGATCGCGCTCGCCATGTCACCGATGACCACGGCGATCATGACCGCGGTGCCCCCTCGTCGCGCCGGAGCCGGTTCCGCCATGAACGACGCGGCCCGGGAGCTGGGCGCCTCCCTCGGGGTGGCCGTCATGGGCAGCGTCGCCGCGACGCAGTACGGCGCGGCGGTCGCCAAGCTGACCACCTCCCTGCCCCACGACGCCCAGGCCAAGGCGAGCGCCTCGATCGCGGGCGCGTTGGACGTGGCGGCGCGGGTGCCGGGCTCGGCGGGCGAGCTCCTGCGTCGCGGCTCGGAGGCCGCGTTCGTCGACGGCGTGCACTTCGCCGTCACGGTGGGGGCCGCCCTGACCTTCGTCGCCGCGCTGCTGGTGTTGCGGTTCCTTCCCCGCCACCTGGCCCACACCGGCGCGATGCACGGCGCCGTCGAGGCCCTCGAGGACGCGGCCGAGCTCGGTCTGGGTGGCACGCCACCGGTGTTCCCCGACACACCGGTGAGCGGCGAGCTCGTCGATGACGGCCCACACGACGGTCCGGCGAGCACGCCGACCGGCGGGCCGGTCGACCCGGCCGCCGTGGTGTGAGACCAGGCCGACCGCCACGACGAACGGCGCGCCGGCGCGCGACACTCTCGAACCGTGACCGGCACCGTGGCGCACGCATCGGGACCCGAGCACCCCTCGGCCGCCGAAGAGCCCCCTGACGATCCGGGTGGGGCCGACCGAACAGGCACCGCCCGGCGCCGCGGGCTGATCGGCCTCGCCACCGCGGTCGGCCTGGTGGTCGCCACGCTGGCCGTCACCGGGTTCACCGGTCTGCCCGGACCGGGACCGGTCCAGCGGTATCCCTATCGAGACCTCGGCCGACTCGCCGGTCTCGTCAACGATCAGGCCGGCCCGATCCGGACCCCCGACGACTGCTGGCGCACGATCACCGGGGCTGACGGACCGCAGCGCGACATCGCCAAGGTCGACTACGTCCGCAGTCGCGTCGTGGTCCGGCTCTACTCGAGGCAGCTCGGCCGGATCGACAACAGCGTGCGCCACGTCGCCGAGCGGGAGATGAAGGCCGTGATCGAGGGCCACCCGGAGCTCAGCCGCGCCATGATCCTGGTCGAGGCGTCTCCCGACGGATGGTCTCCCAAGATCGCGTGTCGGACCGGAGCCGGCACCCGCATCTCCGGCTTCTGACCCAGAGCTCGCGAGCATCCCCGCCCGGCGCGACCTCGGCCCCCCACCTGCCTGCCGGCAGCCTGCCTGTTGCCCCACGCGCCAGCCCGTGCAATAGCCTGCGGCATCAGCTCCGCCACGAGACCCGCGCTCCCACCCGATCCTTCACCCGGACCGTCCTCCGGTCCGGCCGCGCCGGCCGCGGGGCCCGGCAGGGATTCCCTGATCGACCTCGTCCGGGTGGTCGCGGTCATCCGCGTCGTGCTCTGGCACACCTGGTCGTGGGCCTGGTTGAGCTGGGTGCCAGCCATGCCGGCGATGTTCTTCGCCACCGGGTCGCTCCTGCGGCGCTCGATCGAGGGACACGGCTGGTGGACCACACTGCACCGACGAGCGACCCGTCTCCTCATCCCGTACTGGTGCTACGCGGCGACCTGCATCGTGGCCATGGTCGCGTCCGGGTGGCGGCCCGGGGTCACCGACCTCCTGCCCTGGCTGGTCCCCCTCACCGACCCCGTGGGCAGCGCCACCATGCCCGGCCTGTGGATCCCGCTCTGGTACGTCCGGGCCTACATCTGGTTCGTCCTGGCAGGAGGCATCCTCACCTGGGTGGCGCGACGCCTGGGGGCCGGCTCCGTCGCCGTCGCCGCGGTCGTCGGCGTCGGGGTCTGGTACTGGGCCGAGAGGGGCAACGTCGTGTCGCTGGCGGTGGGCGACGCCGCGGCCTACGCGCCGTTCGTGCTCGCCGGCATGGTCTACCGACCCGGCGGTGGGAGCGTGCCCCGGCGCCTGACCGTCGCGGCTGCGCTCGCCGCCGGAGCGACGGCGCTGCTCGTGTGGCAGCGACTCGGGCCCGACGACGGCATCGTGAACCGCTCGTACCTGCTCACGATGCTCGTGGGCGCGGCCGGTCTCCTCCTGGTCGCGGCGTTCCGTGGTCCGCTCACCGGACAGGCGGACCGGTGGAAGGGCCCGATCGACCGGCTCAACCGTCGCGCGCTCACCATCTACCTCTGGCAGGGCTTCGGGCTCGTCGCCGCCCAGCACCTGGTCGACGATCGGGTCACATCGCTGCCGGTGCGGGCGGTCCTGTCCCTCGCCGTCGTCGTGACGATCGTGGTCGCGGCGGTCGTGGTCGTCGGACCGGTCGAGGACCTCGCGGCCCGGCGGCGGCGCGCTGCGCCGGGCCCTCGGCGACCCGCACGACGCGTGTCGCACGCCATCGTCCCCATCGGCTTGGCCCTCGCCGTCCTCGGCGTCGTCGCGGCCCCCGACACCAGCGCCGGCGTGCAGGCCCCCATGTCGGGGGTCGGCGTCGTCGCGCGCGCCGGGCTCATCGAGGACGCCCTCTCGTCGCAGGACGAGATGAGCGCCGCCGACCGCACCGCGCTGCGAGCAGCCCTCGGTGAGCAGTCGGTTCCCGAGGTGCTGCTCACCTGGGTCGACGGCAACCGCGACGCCCTCGACGCGATCGGCACCACCAGGGTGGACCTCGCGGTGACGGCACCGGACGGCTCCACCGAGCGACTCCGTCTCGCCATCGACGGCGACGACGTGACCGTGACCCGCTACGGAGGCGACGACGCCCCCATCCCCTGGTGGTCGATGACGAAGGTCCTGACCTCGGCCTGGCTGATGGAGCTCGTGCAGGACGGCACGGTGCGCCTCGACGACCCCGTGAGCCGCTGGATCCCCGACGTCCCGTCCGCCGCCGAGATGACCCTCGAGCAACTGGCCCGTCACACGGCCGGCGTGCCGATCGACGAGGAGGTGGACCTCGTCGAGGCCGACCCGCGCGCCGACATCGACGCCTTCGTCGAGCGCGGCGAGCTGCGAAAGCCGCCGGGCGTGTCCTTCGCGTACTCGCGTACCGGGTACTTCGTGCTCGCGCTCGCCCTGGAACGGGCATCGGGAACCACCTGGAGCGAGGCCATGGAGTCCTTCGCGGCGAGGGCTGGCGTGCCGATCAGCTTCGACGAGGACGACTACCCCGCCGACCACGTGACCGACCCCGACGGGCACGGCTACCGGGGTCGCCTCTGGTCCAGCGGCGGCGTGGCGCTCAAGCCGGCCGCCGGATCCCGGCTCGTGCACTGGATCTTCACCGAAGGGCTCGACCCGAGCTCCGTCGCGTCGATGTCGCGCTTCGCGCCGACGAGCGCCTACCGGTACTACGGCATCGGGCTGACGCCGCTGTGTCCCTGCGAGCGGGTCGACGAGTGGTTGCGGGCCGAGCGGTTCGGGCTGGACTCGGCGTCGGGCAGCTTCGCCGTCGACGGCTCGAGCGGTTCGGCCATCGTGGTCCATGCCGACCGGTGGTGGGACGACGAAGGTCCGGCCAAGCCGTTCTACGACCTGGAGTCCGTCGTGCTCGATCGGCTCGCCCTCTCCTGATCGCCCCGTATTCGCCGCCTGTCCGACGACCGGGGCGACCGGTGGGTCAGGTCTCCGATCCGGCGGCGAGCCCGAGCGCGAGGTCGTAGACGCGACGCTTGGCCACGCCGAAGCGGCCGGCGACCTCGGCGACGGCATCTCGCGTCGACGCGCCGTTCCCGAGCCGCGTGCGGAGGGCGCCGACCAGCGCCTCGTCGTCGGCCGCGACCGGCGCGGGCGCACCCTCGACCACCAGGACGATCTCACCGCGCCGATCGGACGTCTCGGCCCAGTCCACCGCCTCGGCCAGCGTGCCGCGCCACACCTCCTCGTGGAGCTTCGTCAGCTCCCGGGCGACCGCGATCGGGCGGTTGGCCCCGCACACGTCGACCAGGTCGCGCAGCGTACGGGCGAGCCGGTGCGGGGCCTCGAAGACCACGACGGTGCGGCGCTCGCTCGCCACCTCGGCCAGTCGCTCCCGCCGGGTGCTGCCCTTGCGGGGGAGGAACCCCTCGAACACGAAGCGGCTCGTCGGCAGTCCGCTCAGCGCCAACGCGGCGACGGGGGCGGACGGGCCCGGCACGACCTCGACCGGCAGATCGGCCGCGAGGACCGCCGCCACCAGCCGCTCTCCCGGATCGGACACGGCGGGCATGCCCGCATCGGTGACGAGCACGACGCGCTCACCCCGCCCGATCCGCTCGATGACGGTGTGGGCCCGGTCCCGCTCGGTGTGGTCGTTCACCACGATCAACGCGGGAGCGGCGATGCCGAGGTGGCTCAGCAAGCGCCCGGTGCGACGCGTGTCCTCGCACGCGATCGCATCGGCCCCTCCGAGCTCGTCGACGGCACGGAAGGTCAGGTCGCCGAGGTTGCCGATCGGCGTCCCGACGAGCACGAGCGCGGCCCGACGCCCGGTCGCCGGGCGCTCGGGTACGGGACCAGGACCAGCGGCAGGACCAGGAACGCTCCCGTCCTCGGGGCCCTCGGCCGTCACGACACCTCTCCCTCACGGATCTCGACGACATCGCCCACGGCGAGGCCCCATCGCTCCAACGATCCGGCCTCGGCCTCGACGACCGACCGTGACCGCCACACGACCCGGCTGAACCGGTTCGGCCGCAGGGTGCTCACGTGGAGCACCCGCCGTTCGGCGTCGAGGAACGCCACGTCGATGGCGAACCGCATGCGCACCGTGTGGACCGAACGGGCCGGAGCGAGCAGGATCGCGCCCTCGATCCCGTCGCGTCCGAGCAGGCCTCGGGTGCGGGTGCCGACCGAATCGGCGACCTCGACCGTGGCGAGCACCCGACCGTCGCACACGAGCCACGCCATCGCCTACACGTTGAACCGGATGTCGAGGACGTCGCCGTCGACGACCTCGTAGTCCTTGCCCTCGACGCGCAGCGTGCCGGCGTCACGGGCCTTGGCCCAGGACCCCGCCTCGAGCAGCTCGTCCCAGTGGATGACCTCGGCCCGGATGAAGCCCCGCTCGAAGTCGGTGTGGATGACCCCCGCGGCCTGCGGCGCCTTCCAACCGGCCCGGAACGTCCACGCCCGGGTCTCCTTCTCGCCCGTGGTGAAGAAGGTGCGCAGACCGAGCATGCGATACGCGGTGTGGAGGAAGGTCGGCAGCGCACCCTGGCCCAGCCCGAACGCCTCGAGCATCTCGGCCCGCTCGTCGGGCGCGACCTGGGCCGCTTCGGCCTCAAGCTGGACGCACATCGGCACGACGTTCTGCTCGGCGCCCAGGTCGCCACCGGATGCATCGCGGATGCCGGTGAGCTCGGCCCTGACGGGGGCGGCGAGCTCGTCGCCTCGTTCGAGGTCGTCCTCGCTCACGTTGACGATGGCGAGCACCGGCTTGTTGGTGAGCAGGAAGTAGGGCTTGAGCAGGCCACGGGTCTCCGCGTCGAGATCGCTGCGGTACAGCGGGCTGCCTTCGGAGAGGACGGCGAGCGCCTGGTCGAGTGCTGCCACCTCCTCGACGAGGGTCTTGTCGCCCTTCGCCGCCTTTCGCTTCTTGTCGATCTGGTTCTCGACGGTCTCGAGGTCGGCGAGCGCGAGCTCGGTCTCGACGATGCGCAGGTGCTCGAGCGGGTCGGACGGGCCGGGGACGTCGTCGTCGACGAAGGCCCGCAGCACGAAGACGATGGCGTCGACCTCGCGGATGTTGGCCAGGAACTTGTTGCCCAGGCCCTCACCCGTGCTGGCCCCCTCGACCAGCCCCCCGATGTCGACGAACTGCACCGACGCCGGAACGATCTTCTTGGTGTTGCTCATGGCCGACAGGAGATCGAGCCGCTCGTCGACCACCTTGGCCATGCCGACGTTGGGCTCCTTGGTGGCGAACGCATAGGGCGCGGCGAGCGCGCTCGCCCCCGACAGCGCGTTGTACAGCGATGACTTCCCCGCGTTGGGGAGTCCGACGAACCCGAACTTTTCCACGGCGGGTCACGTTACAGCTTGGCGACACCCCTCCCTCCTGGCGTACTGGCTGGGAAGACGCGCCGCATTTGGCACGTCTTCCCAGCCAGAAGCGTCGTCGTCGGGGGTCGGTAGGGTGGCGTGATGGCCTCACCTGCTCCGGTCCGCTCGCCGGCCGCCGACCTCCGTCGGGTCATGTACCTCCTCGACCGGGCGCTCGCGCCCTCCCAGAAGGTCCGGGCCTTCACCAAGGCCGCGGACCTGGTCGACGAGCTCGGCGACGACGAGGTCGCCGCCCGCGTCCAGGACGGGACGCTCGAGGACCTGCCCGGCATCGGCTCGTCGACCGGCCAGGTCATCACCGACGCCGTGCTCGGCGACGAGCCGCGGTACCTCACGCGCCTCGAGGACGGGACGGCGATCGAGCTGTCCCCCGAGGCCCGCCCCTACCGCGACGCGCTGCGGGGCGACTGCCACTCGCATTCCACCTGGAGCGACGGCGGCGCCTCGGTCGAGGCCATGGCCCGCACCGCCATCGACCTCGGCCACGACTACCTCGTGCTCACCGACCACTCACCCCGCCTCACCGTGGCGCACGGCCTCGACCGCGACCGGCTGCTCGCCCAACTCGACGAGGTCGACCACGTCAACGCGACGCTGGCGCCGTTCCGCATCCTCACCGGCATCGAGGTCGACATCTTCGAGGACGGCTCGCTCGATCAGGACGTCGACCTCCTCGAGCGCCTCGACGTCGTCGTGGCCAGCGCCCACTCGAAGCTCAAGATGGACGGCAAGGACATGACCAAGCGCCTCGTCATGGCCGTCGCCAACCCCCATGTCGACATCCTCGGCCACTGCACGGGCCGCAAGCTCAAGCCCACCCGCACCAAGAGCGGCGTACCCACGCTCGGCACCTCCGAGGTCGTACGGGCCCAGTCGAACTTCGACGCCGAGGTCGTGTTCGCCGCCTGCGCCCAGTTCGACACGGCGGTCGAGATCAACTGCCGCCCCGAGCGACAGGACCCGCCCGACGAGCTGCTCGCCCTCGCCCTCGAGTGGGACTGCAAGGTCGCCATCGACACCGACGCGCATGCCCCCGGCCAGCTGGAGTGGCAGGCCTACGGATGCGAGAAGGCGGCGGCCCACGAGGTCCCCATCGAGCGCATCGTCAACACCTGGGGAGCCGACGACCTGCTCGGTTGGGCCGCGGGCCACGCGAACGCCTAGCTTGGTCCGCCATGTCGAAGCGCACCCAGAAGAAGAAGGCCAAGCAGCGTCGGACCAAGGCGAACCACGGCAAGAAGCCCAACGGCAGCTGACGCGCCCGTCCGGAGCAGCCCGACCGGCGAACGCAACGCCTGCAGCGCCCGGCCCTGACGTCGTGGCTCCCGTTCGCGGCCGAACAGCCATCGGCGTCGCCGTCACTCCCGCCCCACCGGCGCGGATCGACGACCCCGCCGAGATGCTCCACGGCATCGCCGTGGCCGATCCCTACCGTTGGCTCGAAGCCGACGGGGCGGACACGCGCGCCTGGACCGCCGCGCAGAACGCCCGCACCTCGGCGCTGCTCGAGCGCCTTCCCGGCCGCGCCGACCTGCACCGGTCCCTCACGCGGCTCCTTCGATCGGGTTCGTCGGTCGCGTGCCGCGTCGCCGGACAGCGGGTCTTCTCGCTCGAGCGGTGGGGTTCCTACGACCAGGCGGTCCTCGTCGTGCGCGCCGACCGCGTGCCCAGCGCCTTCGACGTCGTCGTGGACCCCGTCGAGCTCACCGGGGACGCGACCGCGGCCATCGACTGGTACCACCCGTCGCCGGACGGGCGGCTCGTGGCCTACGGCCTGTCGATCGGGGGCGACGAGCACAGCACCCTCTACGTCTTCGATGTCGACGCCGGTGTCCACGCGCGAGATCGGATCCCCCACACCCGGGCGGCCTCGGTCGCGTGGGCACCGGAGGGCGATGCCTTCGCGTACACCCGCTACCCCGACCCGTCAGAGGTCGAGCCGGTCGATGCCCAGTACTGGCGCAAGGTCTACTGGCACCGGCTCGGCGAGCCATGGGAGAAGGACGAGCTGATCTGGGGCGACCTCCCTGACAAGACCGCCTGGCCCAACGTCACGATCTCGAAGGACGGCCGGTGGTTGCTCGTCCACCTGTCGTTGGGGTGGAGCCGGATCGACATCCACCTCCTCGATCTCAGCACCGGGTCGCGCACCGTGCTGATCGAGGGGATCGATGCGGTGTCCTCGCTCGAGATCGTCGGTCGGCACGTCATCGGGCTCACCACGCTGGGCGCCGATCGTGGACGTGTCGTGCGCGCGCCCCTCGCCCAGGCGTGGCACGCCAACTGGGAGACGATCGTCGCCGAGTCCGACCGCGTGATCGACGCGGTCGCCGCGACCTCGCAGTCGCTGTTGGTGCTCTCCTCGGAGTCGGCGGTCTCGCGACTCGACCGCTACGGCCACGACGGCGGTGGTCACGAGCCGGTCGCGCTGCCCGAGATGGGGTCGCTGGCCGGGCTCAGCGCGAGCCCGGACCACGATCTGGCGTTCTTCTCGTTCACGTCGTTCGCCACGCCGGCGGCCACCTGGCGGTGGACCCGCACCGAGATCGAGGAGTGGAGCCGCCTCGGCGTCGCCGACAGCTCGGATTCGGGTCCGCGCGGGAACTACGTCGTGCAGCAGGTCCGCTATCCCAGCACGGATGGCACCGAGGTCCCGATGTTCCTGGTCTACGCCGCAGGGACCCAGCCGGGGCCGGACACGCCCTGCGTGCTCACCGGGTACGGCGGGTTCTCCATCAGCCTCGGTCCGACCTACAGCGCGGCCGTCGTCGCCGTGTGCGATGCGGGGGGCATCTACGCGGTGGCCAACATCCGTGGCGGAGCGGAGGAGGGCGAGGCGTGGCACCGCGCCGGCATGCGCGAGCACAAGCAGCAGAGCTTCGACGACTTCTCGGCCGCAGCCGACTGGTTGGTCGACGAAGGGTTCACGTCTCGTCATCGCCTCGCCATCCGGGGTGGCAGCAACGGCGGGCTGCTCGTGGGCGCGGCGATGACGCAACGACCCGACCTGTGCCGAGCGGTCCAGATCGCGGTTCCGCTGCTCGACATGGTCCGCTACCACCGCTTCCTGATCGCGAGGTTGTGGATCCCCGAGTACGGCGATCCCGACCTGGCCGAGGAATTCGCCTGGCTCCACGCCTACTCGCCCTACCACCGGGTGGTCGACGGCACCTGCTATCCCGCGACGCTGCTCACCAGCGCCGAGGGCGACAGCCGGGTCGATCCCCTCCACGCCCGGAAGATGGCGGCGCGCCTCCAGGCGGCGACCTCGTGCCCGACCGAGCGACCCATCCTGCTGCGTCAGGAGTCCCGGGCGGGTCACGGTCAAGGCAAGCCCGTGTCCAAGCAGGCCGACGAGCTCGCCGACGCCCTGGGCTTCCTCCTCTGGCAGATCACCGCCTGATCTCTCCGCCTGCCACCCTCGATCTCGCCGCTCCGGGCAGGTACGCACGCGACGGCAGACCGCCGGGCCGGCAGCGGCCGTGGGTGGCGGTAGCGTTACCGGCCGTGTCGATCCAACCCCCTTCCAAGGCCCAGGCCTCCAAGGACCTGCTCGCGGTGCCCAACCCCCATCCCGGCCGTGACTACGAGGTGCTCTGCGAGACGCCCGAGCTGACGTGCCTGTGTCCCATGACGGGCCAGCCCGACTTCGCCACCATCCGCCTCTCGTACGTGCCCGATCAGCACATCGTGGAGCTCAAGTCGCTCAAGCTCTACATCTGGAGCTTCCGCGACGAGGGTGCGTTCCACGAGGACGTCACCAACCGCATCCTCGACGACGTCGTCGCCGCGATCGCCCCGCGACGAGCCACGGTCCAGACGATCTGGAACGTCCGGGGCGGCATCGACACCACCGTCACCGCCAGCCACCCCTGAGCTCGGGCCCCGGCCCCGGCAGCGCGGCAGCGGCAGAACCGGCTGACCGGATCAGGCTCCGGTGTCGGCCTCCGGGGTCGGCAGGGTCTCACGTTCGAGGACCGAGTCGGGCGCCGACTCCGACGGGGGCGGCTCCTTCTGGGTGCTCGACAGGTCGATGAGCTCACCGAGGTGGCGCATCACGCCCCACGCCAGTCGCTGCGCCCCGGTCGTGGCCAGGTGCAGGTTGTCCTTCTGGTACATGTTCCGGGTCACCCCGTCGGCGTTGGTCTGGTTGCCGACGAAGGTGAAGCTGTCCCAGCCGAGGAACGCATAGGTGTCGACGTAGCTGACCCACGGCCGAGACCGCGCCTCGGACCAGTAGATGTAGTTGAGGACGTCCTGGTTCGAGATCTGCGACCCCGGCCCGTTGGGCGACGAGCCGACCCACACGATGAGACGGTCGTCGTCGGGGCTCTTGAGCAGATCCATCAGGCCACCGACCCGTTTGCGGTACTCCGTGTACCACTCGGTCGTGTACTTGGTGAGCACCGTGCCGCCGTCGAGCTCCATGTTCTGGTCGTCGTTGGCTCCGAACATGAGCACCATGACGTCGGGATCCTCGCCGGGGATCACGTCCTTCACGAGGTGCTCGGGCCAGTTGTAGAACTGCGGACGGACGAGTCCGGTCCCCACCTTGTAGTCGAGGCTCGGCGTGAACAGGCCGGTGCTGGCCGCGATCGGCTGGAGCTGCACCCCCATCGATCCGAGGACCGAGTCGCCGCCGATGTACATCTTGAGCGGATCGTCCGGCGTCGGCGTGCGCAGCGCGGGCGGCTGCGGGACCGTCGTCCCTGTCGTCGCGGTGGTTCCGTCGACGACCGAGCCCTCCGGCGACGACTCGACCTCCTGCTCGGCGAGCAGCTCGTCGAGCCCGGGGGTTGCGCCCACCGACCGGCCCATCGCCTCGTCGAGGAGGTTCCGGGGCGCGGTGAGGTGGAGCGACCCGCTCACGTCGGCGACCGCCGCGGCCACCTCCTGGCGGAACCCGTCGCCTCGGGCCTGGCTCTTGCGCAGCGTCGCGTCCGCGTTCACCAGGGCGGCGACGACGAAGGCGAGGAGGACGATCACCAGGATCATGCCGGCGGGCATCGTGCCCGGTCGGTCGACATCGATCGGGCGCACCAGGGAGCGCCAGCCCCACCGTGACCGGTGCCCGCCGCGATGCGGATCCGACCCATCGCGGGCTCCCCCGGTCGGTCCGGTCGGTCCGGTCGAGGAGACCGACCGCACGGTCCCACCGTCGGTGAGGTCCATCGAATCGCCGGGGTCCGGTTCGGGAGTCGGTTCGGGAGTCGGTTCGAGCTCGGCGGGCGGGACCTCGTAGGGGTCGTCGACCTCCATGTGGGCGTGTCCCCGCTCGTCGAGGTGCTCGACCCCGTCGGGCGGACCCAGCAGCTCGCCTTCGGACATGCTCGGGAGGTCGTCGTCCGGTGGGAGGTCGTCGCTCACGGGACCACAACGCTATCGGTCAGCTCGTCCGACGTTCGGTCACCGTCGAGGGAGGTGGTCATGGCTCGCCGGTTCAGAACTGGAAGTAGATGAACGGGGCGATGCCCTCGGGACCGAGGGCGTTGACGAGCACCAGCCCGGCGGCAAGCGCGACCACCTGGACCGCGGGAGCGAGGCGACCGAACCGGCGCTCGGCGTCGACCGCGACCGACGGCGGGACGAACTGGGATGCAACCATGGCCACGATCGTACCGATGGTCACCAAGGTCACCAGCCCGGCCGCTCCGCCGACCGGCGCACCGCTCGGCAGCAGGCGACCCAGGACATCGAAGGCGGCATCGATCGACGTGGCACGGAAGAACACCCAGGCCAGGGCGACGAGGTTGAACGTGTAGAACCACTGGAGTCCCGACACGAGCCGGGGCGGCAGGCCGAGCGGCCTCCAGCGGCCCTTGACGACCCGTTCGCCGATGAGCGCCGCGCCCTGGATCGCGCCCCACACCACGAAGGTCCAGTTGGCGCCGTGCCACAAGCCGCCTATCACCATCGTCAAGAAGAGGTTCCGATACGTGAACAGGGTCGAGCCCCGGTTCCCTCCGAGCGGGATGTAGAGGTAGTCGCGCAACCAGCGCGACAGCGTCATGTGCCATCGCCGCCAGAACTCCTGGACCGACAGGGACCGGTACGGCGCATCGAAGTTCTGCGGGAAGCGGATGCCCAGAAGCAGGGCCACGCCGATCGCGATGTCCGTGTAGCCGCTGAAGTCTGCGTAGATCTGGATCGCGTAGGCGTAGATGGCCCACAGCACCTCCCAGCCCGAATGGGCGCCGGGGAACTGGAAGACCGGGTCGACGATCGTGGCCATGTAGCTCGAGATCACGACCTTCTTGAACATGCCCCGGAAGATGAGCATGAACGCCTCGGAGGACTCGACGTGGCGTGGGTCGGGCCGCTCGTCCAACTGCCAGGCGAACTCGCTCGCCCGGACGATCGGACCGGCGACCAGGTGGGCGAAGAAGGACAGGTAGACAGCGAAGTCGAGCAGCGGCATGGGGTCACGCCACTCGCTGCGGCCGATGTCGATGACGTAGCTGATGGCCTGGAAGGTGAAGAAGGAGATGCCGACCGGCAGCACGATGTTGAGCAACGGCGAGTCGACGTCGAGCCCGAGCGCCTGCATCCGCTCGCTGGCGGTGACGACGAAGAACTCGGCGTACTTGAAGTAGCCGAGCGCCACCAGGTTGACCGCGACCGCTCCCCGGACGAGCCACTTGCTCCGGCTCGTGCGCGCGCCGTCGGGACCGAGCGCGTCGTGCACCCGTTGGCCGACCCACCAATTGAACCCGATCGAGCCGACCAGCAGGAAGACGTACCGCCAATCCCAGTAGCCGTAGAAGAACAGGCTCGTGGCGAGGATGAAGCAGCGCCACGGCTTCGGGTGGGGACGCAACAACCAGCTACCCGTGAACACCACGAGGAAGAAGACGGCGAAGTCGATGGTCGGGAACAGCAAGCCTCGGAACGTACCTGACACCACCAGGGTGCACGTAGATGGGGCGGCGATCGCCCGATGCCGGGGCCGATGGACCGACGACTACCCTGCGGGCACCATGCTCGACCACGTCTTCACCGACGCCATCGGCGCGCTCCGCGATGCCTTCGAGAACGCGCTGCTCGAACGACAGGCCGTCGAGGAGCAGTTCAAGGTCGACGTCCTGCTCGGCGACATGACCTGGGAGACCAGCTACGGACTCCCCGGTGAAGGTCTGCCGCCGCGGTTCCAGGTCGACATCAACCTGGACTGGCCGACGTGGTCCCAGACGGCCTATCGCCTCTGGTACATCGGCGAGGGCCTGCCCGAGGTCCCCCGCATCGAGATCAGCATCGTGCTGCGCGCGCAACGGCTCGCCAGCCACCCCGACCTCCCGGCCTTCTACGCCGCGCTCCCCGAATCGAGTCCCGAGATCGGCGCCGAGACCCTCGTCCGGCGAGCGCCGACCGTCGAGGTCAGCTACGCGCTCGACCTCACCGATCCGGCCTACGCGCTCGAGGTCTGCTACGAGGGTTCCTACGAGCTCGGCGAGGACGCGCTCGCCGACGGATCGATCCTCGACACGCACTTCAGCGCCCTGGGCGGCTGGATCTCGGCCACCCTCGTCAAGGTGAGCGACCAGCAGTGGGACTTCCTCCCCCGCACCGACGACGCGATCTGAGCCCGCGCCGCCGCGCGGTCACCCCGCCGGTCACCCCGCCGGCGAACCAACCGGCCGGCCGACCGGCCGGACCAGCCCGGTTCAGAACCCGGTCGGTGGCGGTTCGAGATCGGGGAAGACCGGTCCACGCCCCTCGGCCTGGGCGGCCATGGTCTCGACCATGTCGCCGGGCTGGAACATGCCCGACTGCCAGGAGGCCATGTAGTCGAGCGAGTCGCGCACGGTGTGGTCCCGCGCGTAGTTGAGCATCTGCTTGGTCCCCCACATGGCAAGCGGGCTCTTCGACGCGATCTCCCGGGCCACCTCACGCACCGACTCGAGCATCGCGTCCTGGGTCGGGAACACCTCGTTCACGAGACCCACCTCCCGGGCCCGGATCGCCCGCATCCGGCGACCGGTGTACGCCAGCTCGCGAGCGACGCCCTCGGGGATGATCTTGGGGAGGCGCTGCAGGGTCCCGACGTCGGCCGTCATCGCGATGTTGATCTCCTGGACGACGAAGAAGGCGTCCTCGGTGGCGTACCGGCAGTCGGCGGCGGTGACGAGATCGACGGCACCGCCCACGCATCCACCCTGGACGGCGGCGAGGACCGGGACCCGGACGTCATCGAGCGCGGTGAAGCTCGCCTGGAGCAGTTGGACCAGCTGGCGCAACCACGCCCGCTTCCGACCGATCTCGACCGGTGGACCGTCACCAGGTCCACCGCCGTCGAGCGGTCCGTTCGGGTCGGCGAACACCGCGAGGTCCATGCCGGCGCTGAAGTGACGGCCCGTCGACGAGATCACGATGCATCGCGTGGCACCGTCGTCGAGGTCGTGCACGATGCGCGGCAGCTCGGTCCAAAACGCCGGGATCATCGAATTGAGGGCGTCGGGACGGTTGCAGCGGATCTCGGCCACGCCGTCGGACCGCCCGACGTCGAAGCAGGTCGGCTCCCAGCCGAGCGGACTGGTGAGCGGTTCGGTGGCAGACATGGTCCTGATCAGAGCACGGATCGGGTCGCCCCGGCGCGTACGCTGCGCTCCGTGGACGCGGCGATCCAGCACGCAGTCGTGCAAGAGGCGCTCGACCCCGTCGTGGTCTGCGACCTCGACGGGCGCATCGTCGATGCGAACCCTGCCGCGGAGGCGACGTTCGGCTGGACCCGCGCCGAGATGCTCGGTCAGGAGTTCATCGGCATCTTCTACCCACCCGCTCTCCGCGCCGTCGGACGCCGGGCCTGGATCGCGCTCAGCGCGGTCGAGGCCGGGAGCTACCTCGATCGGCGCATCGACGGTGCCTACGTCCACAAGGACGGATCCGAGGTCCGGGTGAGCGTCGTGCTCCGCGTGGCCCGCGTCGACGGGCAGACCCTGGTCATCCGCTACGTGACGGCCTCCGATGTCGGTCCCGACGTCATCGACATCGCCCAGAGCGAACGGCGGTTCCGCAAGATCATGGAGTCGTCCGAAGAGCTCGTCAGCCTCGTGCGACCCGATGGGCACTGGATGTTCTCCACGCTCGGCGGTCCGCTCGGCTATCCGAGCGGGCACATGCCCCCGGCCGGCATCTTGTCGCTCGTCCATCCCGACGACTACGCGCAGGCCGAGGCCGCGCTCGACGCGCTCACCGACGCGGACCCCCACGGCGGGACCGCGGGCACCATCGTGGTGCGCGTGCGGTCCATCGACGGCCGGTACCTCTGGATGGAGAACACCGGCGTCAACCTCCTGGCTGACCCTGACGTGGGTGCGTTGGTGCTCCAGAGCAGGGACATCACGGCGCGACGAGAAGCCGAACAAGAGATCGCCGAAGCGAACGCCCGCCTCGAGGAGCTCACCCGTCAGCTCGGATCCGTCATCGACCGGTTCCCGGCGGGCGTGTGGCTCGAGGACGAGCACGAGCACCTCGTGATGACCAACCAGACCCACACCGAGCTCTTCAGCGTCCCGATGGACCCGTCGGAGCTCATCGGCGTCGACGCCGGACAGCTCGTCGCCACCGAGCGGTCGGTCTTCGCCGACGGCGAGGCCGCGCTCGAGCGGCGGCAAGCTCTGCTCGCGGCGGGCGTGCCCGATCTCGACGTCGAGATCCAGCTGTCGAACGGCCGGTTCCTCAGCCGCGACTACGTGCCCATCTACGAGAACGGCAACGAACAGGCCCGCAGCCACCTGTGGATCTACCGGGACATCACCGGCCGCAAGCAGCTCGAGTTCGACCAGCAACAGGCGCGCCGCCAGCTGGAGGAGCAGAACCGGTCGCTGCTCGAGCTCGACCGGTTGAAGACCCAGCTCGTGGCCACCGTGTCGCACGAGCTGCGCACCCCCCTGACCTCGATCATCAGCTTCGCCGAGCTCCTGCTCGACGATCCGTCGATGCCCGAGGACGACCGCGAGCAGTTCACCCGGATCATCTCGACGAACGCGAACCGGCTCCTCGTCGTCGTGGGCGATCTCCTCCTGCTCGGACAGGCCGGCGTGGGACACCTCCGGCTCGACCCGCTACCCGTCGAGGTCGCGTCGATCGTCGACGACGCCGTCGCCGCGCTCGAACCCGCCGCCGACGCGGCGCGACTCACCATCGAGACCCACCACACACCGGGACCCGAGCTCGAGGCGGACCCGGCACGGCTCGAACAGGTCGTGTCCAACCTCGTCGCGAACGCCATCAAGTTCACCCCGGCGAGCGGCGAGGTGCACGTGACGAGCGCCTACGACGCCGGCACCTGGAGCATCACGGTCCAGGACACGGGCATCGGCATCCCGCGGGCCGAGCAGGCCACGATCTTCGACCGCTTCGTTCGGGCCAGCAACGCGACCTCGACGGCGGGAACGGGCCTCGGACTGGCCGTCGTGCAACTGCTCGTCGAACTGCACGACGGCACGATCGACCTCGAGAGCCATCCCGGTGTCGGCACCACCGTCACCGTCCAGATCCCGATCACCGACCGGACCGCGTCGTGAGCGAAGACCGGACCGCGTCGTGAGCGAACCCACGGCGACCGTCCTCGTCATCGAGGACGAGGCCGACCTCCAGCTGCTGCTGGAGACGCTGCTCACCCGCGCCGGCCACGCGGTCGTGACGGCGGCGAGCGGTCGGGCCGGGCTGCGGCTCCTCTTCGAGCGTCACCCCGACGCCGTCGTGCTCGACCTCGGGCTCCCCGACCTCGACGGGTTCGAGGTGCTGGCCCGCGTGCGAGAGGTCAGCGACGTCCCGCTGCTCGTGCTGACCGCCCGCGGGCTCGAGGCCGACAAGGTTCGGGGGCTCCAGGCCGGTGCCGACGACTACCTCACGAAGCCGTTCGGCAACCAGGAGCTCATGGCGCGCGTCACGGCGCTGCTCCGCCGCAGCCCCGGGGGGTCCGGCGCCCGAGCGTCGACCGGTCCGGGACCGGACTCGACCGTCGCCGACGACGGAACGGTGCGCATCGACCACGCGACCCGGCTCGTGACGGTGGGCAGCAGGGAGATCCAGCTCACGCCGATCGAGTTCCGCCTCCTCAACACCTTCGTCCGGCATCCCGGCCAGGTGCTGACGGCCGATCAGCTGCTCGACCACGCCTGGGGGGACCCGACCGGCACCGGACCCGACCGCGTGAAGTTCGCCGTGCTGCGACTGCGACGCCAACTCGGCTGGACCGGCGACGGACCCATCGAGGCGGTCCGCGGCTTCGGGTACCGCTACCGGCCTCGCTGACATCGACCCTCGGACCGCTCGTGTCCGATCGCTCGCGCCCGGAGCGAGGATCGGACGAAGCGCTCCTCGCGACCCCCGTCACCTCTCCGCGTGGCCCTGTAGCACCGTTCCGCTCGGGTGTGAACCGCTACAACCGACCTGCAACCGTTGCGCTCCCGTCCACGCGCTCCCCACGTCAGACGGTGGCTGCCGTGTCCGAGCAGCCCAGTCCCGACCAGCCCAGTCCCGACCACCGCCACCAGGCAGACGGACGGCGTTCGGAACGCGTGCTCGTCGTCGAGGACGACCCCGACAACGGCTGCCTCGTCGAGTACATCTTGGAACGCGCCGGCTACCGGGTGGAGCTCGTGTCCAGCGCCGAGCGCGCCCTCGACCTCTCCACCGCTGCCGCCACCGACCGCCCGTTCGATGCCGTGGTCACCGATCTCGTGCTGCCGGGGATCGACGGACTCGAGCTGGCTCGGGTGCTGCGGTCCATCGAGCCGGGCCTGCCCGTCGTCGTGATGACGGCGCACAGCTCGCCCGACAGCACCGAACGGGCCCGCATGCTCGGGCTCGGCGAGTACCTCCACAAACCGCTGATGGCTCCGGCGCTCGTCCGTTCGGTGGCGCGGTCACTGCGGAGCTCGGATCGGAGCGTCCTGACATGAACCGACTCGGCCACGACCTCCACGTCCACTCGACCTGGTCCGACGGCAAGGCCCATCCGATCGAGAACCTCATCGCGGCGACCGACGCCGGGCTGACCTCGCTGGCCATGGTCGAGCACGTGGACCGGTCCACCACGTGGGCGCCCCTGTGGGCCGACGAGGTCGCCTGGTACCGCGAGACCGCTCAGATCGACCTGATCGCGGCGGTCGAGGCCGAACTGCTCGCCGTCGACGGCACCGTCGACCTGCCCGACGACATCTCCGGCATCGACATGATCCTGGTCTCCGACCGTCTCGTGCCCACCCGGCACGGATTGCGGGAACCGGCCGAGGTGAGGACCGACCTGCTCACCGGTTCCCTCGACCGCCACGAGGTCATCGGCGACGTCGTCGACGCGCTCCTCGGCGCGGCGCGCACGCCTCGCATCCAGATCGCGCACCTGTTCTCGTGCCTGCCCAAGGTCGGAATCGCCGAGCAGGAGATCGCCGTGGACGAGATCAACCGCCTCGCGGAGGGCCTGGCCGCGGCCGGCGTCGCGGTGGAGATCAGCGAACGGTGGCGCTGCCCGTCGGCACGGGTCGCGCTGATCCTCGCCGACGCCGGTGTGCGGATCGTCGCCGGAACCGACAGCAACCGGGCCTCGACCGTCGGCGTCTACGACTACGTCACCGACGTGATGACCTCGATCGACGCCACGGCGTCCGACCTGGACGCCGACCTCGAGGCGTGGCGCTCGCTGTGGAGCTGACCCGGTGATCGTCGGACTCGTCGTCCTGATCCTCGTGACCCTGGGCGTCGTGATCAGCCTGATCTCGAGCGTCTGACCCCGGAGCCCGGGTCGGCCGCGCCGCCAGACAGGAAGGCGGGCAGGCAGGCAGGCAGGCAGGCCTCACCCTCGAGGACCCCTGCGGGTGGTAGACGAAGACGGTGCCCGACCGACTGTCGAACCGCGAGCTCAACCGCGCCACGCTCGCTCGGCAGGGGCTGCTCGAACGGGGCGACCAGCGGGTCGAAGCGGTCGTCCACCACCTCGTCGGCATGCAGGCGCAGGAGCCTCTCGATCCCTACACCGCGCTGTGGTCGCGCCTCGACGGGTTCGTGCCCACCGACCTCGGCGACCTGCTCACCGACCGGACGCTGGTGCGGATCGTGACCCTCCGGGGCACGATCCACCTGCACACCGCCGAGGACGCCGCGTGGATCCGGCCGCTGGCGCAACCGGTCCTCGACGACGAGATGCGTCGCCACCGCGAGCTCAAGCACCACCTCGTCGGCGTCGACCTCGCCCCGGTCGTGGCATTCGCCGAGCCGCTTCTCGCCGCCCGACCCCTCTCGGGTCGCCAGCTCCGCGCCGCGCTCGCCCAGCAGTTCCCCGACCTCGATCCCGCCGCACTGGCGCTGGGCTGCCGCAACCGGATCCCGCTCGTGCAGATCCCGCCGCGCGGGGTGTGGGGCCAGCGGCTCCAGGTCACGCTGACGCCCCTGGAAGCGTGGACCGGCGTCGAGGTGGGTGGCGAGCCCGATCCCGGTGACGTGCTGCGGCGCTACCTCGCGGCGTTCGGGCCCGCGTCGCCCACCGACATCGTCACGTGGTCCCGACTCCCCGCGCGGCGTGCCGTCTTCGACGACCTCCGCGGCGACCTGCGGGTGTTCGTGAACGAGGCCGGCAAGGAGGTCTTCGACCTGCCCGACGCGCCCCGGCCCGACCCTGACACCCCCGCACCGGTGCGGTACCTGCCCGAGTACGACAACCTGCTGCTGTCCCATGCCGACCGCACCCGGTTCATCCCCGCCGACCAGCCCGGGTTCGTGCAGACGAACCGCCCGTTCAAGGGCACCGTGCTCGCCGACGGCGAGGTGGCAGCCACGTGGTCGGTCGCCCTCGGCGCCGCGCCCGACGGCGGACCGGCCCTGGTCGTGGGCGCGCGCCGGGACCTCACCAAGCGGACGCTCGCCGCGATCGAGGCCGAGGGACGCCGCTACCTCCGCTTCCGCCAGGACGGCGCCCGCACCGGCGAGGTGCAGCTCCTCAGCGACCCGACCTGACCGACCGCCGAGCGGACCTGACAGAGGCACCGGTTGAGAGGAGACGCCCGGTCCCGAGGTGCCGAGGTGCCGAGCAACCGGCACCGGTGCGGCCTCCGGGGGGCCCATCCATCTGAAGGAACGAGCGAAGCTCCACCAACTCGGAGTGCGCATTTCCTGTCCTCTGTGACTTCATTGGACGATGACGGACGGCAGTGATGGCTTCGAGACGTGGTACGTGGCCGTGCATCCACGTCTCGGCGCGGCGTTGACGCTTGCGTTCGGCGACACCGATCTGGCCCAGGAGTCGGCTGATGAGGCGGTAGCTCGCGCCTATGAGGCTTGGCCCTCGGTCTCGGCGATGGCGTCGCCGACCGGTTGGCTTTTCGCCGTGGCCTTCAACGTGGCGAGGCGGCGGCTGCGGCGGCGATCTCTGGAACGCCAGCTCGTCCTGCGCAATGGCGCCGAGAGCGAGCATCTTTCCGACGTGGAGCTGTGGCTGGTGGTCGCGGGGCTTCCCGATCGGCAACGGCAAGCGGTCGTGCTTCGACATGTGGGCCACCTTCGAGAGCGGGAGATCGCCGAGGTGATGGGAATCTCCCGTGGAGGCCTCTCCTCGACGCTCCGCGCCGCCTACCGATCTCTTCGCATCGAGCTCTCCGAGTCGATCCCATCCCAGGAGGGACCATGAGCTTCGACCTCGATGACCTTGCGGAGAAGGCCATCCGCGAGACGCCGACTCGAGTGCCCGCGATGAGCGAGGTCCTCGCGATCGCTCGACGGCGCGCCCGTCGCCGCGCTGCGGGTCGCGCCGCGACTGCTGTGGCGGCGCTGGCCGTGGTCGCCGGTGGGCTCTGGGCGTTCCTTCCCGGTGTCAGACCAGATGACCGAGCGAAGCCAGTCCAGGTCATCACCGACGACACCGACCAACCCAGCGACGCAACGTCGGCTACCACCCCACCTGAAGCAGGCGTGGCCCGCGGCGTTCTCCCCAACGGCGATCCCTACCGAGTCGAGTCCGCGTCGCTCGACGACGTGGTAGCCGGCATCTCTGCAGCGATCGTCCTCGACGATGGTGGGTCAGGAGCCCGAGCGATCGGGATCGCGAACTTCCAGAGGGTCGACGCTGGCGCGCAGCGTTTCGCCGACGACGAAGCGGGCGTGGTCGGCGTGATCTCAGGATCCTGGATGCTGCACCTGTCGATCTACGACGACGTGCGCGCCGCGCTGGGCGACGGCGCGGCCACCCTCGTGGCGTCTTGGATCGATCCATCCGATCCGGCCCATGCATCAGGACTGCCGTCCTTCGAGCTATCGACGCCACTCCGCTGGGCCACCGATGACGAAGTTCCGCTCCAGATGCAGGTGCTGTACCCGGAGTTCGTCGTTCGCCGAGGCTGCGGCACGACAGCTCAGGTCTGCAGCGACGACGGATCGCTGCAGGTGATCGCGACCAAGGACGTCTTCTACCCGGCCCCCTCATGGCCCGGCGGCACGCTGAAGATCACCGACGACTAGCGCGAGGACACGTGGCTCCTGGGTGCCGGTAGGCACCCCACGTCGCGAGGGTGTCGCCTTCCACCGTTGCCGGCACATGGTGTGACGAGATGGCCACGGGTGAGCAGCGTCGCCGCCGACGGACGGATCCCGACGTCCGCCCACCCAGAGATCGTCGTTCGATCCACGGCGACGATCGCGAAGAGTCCCCTCGATCGGACGTCTCCTGTGACGCCGATGTCCGAGCCAGTGGCCGGTCTCCGGACGTCGAGCAGAATTCCCTGCTGCGGGGTTGTTCCTGTCAGACCATGACGATACGCTCGAACACACGTTCGAGAGGCCGCTGGCCGTTCCCCACTCGAGCGGACCATCTTCACCGTCACCTCCCGGCCCGGCAACGGCTCCCTGGAGGGTTGACGATGACGGTGTCCGTGACCGATTCGAGGGGAGGCCAGGCATGCAGCAGACCGTGGGCGGCGAAGCCGACCAGCTCCACTCCCTGTTCCTCGCGGTGTCCCAGTTCGCGCAGTCCTTCGACCCGAAGGTCCTGTCGGGATCCGACGCCAAGCGGATCCTGCACGACGCGGCGCGAGCCAAGTCGATCCTGGCCGTCGTCGAGTCCCTGGCGCTGGTGCGCATCGAGGAGACCGAGGCGCACAAGGCCGCCGGGTACCGCTCGGCCGCCGACTACGGCGCGGCGAAGACCGGCGCCAAGCGCGGCGAGGCGCAACGGGCGATGAGGACCGCCAAGCGGGCCCGGCGGTTGCCCCAGACCGACGAGGCGATGCGCCGCGGCGAGCTGTCGCCCCGACAGGCCGACGCCATCGCCGATGCCGCGACGGTCAACCCCGAAGCAGAAGACGACCTGCTCGCGGCGGCGAAGACCGACGACGTGGGGACCCTGGAACGCAAGGCGAAGCGGGCCAAGTCCTCCGCCGACCACGACGCCCAGGCGCGCACCCGCCGGATCCACGCCCGCCGGTCCTTGCGTCACTGGACCGACGAAGAGGGCGCCTTCCACACCCACCTGCGCACCACCGTCGAAGCCGGTGCCCGACTCCTCGAAGCCCTCAAGCCCTACGAACGCGCCGCCTTCGAGGCCGCCCGCAGAGAAGGCCGCCGCGAGGCTCCCGATGCCTACGCCGCGGATGCCCTCGACCTGCTCATCGGTGACCACACGAGCCCGAGCGACGACGCGGCGCCCCGCCCGAACCCGACGACCACCCCGGACGTGCCCTCGGCCCACGTCGGCCCCGACGAACGCCCCGGCCCAACCGTCGACGACCGCGCTCCCGACGGGCCGCGAGCCGACCGCGCCGACGGATCCGAAGACCCGGACCGGCCCAACGACCCGGACCGGCCCGACGACCCAGACCTCAGGGGTGCACGGACAACCCGCGGGCAGGACCCACCCGCCCGGTCGGCCGTCGCGCCGAACCGGGTGAGGAAACCGCAACCGAGAGCCACGAGCGCTCCCCGGGCGACGGTGTTCCTCAACATCGACCTCGCGCCGCTGCTGCGCGGCCACCTGATCCCGGGCGAGACCTGCGAGATCCCCGGCGTCGGCCCCATCGACCTCGCCTCCGCACAGACCCTGCTCGGCGACGCCACCATCGAGCTCATCCTCAAGAAGGGCACCGACATCTGCTCGGTCGTGCACTACGGCCGCACGGTGACCGCCGCTCAACGACGTGCCCTCGAAGCCCGCGACCCCGTCTGCATCGTCCCCGGCTGCGGGCAGACGAAGGGGCTCCAGATCGACCATCGCCGAGGCTGGGCCATCACCCACACCACCAGCCTCGACGATCTCGCCCGTCTGTGCGCCTACCACCACATGCTCAAGACGCTGCACGGCTGCACCTACACCGGCGGCCCCGGCACCTGGCGATGGCACCCGCCCGGCACCGACCCACCCGGCCAGGCGCCCGACGGCACCGACCAGCCCGACCTGTTCAGCAAGCCGCCATGAGCAACGAAGCCCCGGCCGCGAAGCAGCGAAGGAGCGAGGCCCCGAACGCGGATCCGCCGGGCAGGACCCGCCGCCCCGACCTCACCCGGTCGGCGCGAGCCGCAGCTACGGCGCGCCGAGGAGCCCGGCGCCCTTTCCCGACCTCGCCGCTCCCTCCGCCTCCGCCCGGTCGGCACCCCCCACCGGCGAGGTCCAGGTCCTCTACCGCGCCCGCAGGCGGCTGACCTCCGAACGGGAAAGGGCGACGTCGTCGTTCTCGGCGCCCAGCGCGCGGGCGATCGCTTCGGCAAGGTCGTGGGCCGCGGCGAGGACGTGCTTGGCGGTCGTGCGGTCGTGGTGCCCGTGGATGCTCTTGATGTACTTGCGCTGTCGGTGGCGCGAGCCTGCCAGTGCCGCGACCTCGTCCTCGGTCAACGTGCCATTGGCGACCTCGGGGGCGAGCAGGTCGTGCATCCAGGTCCGCTCGGTCGACGACGCGAGCCGAGCGACGTAGAGGACGATGCCGACCTCCACGACGAGGAACAGCGGCATGAGCAGACCGGAGCCGGCGCTGCTGCCGAAGAGCGTTCCGCCGATCGCGCCCATCGAGTCCCACGCACCGTGGCAGAGCATGGCGACGGCCATCAGGGCAAGCCCCCGGCCGACCCGCCGGCGTTCTGCGCCCCACCCGAGGAGCCAGAAGAGGCCAGCGCAGAAGATCGCCGAGAACAGCGCATGGGACGCGATGCCCACGATGCTGCGCAGGCCGATGACCTGCAACGCGGCGGCGGTCTCGTTCGTCCCGAAGTCGACCTGAGCGCCCTGGTAGACGTACAGGACGTTCTCCCAGATCTGGAACCCGAGGCCGATGAAGGCACCGACCACGAAGGCGTCGTAGGCGCTGCGGATCAGGCGAGGTGCCAGACCGACCAGGACCACGAGACCGATCGCCTTGGACGCCTCTTCGGTGAACGGTGCGGTGAGGCCGGCGCTCCAGTCGGCCGCCCACGCCTGGCCGAACACCTTGGCGTACAGGGACAGGACCGCGTCGTTGACGGTGAGCGCCAGCGTCGCGGTGGCGGCGAAGAAGCCCCAGCCGAATGCGGTCGCGAGCAGCTTGGGCGACTCGGGGGTGTACCGGTTGTTGGCACCGAGGAACACGAGCCAGATCGCGCCGTAGACGGCGAACGCGATGCCTCCGCCGGCGAGCGCGCCCCCGAAGTTGCCGATGTCGTGCGCGTAGAAGCGCACGGTGTGGCCGACACCCACCGCCATCGCCCACACGTAGACCCAGAACATGGCGTTGCGGGGCTGGAAGAGCCGGAACCGCTCACCCCAGCCCGAGTCGTCGATGGCGGCGAGCTGGCGGGCGCGCCGGTCGTCAGGTGCGTCGGTCCGGTCGGTGGCGGTCACGAGGCGGGCTCCTCGACGGTGAGGCTGTCGATCAGGGCACCGATCGCGGCCGACTGGTTGGCGTACGCCGTGTCGGTGGCGTCGATCGTGATCGTGACGCCGGTCGGCGTCGTGCCGTCGGTTCCCGCGTCGAGGGTGAAGGCCAGGACGCGACCCTCGCCGCTCGCCGAGGTGTACGCCTCGGACACGCCGGTGAGCCCCGACGCGGTCGTGACGGTCGCCCGAGGGCCGGTCACCTTGAACGCCCGGTTCCCGTCCGCGTCCGAAGCGGTCCGCAGCCGGTTGACCTGGTCGAGCAACTCGTCCGGGGTCCCGTCGAAGTTGCCCCGCGTGACCGTGAGCTGCACGCCGCCGCTGCCGATCGAGGCCGCGCCGTCGCCGGTTATCCCCGAAGCCGGTTCGTCACCCACCCGGATGCCGCTGGTCAGCTCCCAACCCGTCGGCGGCACGACGGTCACCCCCCGGCCGAGATCGAGCACGTCTCCGGCGCGGGTCTCGTCATCCCAGCCGACCGCGTCGTCGATCGCCGGGATCGCCACCATGAAGACCAGCATCAGCCCCAGCACCACCGCCGCGAGCGGGATGGTGCGCCGGTCCAGGCCGAGCCAGCGGTGCTCGACCGGGACATGCCCCGGGGGCGGGGGACCCGTCAAGGGTTCAGATGCCTCCATCGTCCTCTCCGATCCGGCGTGCCGAGGCGCACCTGCGCACGTGGCGGGCGACGTAGCAGCTCGATCGAAGCCCTCAGCTCGACCTCCCATCGGACGCGAGCGACCCGGCGCGACGTGGCGGCGGGGTCCGCGCCTGTCGACGCCGTCGCCTTCTTCACCCGGCCGGGCGTTCGGGTCCGAGTCCGGCCGTCCAGAAGAATTTCTCGCTGCGGGTCGTTCCTGTCAGGCCATGGCGACCAGCCCCACCGACGCGCCCCACCCGAGCCGACCAACCCCACCTGTTCAGCCAGCCGCCATGAGCAACGAAGCCCCGGCCGCGGATCGGCGGGGGGGGACCCGCCGCCCCGACCCGGTCGCGTGCCGCAGCCACGACGCGCCGAGCGCGGCAGACCTCAGCAAGCTGCTCCAGCAACGAACCGGCAAGAGTGGCGAACAGACCGCGAAGACCCGGCCCACCACCGACCCCCGTCCACGACGAGAGCTCGTCGAGCAAACGGCGCACCCAACCGGCGACCTCGGGGCGGGGGGTGACCGGTGGACCGCAAGTGAGGCGCGCAGCGACGAAGGAGCGAAGCCCCGAACGCGGATCCGCCGGGCAGGACCCGCCGCCCCGACCTCACCCGGTCAGCGCGAGCCGCAGCTACGACGCGCCGAGGAGCCCGGCGTCGGTGGCCAGCTGCTCGAGGGAGACCTGGGGGCGGGCGCCGATGTGGGAGATCACCTCGGCCGCGGCGAGCGAACCGAGCTCGGCGGCGCGCCGCAGGCCCAGGCCGTGGGTGTAGCCGTAGAGGAAGCCGCCCGCGTAGAGGTCGCCGGCGCCGGTGGTGTCCACCACCTCGTCGACCGGCGAAGCCGGCACCTCGATGCGCTCATCACCCGACACGATGACCGAGCCGTGCTCGCTCCGGGTCAGGCAGGTGACCTCGACGACCTCGGCGATGCGGTCGGCGGCCACCCGCCAGTCGTCGACCTCGTAGAGCGAGAGGATCTCGGCCTCGTTGGCGAAGAGCACGTCGACGTGGTCGCGCACGAGGTCGACGAACTCGGCACGGTGGCGGTCGACGCAGAACGCGTCGGACAGCGTGAACGACACCTTGCCCCCGCTGGCGTGAGCGACCTCCATCGCCTTGACGATGGCCGCCTTGGTGAGCGGAAGGTCCCACAGGTAGCCCTCGCAGTAGACCACCTGCGCAGCGGCGACGAGCACCTCGTCCACGTCATCGGGCTCGATGAGCCCGGCCACGCCGAGGAAGGTGTTCATGGTGCGCTGGGCGTCGGGCGTGACGAGCACCAGGCAACGACCCGTGCCCAGCGGATCGTCGAGGGTGCGGACCGGATCGAAGTGCACACCAGCGGCGCGCACGTCGTGGGTGAACACCTGGCCCAGCTCGTCGGTGGCCACCTGACCGACGAAGCCGACCGAGCCGCCGAGCGACGCCATGCCGGCCACCGTGTTGGCGGCGCTGCCGCCCGAGACCTCCGTGGCCGGCGGCATGTCGTCGTAGATGGCGTGCGCCGCCCCGGAATCGATGAGTGCCATCGACCCCTTGACCATGCCGTGCCGGTCGATGAACCCGTCGTCGGTCCGAGCGATCACGTCGACGATCGCGTTGCCGACGGCCACGACGTCGTAGGTCTTCTCGCTGTTCTGCGCCATGGATCGGTCCCACTCCTCAGTCGACAACCGGACGACCCTAGTCACCAGGGCCGACCGCGGTGATCATGACCGACGGTGGACCGATGGCGACTGGCGCACCGCCGACCCGTCACACGACGGTGATGCCTGCCTTCAGCGCACCGGCCCGCTGCCGATCGTCGAAGGTCACCAATGCGCCGTCGAGCGCGCCGGTAAGGTCCCCGCCATGACCGATGCCTCGAGTCTTCCCGCCGCTGACGCTGCCGATCCGTACCGCCTTCCCCGGACCGTGCTGCCGAGCCGGTACGACATCACGATCGAGCCCGATCTCGACGACGCCTCGTTCGTGGGCACGTCGGTCACGACGGTCGACGTGCTCGAGACCACGAACACCTTCGTGCTCAACGCCATCGAGCTCGACATCACCACGGCATGGCTCGAGGACGCCGACGGCAACCGCTACGAACGCGAGCTGGTCACCCTCGACGAGGACACCGAGCGGCTCACCATCGAGTTCGGCGTCGAGGCCACGCCTGGGCCATGGACGATCCACACCGCGTTCACCGGCATCCTCAACGACAAGCTGCACGGCTTCTACCGCAGCACGTTCACCGACACCGACGGGGTCGATCAGACCATCGCCACCACGCAGTTCGAGGCCACCGACGCCCGTCGCGCCTTCCCCTGCTGGGACGAGCCCGAGCTCAAAGCGGTGTTCGGCGTGACCCTGATCGTCCCGGCGGAGCTCACCGCGGTGTCCAACGCCGCCGAGATCGACCGCACCCTCCGCGACGACGGCAAGGCCGTCGTTCGGTTCGCCGACACCATGAAGATGTCCACCTACCTGGTGGCCTTCGTCGTCGGCCCGCTCGACGTCACCGACCCCGTCGACGTCGGCGGCATCCCCCTGCGCATCGTGCACCCGCGGGGCAAGGACCACCTCACGGCGTGGGCGCTCGAGGTCGGCGCGTTCACCCTGGACTTCTTCGCCGACTACTACGGCATCCCCTACCCGGGCGACAAGCTCGACCTCGTCGCCGTGCCCGACTTCGCGTTCGGTGCCATGGAGAACCTGGGCTGCGTCACCTTCCGCGAGGTGGCCCTGCTCGTCGACCCCGACAGCGCGACCCAAGACGAGCTCCAGCGGGTCACCGACGTCATCACCCACGAGCTGGCCCACATGTGGTTCGGCGACCTCGTCACCATGAAGTGGTGGAACGGCATCTGGCTGAACGAGGCGTTCGCCACGTTCATGGAGATGCTGGCCACCGACGCCTTCCGCCCCGAGTGGGACCGCTGGTCGACCTTCGGCCTGTCACGCACCGCGGCGTTCGACGTCGACTCGCTGGGCACCACCCGTCCCATCGAGTTCCCCGTGGTGTCGCCCGACGAGGCCGAGGGGATGTTCGACATCCTCACCTACGAGAAGGGCGCCGCGGTCGTCCGGATGCTCGAGCAGTACCTGGGTGCCGAGGTGTTCCGTGACGGCATCCGCAGCTACCTGGCCGAGCACGCCTACGGGAACACCGAGACCACCGACCTGTGGGATGCGATCGAGGCCGCCAGCGGCGAGCCGGTCCGCCGGATCATGGACTCGTGGATCTTCCAGGGCGGCTATCCGCTCATCAGCGTCGAGGTCGTCGACGACGGCGACACGCTGCGGCTCAGCCAGGAGCGCTTCGCCTACGCCGACGACATCGACGGCGATGCCGACCCCACCACCGTCGAGGGCGAGCGATGGTCGGTGCCCGTCCTGCTCACCGTCGCCTACCCCGGCGCCACCGCCGACGGTCAGCCGCTCGACCGCGGCGCCGATGCCGACGCTGACGGCGGCGACGCCGTCAGTGTCGAGCGCGTGCTCGTCGAGGACGAGACCCACGACATCGACCTGTTCGAGGCGATCGAGTGGACCTTCGTCAACACCCAGAGCACCGGCTTCTATCGGGTCCGCTACGCGTCCGGCCTCCTCGAGGCGATCACCAACCGGGCCCAGGAGGTCCTCTCGCCCATCGAGCGCTACAGCCTCGTCGACGACGCCTGGTCCGCCGTGCTCGCCGACGCCATGAGCGCCGAGGCCTTCCTCGAGCTCATCGAGACCTTCGGGGCCGAGACCGACCTGTCGGTGTGGCAGCGGATCATCGGTGCCATCGGGTCGCTCGACCGCATCCTCGACGACGGCGAGTATCCCCGCGACGCCGCGACCGACGACAGCGACGCCCGCGTCGCGTTCCAGAGCCGGATACGGGCGCTGCTGCGCCAGCCCTTCGACCGGCTCGGCGTCACCCCTTCCGACGACGACACCGAGCGCGATCGCAGCCTGCGGGGTGCGCTGTTCCAGGCGCTCGGCACCACGGCGGTCGACGAGGAGGTGCGGATCATGGCCCGCGACCTGCACGCACGGGCAACCGCTGACGGCGCGCCGACCGACGCCGTCGACCCCGCGCTGTTCGCCGCGTCCATCGCGGTCATCGCGGCGAGTGGCGGCGAGGCCGACTTCGAGGCCTTCCTCGCCCGGGCCAAGGCGGCGACCAACCCCCAGGAGGAGCAGCGCTACCAGACCGCGCTCGCCGACTTCGACGAGGGAGAGCTCGTGGCGCGAGTGCTCCAGCTGTGCCTGACCGACGACATCCGCAGCCAGGACGCGCCGTACCTCATCCGCCGCGTGCTGTGGAACCGCGAGCATGCCGGCGAGGCCTGGGTCTTCGTCATGGAGAACTGGGACGCGCTCAACGCCCGGTTCCCGTCCAACAGCATCGTGCGCATGCTCGAAGGCATCCGAGCGCTCTCGATGCCGCAGGTGGCGCCGTCCGTCTTCACGTTCTTCGAGGACCACGACGTCCCCCAGGGCGATCGCCAGCTCGCCCAGCACCTCGAACGCCTCGAGGTCAACGTGGCGCTGCGCAACCGCGAGACCGCACGGTTCACCCACGCGCTCACATGATGTCGGCCCACAACCGGCACCCGCCGATCAGACGGCCAGGACGCTCCCGCTAGGCCACGCCCACGAGGACGATGCCGACGATGAGCGAGATCGCGCCCACGAGGTCCATCGTCGACGTGAGCAGCGGGATCCCGTAGTTGTCGGGGTCGAGGCCGAGCCGATAGGTGACGATGCTGCCGTAGTAGGCGACGACGATGGCCACCGCCGTGGAGATCCCCCCGCCGATGAGCGCGATGCCCACCATCTGGAGCACGCCCGGGCTCTCGTAGCCGAACAGGAGGGCGGCCACCTCCGAGGACAACGCGACCAGCGTGAACACGGGCACCGCGAGGATGGCGATCATGGCGAAGTCGTCGCGCGCGGCACGCTGCGGTCTCGCCCGGGGCTCGATGACCCCCAGGTGCAGCTTCGAGTTGAGCCGGCTCGACAGCACCCCGCCCAGCGCCCCCGTGTCCTCGAGGAAGGGCGGGACCATCACCAGCAGGGCGGGGAAGGCGAGGAAGGTCTCGAGCTGATGCTCGATGGTCAGGCCGGCAACGATGTCGACCGAGCCCGCCACGAGCAGGATGGGCAACGACTCGCGGGTGATCCGGCGAGCCAGCTGGTGCCGGGACCGCCAGCCCACCACGAGGGCCCCGATCGCCGCCAGGGCGCACACCACGGCGACGGCCACCGTCACCCCACCGAAGCCGACGAGGAACGTGGCCAGGAACAACGAGGGCAGCGTCACCATGTCACCCGCGGCCGTCACCAGCGGTGCGGCCACGTTGTCCATGTCCCACCCCCGTCGCACCGACAGTGCGGCAACGCCCAGCGTGAGCGCGAGCACGACGATCGACGAGAGGATGCCACCGACCACCGAGATCACCATGAAGTCGACCAACGAGATCGTCTCGGAGACGCCGAACAACGTGGCGATCGACTTCGCCAGCACCGCCAGCGCAGCGCTGATCGACAGGGTCAGCACGACGGCCGACGCCAGGTTCTGCCCGACGACCGTGTCGCGACGGGTCGACAAGCGGAAGGTGCCCGTGTGGATCGACGTGCCGAGCCGGCTGCCGAGTGCCCCGAAGATGTTCCCCCGCATGCCGATGGCGGCAGGGACCAGCACGAGGAGTCCCGGCAGCGCCTCCAGGGTGCCGGTGATGGCGCCGAGGGTGAGGCCGGCGAGGAGGTCTCCGCTGGAGGAGACCAGGAGCGCGGCGAGGGCCTGGCGTAGACCGGCTACGTCAGAGGCAGCAGCTGCGCGTAGGCGCGCGCCGAAGCGGGAGAGGGGTCGCACGGGCATGGGCGACTAGGAGGCTCCGACTTGGCGACTGACACGGCCGGCACCTTACACGGGAGGCCAAGGAGCCCAAATTGTGTCGATCTGGGGGTCCCGGCGCCGGGTAAGAGCGCCGGGTCAGGGCGCCGGGTCAGGGCGCCGGAGACGCCGATGCCGAGGGCAGAGGCGGGAGGCTGGCCAGCACCGTGGCATGGCGCGAGAGGCGACGGTCGTGGCGCCACGCGGCGAGCCGCTGGGCGCCGTAGGCCGAGCTGCCGATGAGGAAGACCACACCGAGGCCGAGCAGGTGCTGGTAGCGGTAGAGGTCGATCACCGGAGCGACGCTGGTGGGCCACACCAGCAGGCACAGCGCGAACGTGACGACCAGGTACGACGGGCGGTAGCGGCCGAGCCCGCTCGCGGCGAGCAGCGCGAAGCCCGCCGGCATGTACCAGGGCCACAGCACCGGCCCGAGCAGGATCACGATGAACATCACGAGACCGACCGACCGCACCAGACCGATGCGGGGCGAGCGCAAGAGGATGAACAGCGACAGGAGCCCCGACAGCAGCACGCCGCTGAGCCGCGTGAGGCTGACGACGAACGACTCGTCCACCGGGATGCCCGCGCTGCGCAGCACATCGGCGGACACGAAGCCCAGCTTCGTGGTGAGCGAGAACGTCGACAGGATCTTCCCGGTCCCCGACAGCGCGGTGATCCACCCGACACCGACCCCGACGACGCGACAGAGCACGACGACGATGACGCCACCGGCGAGGCAGACCATCGCGGTGTCGCGCATCCGTCGCCACAACGACACCCCGCTGGTCCCCGACCAGACCCAGCCCACGAAGAGCAGACCCGCGCCGGCGGGAAGCTTGATGGCCATCGCCATGGCGAGCAGCACGACCCCGAGCCACCGCCAGCCTCGGCGCACCGCGGCCAGGCCCACCGCCAAGAACCCGAGCATGAGCGCATCGTTGTGGCTTCCGCCGACCAGGTGGAGCAGCACGAGCGGGTTGGCGACACCGATGGCGACCGCCGTCGCCATCGACAGCCGGTAGCTGCGCGCGATCACGGCGACGCCCACCGCCGTCATCGCCACGCCCAGCACCGCGAGGCCCCGGAACACCCAGATGGCGTTCGAGGGGTCGTGACCGGTGAGGTCGACGGCCCACTCCGACAGCTGGATCCACACCGGTCCGTAGGGCGCCGGCGAGTTGCGCCACACCGGATCGGCCGGCGAGAGGAAGTCGCCGCGACCGAGGTAGACGGGACCGTGAGCGGTCGGATCGATGCCGCGGCTCGCCAACTCCCCCTGGGCGGCGTAGCTGTAGGCGTCGTTGCTCAGCAGCGGAGGGGCGAGCGCGAGCGGGACCGCCCAGATCACGAGCACGGCGGCGACCATCACGAGGCGGCGCCGCTCGGTCCACCGCTGACGCTCGGAGCGGCCGATGAGCCCGATCCAGCCCAGCGCGAGGAGGACCACGCCGATCAGGAACGTCCAGATGCTGAAGGTCGAGTCACCGGGATGGTCGATCCCCGGGAGGGTGAGGCGCCAGCCCGGTGCGGCGAGTCGCCAGACCGGTGCCGACGCCGAGATCACCAGCGAACCGACCAGCCCGCTCATCGTCGACAGGGCGAGGACGTAGTGCCGCGGCAACCATCCGGCGCTGGTGTGGGGATCGGGCAGCGGCGGCGGCGCCTGAGGCTGGATCTCTTCGTCGTCGGGCCCGAAGATCAGCGTGGGGACCTGCTCGGTGGCGAAGCGCCGCAGCCGACCGGGCCCCGATGCGGGCGTCTCGGACGGAGTGGGATCGGGGGCGAGGGTGGTCACAGCGTGGGTGCAGGTGGTGGTGTCGGGACCGCGGGTGGGGCCCACCGCGGACCGCCGCCAGGCCGACAGCTGATGGCGACCATCGGTCGGAGCCTGCCACGGTACCGCAGAGCCCGGACCCGTCTCCCGCGCCGCAGCCCGGTACGTTGTGCCCATGCGGACCACCCTGCGCCCCTCGACCACCTCACCTGCCGCGGGATCTGCCGAGCGACGTGCGTCGGGCACCGTCGGGTTCGCGGTCGTGGCCCTGGTGGTGCTGGTGGTGCTGGGAGCAGCGCTCGTCCCGTCCGCCCCCACACCGCTCAGCGCGACCGAAGCCGGTGCGGCAGCGCCCGAGGTCACGCGCATCACCGAGGGGATCCCCGAGGGCGGCTCCCCCACCGGCATCGCCGTCGGCCCCGACGACCGGCTGTGGTTCACGCTGCACGGCACCGACGAGATCGCATCCCTGTCCCCGACGGGGGTCGTCACCACCTTCCCGGTCGGGGACCTCGCCGACTCGCTCCCCACCGACATCACCGCGGGACCCGACGGCAACCTCTGGTTCACCACCTACACGACCGCGCTGGGCCGCATCACGACCTCGGGCACCGTCACCCTGTTCACGACGGGTTTCCCCGACGGCGCCAAGACCGAGAGCATCACCGCCGGTCCCGACGGCCGCCTCTGGTTCACCATGGTGGCGCTGGCGGGCGATGCGGCCCTCGGAGCGATCACCACCGACGGCGTCGTCACCACCTACTCCGACGGGATGACCGTCGGGGCCCGTCCCGTCGACATCACCTCGGGTCCCGACGGGAACCTGTGGTTCACCGAGTACTTCAACGGGGCCATCGGCCGGATCACGCCCGACGGCGCCATCACCGAGCTCACCGACGGCATCTCGCCCGACTCGCACCTGTTCGGCATCACCAGCGGACCCGACGGCAACCTGTGGTTCACCGCCTCGGTCGACGACCGGGTCGGCCGCATCACCCCCGACGGTGTCGTCACCGAGCTCTCCGCCGGCATACCGGCCGGCTCCTCCCCCACCGCCATCGCCGTCGGACCGGACGGCGCGCTGTGGGCGACGCTGCGTGACGGCACGGGGGTCATCCGGATAGCGACCGACGGCACCATCACCCCCTTCACGGGACTCGTCGCCCCCGACGCCGTGCTCGCCGACATCGTCGGCGGTCCCGACGGCAACGTCTGGTTCACCGAGGCCAACGGCAACAGCGTCGACCGCCTGGTGCTGGTCCCCGACCCGGATCCCACCTCCACCTCCACCTCGACCTCGACCTCCACCTCCACGTCGTCGAGCCCCTCGGCGACCGCGCCGAGCGGTGCCCGAACCACCACGCCGCGCTACACCGGCTGACATCCGACGCGGATCGTGAACCTCGCCGACAAGACCTCGCCCGGAGCCACCGTCGCAAGGTCGGCGAGCTCCAACGGTCGGTGCACGGTCCTCGATGTCGGCACCCGAGCGGGATCGGACCTCCGGGCCCGAGGCACCGACCATGCCCAGCCCGGACGACCCGACCTCGGCGCCCGCGGTCACTGCGACGCGGTGGGTCCGGACTTCTCGTCGTGGCCGCCGAACTCCTTGCGCATGGCCGACAGGATCTTGTCGGCGAAGTCGGCCTCGCCCCGCGATGTGAAGCGGGCGAACAGCGCGCTGCTGAGCACCTCGGCCGGCACACCCTCGTCGACCGCGGCGAGCACGGTCCACCGTCCCTCACCCGAGTCGCTCACCCGACCACCGAAGGCGTCGAGCTGCGGATCGGCGTTGAGCGCCGAGGCGGTGAGGTCGAGCAGCCACGAGGCGATGACCGAACCGCGCCGCCACACCTCGGCCACCTCGGCGATGTCGATGTCGTAGCGGTAGTGCTCGGGATGGCGCAGCGGTGTCGTCTCGGCGTCCTGCTCGTGGTCGAGCTTGCCCACGTTGGCGTGCTTGATGACGTTGAGCCCCTCGGCGTAGGCGGCCATGAGGCCGTACTCGATGCCGTTGTGGACCATCTTCACGAAGTGGCCCGCGCCGTTGGGGCCGGTGTGGAGATAGCCGAGCTCGGCGGGCGACGGGTCGCCCGTGCGCCCCGGCGTGCGGTCGATGTCGCCGAGGCCCGGGGCCAGGGAGCGGAAGATCGGGTCGAGGCGGGCGACGGCCTCGTCCTCGCCCCCGATCATGAGGCAGTAGCCGCGCTCGAGCCCGAACACCCCACCGCTCGTGCCGACGTCGAGGTAGTGGATGCCCTTCGGAGCCAGCGCCTGCGCCCGGGCGATGTCGTCGTGGTAGTAGCTGTTGCCGCCGTCGACGATCACGTCGTCGGGCGAGAACAGGTCGCCGAGCTCGTCGACCGTGTCGCCCGTGAAGGCGGCGGGCACCATGACCCACGCGGCGCGGGGCGCCTCCAGCTTGGCGGTGAGGTCCTCCAGGCTGGACGCGCCGGTGATGGCGTCGTTCGTCGCCGCCAGCGACGTGACGGCCTCCGCGTTCACGTCGTAGACCACGCAGGTGTGTCCGTCGGCGACCAGGCGCTGCACCATGTTGGCGCCCATACGCCCGAGTCCGACCATGCCGAGCTGCATCGCATCGCTCCTTGTGTGCCTGGCGCGGGTCCGCGCCCGGGTCATCCTGTCGCACCACGACGACACGTGCGTCCACCGGCGAGTATTTTTCTCGCCGACCGATCTCACCGCCGAACGAACTCGAGAGCCCACGAGCGATGGCGAACGCCCCCACCACACGAACCCGTACGAGCACACGAACCCGTACGAGCACACGAACCCGTACGAGCACATGAACCCGTACGAGGTCCTGGGCATCGACCCCCAGGCGACCCCCGACGAGATCGAGGCCGCGTACCATCGCCGTCTTCGGGCCTGCCATCCCGACCTGCACTGGGCCGACGGCCCCGAAGCCGTGACCCGGGCCGAGGAGCAGACGCGCGCCGTCACCGCGGCGATGGCCCAGCTGCGCCGCCAGTGGGACCAGGGTCCGAGGTTCTCCTCGCCGCCCGGGTCGAGCCGCGGCGGACCGGGGCCCGGGTCGGCGTCGGGAGCGTGGACCGACGGCACCAGCGCCGACGATGCGTGGGACCGGGGCACCAGAGACCAGCACGAGTCCTGGAGCAACTTCGGCTACACCCCCGATGCGGACCACGACTGGTTCGGCAACCCCGTCGACCGCCGGGTCCGGGCCGACCACGTCGACTGCCCGCTGTGCGGTGAGCGCTACGACGACCCCAACGCGTACCGGTACCACCTGGCATCGGTCCACGAGGTCGGCGATCCCGAACGGAGCTTCATCCCCGAGACCGGGGTGTCGTTCCTCGCCGGCAAGGGCGCTTGGCTCGGCTGGGTCCCGTGGCCGGCCTTCTGGTTCGGCATCGCGCTGATCTTCTACTGGACCGTGGCGATCGCCCTCCTCCCGACGTTGCTCCTCCGCGCCACCGCCATCTGGCTCGGGGTGTTCGGCTACCTCGTGCTGCTCCGCCTCGCCTTCAAGCATCGACGAGCCCGCTGAACCCGGGGCCGATGGGTAGGGTGCGCCGATGGAGACCTACGACGAGTTCGCCCTCCTGCCCGACAACGCCCGCGAGGTCGGGCTCCCCCCGGAGACCGCCGAGCGGGCCGAGGTGCGCCGGGTCTCGGTCGAGGGGCCCTCGGGCCACGACGTCAGCGCCATCGTCTGGGGGGCTGAGCCGGCCCAGGTGGTCTTCCTCCACGGCGGCGCCCAGAACGCCCACACCTGGGACACGACCGTCCTGGCGCTGGGGATCCCCGCCCTGGCCATCGACCTGCCCGGCCACGGCCACTCGGCCTGGCGACCGGACAAGGCCTACCTACCGCACGAGATGGCCGGCGACGTCGCGTTCGCCGTCGAACAGCTCGCTCCGCAGGCCACCACCATCGTCGGGATGTCGCTCGGCGGACTCACCGCGGTGTCGGTGCTCGCGTCGAGGCCCGACCTGGCCGACCGACTCGTGCTCGTCGACATCACGCCGGGGGTCGACCAGGAGAAGGCGGAACCGATCATCTCGTTCGTCGCCGGTCCCGAGGTGTTCGAGAGCTTCGACGCGCTGCTCGAACGGACCGTCGCGTTCAACCCCACGCGCTCCGAGTCGTCGCTGCGCCGCGGCCTGCTCCACAACGCCCGGCCCCGCGACGACGGCACGTGGGTGTGGCGCTACGACCGGTTCTCCCACGGCCGGGCCGGCATCGAGGAGCAGGCCGGTGCGCTCGACACCCGGTTCACCGACCTGTGGGAGGCGCTCGGTTCGCTGACCCAGCCCATCGTCCTGCTCCGTGGCAGCCGGTCGGGCGTGGTCGACGACGACGACGTCGCCGAGCTCCGGCGCCGCCAACCGACGGTGGAGGTCCACGTGGTCGACGACGCCGGCCACAGCATCCAGGGCGACCGACCCGTCGAGCTCGCGGCGAGGATCAGGGCCGTCCACCACCGCTGAGGAACCCGGCCCCGTCAGAACAGGGTCAGCCCTCCTGGGTCTGACCCTGGTCCCCGAAGCCCCCTCCGGCCGAACCCCCGCCGGACGGATCCACCGAGGACGGCGTGTCGGAGGTGGGGTCGGTGCTCGCCTGCGGCGTGCACGACGGCACCCCGAGCTCGGTGGCGGCGGCGGTGACCTTGTCGGTCTCGACGTTGAGCGCGGCGCCGGCCGTTCCCGACGTGGCGGTCGGGTCGGCCAGCAGGGCGTCGGCCAGCTCGTTGAGCGCTTCGGCTTGGCGTGCCAGCGCGTCGAGGAGGTCGTCGACGGTGTCGGATCCCTCATCGGGGCTGCCCAGGTCGCCGATGCGCGCGACCTGGATGCCGATCGACACGGCCCGGGCCCGGATCGGCACCGCGGGGTTGCCCGCGCCCGTCACCGGTTGGTCGGCCTCGGCCTCCTGACGGACCGCGATGCAGACCGCGTCGGCCTGACGCTGCCAGTCGGCGAGGGGAAGGTCCGACGACGACGCTCCGCCCCCTCCGCACCCGACGAGGGCGACCCCGAAGGTGGCACCGATCAGCACGGCGGCGAGCCGGCACCGTGAGGTGGAGCGGTGGCGAAGCACCCGAGGAGGGTAGTGCCTCGTCGCCGGAGGCCCTCGCACCAGGTCGACGAGCGGTCAGGGGGACGCGGCGGCGAACGGCTCGTCGAACCACTTCTCGACCAGCTCGGCCGGACCGGGACGAGCGTGGAAGAAGCCTTGGGCCAGCCCGCAGCCCAAGGTGGCGAGCAGATCGAGCTGTCGACGCGTCTCCACGCCCTCGGCCACGACGTCGAGGCCGAGGGTCTGGGCCATGCCCACGATCATCGTGACGATCGACGCGTCGCGTCCGGTCGTCCCCAACTGCGAGACGAAGCTCTGGTCGATCTTGACGACGTCGATGGGGAACCGGCAGAGGTAGGTGAGCGACGAGTAGCCCGTGCCGAAGTCGTCGAGGCTCAGACCGGCTCCGATGAGCTTGAGGCGCTCGAGCACCGAGGTGGCCGAATCGACGTCGCGCAGCAGGATCGACTCGGTGATCTCGAGGTGGAGCCCGGCGGGATCCGCCCCCGCATCGGAGAGGTGGTGCTCCACCCGCTCGACGAGGTCGACCTCGCTGAGCTGGTACCCCGAGAGGTTCACCGACACGACGATGTCGGGGTCGACCTGCTGCCATCGGGCGAGTTGCGCGCACGCGTCGCTCAGCAGCCGGTTGCCGAGGCTCCCGACGAGCCCGCTCTCCTCGGCCAGCGGGATGAAGTTGCTCGGTGGGAGCAGTCCGAGCGCCGGGTGGTTCCAACGGGCAAGCGCCTCGAAGCCGCGGAGCCGCCCGTCGGCGACACCCACCACCGGCTGGTAGTGGAGCTCGAACTCGCCCCGGTCGATGCCGTAGCGCAACGCCACCTCGAGCTTGTGGCGGGACTCGACGAGGCTCCGCATCTCGGAGTCGAAGATCTCGATGCGGTCGTCCGAGCGTTCCTTCGCCCGGCGCATCGCCACATCGCCGTTGCTGATCAGCGTCTCGCCGTCGACCACGTCGGACGCGGCGAACGCGATGCCGACCGGCGACGAGAGGAAGACCTCCTCGGTGCGGACGTGGAAGGGCTCTGACATCGCCGCGGCTGCTCGCTCCGCGACGGACACGACCTCGTTGATCGTCGCCCGGTCGTCGACCAGCGCGACGAACTGGCCGCCGACGAGCCGGGCGAGGGTCGTGCCCCGCCCGAGGACGTCCTGCAGTCGGATGACGCCTTCACGCAGGACCTCGTCAGCCGCGGTGTGCCCGAGGCTCCCGATGACCATCTCGATCCGTTCGAGCTCGAAGAAGAGCACGGCGACCGAGTGCTCGCGCCGATCGGTCCGGGAGAGGGCGCGTTCGACCTGGGCGAGGAACAGCGCCCGGTTCGGGAGCCCCGTGAGCTGGTCGTGGGTCGCCTGGTGCTCGAGCGCCCGCTCGAAGGCCCGGCGCTCGGAGATGTCCCGCATCATCCCGGTGACCAGCGGGCCCGCGCTGGTGGCCACGCGGGTGAACCGGACCTCCACCGGAACCTCCTCGCCTTCGGGCCGCACGACGGCCACCTCGATGACCGGGTCCGAGGTCGCCCGCAGGACCGGTCCCGATGCCTCCACCGCCGACGCGACGCGCGCCACGTCGTGATCGGCCACGAAGTCCGTGAGATGACGACCGATGGCGAGGTCCGAGTCGACGCCGAAGATGCGTTCCGCCGCCGCGTTGAACTCGACGATCGTCCCGTTCCCGTCGCAGGTGACGATGCCTTCCGCCGCCGACTCGAGGATGGCCCGGGTCCGCTCGTCGCTCTCGCGCAGACGCTCGGCGGCCACGAGCGACTCCGTGATGTCGGCCACCGTCGCCATGATGCGCTCTCCCTGGCCGGAGTCGGCGAGGACGACGGGCCGGCTGCGCACCCAGCGCACGGTGCCGTCCGGTCGGGTCACCCGATGCGAGATGTGGCCACCGCGGTGTCCCGCCAGGATCTGCTGCGCCGAGACGGCGACGAAGTCCCGCTCCGACTCCGGGATGTACTCGTCCCACTCGTGCCCGACCAGATCGTCGCGCGGGATGCCCTGCAGCTCCGCCACGACCGGGTTGGCGTACTCGACGCGGCCTTCCTCGTCGATCACGATGATCCCTATGGGCGACGACTCGGCCAGGAGCCGAAACCTCCGCTCGGTGCGCTCGACCTCCCGGCGGCCTTGTTCCGCCCTCGTCTCGTCGGTGGTGTCGATCGCGATGGCGACGGCGCCCTCACCGGGCCGATGGACCGAGTACACGAGGAACGAGAACGGCTCGCCGTCGGTGTGGCCCTCGACCACGTGTGAAGCCGGCGAACCGTCCTCGGTCTCGACGAAGTAGGCCGCGCCGGAGTCACCGAAGTCCTTGACGTCGAGTCCGACGCCCTCGTCGTCGTCGAGGTCGAACCGGGCCAGGCCTCGACCGTACGAATGGGTGAAGCGCCCGTCCTCGTCGATGGCCCACACCACGATCGGGAGCTCGCGGCAGAGCCGGCGCAGCGACGCGATCGACTCGTCGTCGCTGCCCAGCACCAACTGCACGAGCGCGGCAGCGAAGCCCGTGGGGTCGTCCTCGAGCGGCGCGCCCGGGCCGACGTGCAAGATCTCGGAGACCTTCGCCATCGCCCACCTCCTCGCTCGAGCGACTCTCCCCCCATGCAGCGCCGCACCCGGAAAGCTAGTGCGCGACGCGCGACGACGCGTTCCGGACCGGCGCGCCCTACGACGCGATCCAGGTCTCGGTCAGGTAGGGCTGGGTGCTGCGCCGGGCCAACTGGCCTGTCGGCAGGGTCGTCCGCAACCCGAACACGTCGTCGGCGTAGATGACCGCCGATCGGTTCCGCAGCACGAAGGTGACGTTCAGGTTCTCGTTGAGCCGGTTCTGGATGATGCCCCACTGCTCGAGCTGCGCCCCGTGGTCCGTGGTCGTGCGGATCGTGTCGAGCGCCTGCTGGATCTCGGGATCGGCGTACCGCGAGAAGTTGAGCGCGATCTCACCGACGGGGCCCACCGTCGTGCTCGCGATGAACACCGAATCGATCCACGGCTCGCCGAAGGTGACGAGGCCGGACGCCTCGTAGGTGCCGAGCAGCGCGTTGGCGATGAGCTCGGCCTCCTTCATCAGGTTGATCTCCATCTCGATGCCGAACGCGCGCACCTGCTCCTGGGCCAGCTCGCCCACGGCGCGGAACTCCGTCGTGGACGGCAGGTTGAGGCTGAACCGCAGGGGATGGCCGTACGTCGCCTCGTACTCGGCGGCGAGCTGCGTGGCGAGCTCGGGGTCGTAGCCCGGAGCGGGGTCGCCCGCGTGGTAGCCCGAGCGCTCGCCGAACAGACCGCTGGCCGGGGGGAACAGGCCCAGGTAGACCGACTCCGAGGTCTGCGCCTTGTCCCACGCGGCCACGACGAGCCGTCGGGCCAACAGGTCGTCGAAGGGCGCGGTGGTCGTGTTGAAGCCGACGAACTGCACCGAGGCCTCGTCGAGCTCGTTCGAGTACATCTGCACCTCGCCCCGCTCGGCCGCCGCGACGAAGTGCCCGATCATGGCGGGGTCGAAGGACTCGACGACGTCCACACCGCCCTGGTCCATGGTGGCGGTGCGCGAGCTCGGGTCGGCCAGGACGGAGAACTCGACGCGGTCGAGGTAGGGCAGCTGCACGCCACGGGCATCGGTGCGCCAGTAGGTCGGGTTGCGGTTCACCCGCAGCCCACGGTCGCGCTCCCATGCCTCGAACACGAACGGGCCCGTGCCGATCGGGTGCTCCGAGGGCGTCGCCGACCGGATCTGCTCGGGAGCCACGATCGCCCCCGACTGCGACGAGAGCGAGTAGGGCAGGGTGGACCAGGGCCGGTCGAGGTGCACTCGCACCGTGAGGTGATCGAGGACCTCGACGTTCGTGATCGCCTGGTAGTCCGACAGCAGGACCGACTGCGGCAATCGGTCGAGGTTCATCTTGAGCACGGCGGCGTCGAGCTCCTCGCCGTTGTGGAAGCTGATGCCCGACCGCACCTCGATGTCCCACACGGTGAAGTCGGCGTTGGGCCTCAGCGACGAGGCGAGGAACGGTTGCGCCTCCTGGTCCTCGTCGATGACGGTGAGCCGGTCGAAGATCGCACGGCTGACGATCGACCCCGACGAAGCCCACTGGCTCGACACCGGGTCCCAGCCCGAGTTGGTCTCGGCACCCAGACCGAAGCGCAGCGTTCCCCCCGGCACCGGATCCGACGGCGGTTCCCGCACGAGCGCGACGTCGGTGGTGACCGTCGAGCCCTCGGGGTCCCCGTCACCGGCTCCGCCGCGGCAGGCGACGAGGCCGACGACCAAGCCGCTGACCAACATGACGACCGGGACGAAGCGAGCACGAGGACCGCGGGTCGGGTGGCGGGTGGTCATCGGGTGCCCGAGATCAGCCGACGCGTTCTCCCGACGCGTCGATCGTCGTGTCACCCTCGACGTCGTCTTCGGACTCCACGTGGACCGCGGCACCGGGCAGCGCCGAGTCGGGGGGTTCGACGTCGGCGACGTCGACGCCCGCGAGGTACTGGTTGTGAACGGCGGACAGGTAGCGGTGGATCGCGACGACCAGCCGCCGGGTCCGCTGCGACGAGAAGACGTCGAAGGCGTGCTGGGCGCCGCGCAGCTCGAGGTAGTGCACCGAGGACTCGGAGGTCTCACCGAGCATCTTGGCCAGCAGGCGGGCGTCTTGGACCGGGGCGAGCGTGTCGTTGTCGCCGTGGATGATGAAGAACGGCGGGGCGTCGGCCCGGACGTGGTCGAGCGGCGACGCCGCGGCGAACGCTTCGGGGTGATCGACGAAGAACTCCTTGACGACCAGAGGTTCGAGGACCCACGGGAGGAACTCCGGGGGCATCACGCCCTGCCGGTCGGTGAAGTCGTACACGCCGTAGAGCGGCACCGCGACCTGGACCGACGTGTCGGCGTCCTCGATGCCCGGCTGGAGCTCGGGGTCGTTCGCGGTGAGCGCCATCATCGCGGTGAGGTGGCCCCCGGCCGATCCACCGGTGACGACGACGAAGTTCGGATCGACGTCGTAGTCGTCGGCGTGCTCACGGATCCACGCCAGGGCGTACTTGATGTCGACCAGGTGGTCGGGCCACGTGGCACCGGGGCTCAGTCGGTAGTTGGCGTTGAAGCCGACCCATCCCCGCATGGACAGGTACTTGAGCAGCGGCAGGCCCTGCTCGCGCTTGTCGCCGATGATCCAGGCCCCGCCGTGGATCTGGAGGACGGCAGGACGTCGGACGCCGTCGGGCGCCGGGTCGGAGGGCAGGGTGACGTCGAGCTTCATCTCACGCCCCGCGACACGGCGGTAGGTGAGGTCGCGGACCTTGTGGACCCGGGCCTTGTCGACCTGGACGGGGCTGTCGTCGACCTCGCCCAGCGCCGCGAGGGCGAGCGCGGTGGTCGCCCGGCTCCGGAAGACCAGGACGACCAGCCCGATGAGGTTGACGGCGCAGACCACGAGGCCGATCCAGCCCGTCGGGTGATCGAGGACACCGAGCTGGACGAAGACCGCCACACCGATGATCTCGGTGATGACGTGCACCCACGCGAGCTCGATGGTGAGCCAGGACGCGAAGAAGCTCGGGACGAACAGGACCTTGCTGCGTCGGCTGGGACGGAAGGCGTTGAGGATGAAGATCCCGGCGACGACGCTGAGCGCCAGGAAGAGCCATGCGGCGATCATCGACCCATTGTGCCCGATCCGGCACCCCATGCACCCGGCGGCACTGGTCCCGCGTCGCGCGCCGCGTCAGACTCTGAGCGTGCAGCGGCTCTCCGGTCTGGACGCGTTCTTCATCTACGTCGAATCCCCCAGCGTGCACGCCCACGTGGCGCTCACCGCGGTGCTCGACCCGTCGACCATGCCCACGGGCTACTCGTTCGAGCGCATCCGCGATGCCATCGGTTCCCGGGTCCACCTGGTGCCCGCGTTCCGCAAGCTCGTCGTCGACGTCCCCCTCCACGTCAGCCATCCCGTGTGGATCGACGACCCGAACTTCGACATCGACGCCCACGTCCACCGCGCCGCCGTGCCCGCGCCGGGCGGCGAGCGCGAGCTGGCGGAGTTCGCCGGTCACATCGCGTCCATCCCGCTCCCCCGCACACGGCCCCTGTGGGAGATGTGGGTCGTCGAAGGCCTGGCGGAGGGGCGCATCGGCATCTGCGCCAAGATCCACCACTCGGCCATGGACGGTGCCGCCGCCGCCGAGTTGATGCCGGTCTTCTTCGACCTCGAGGCGGACCCCCCACCCCGGGAGCCGCCTCCCCCGTGGGAGCCCGAACCCGCCCCCGACCAGTGGCAGATGCTCGGCGAGGCCGGTGTCGACCGGCTTCGATCGCTCACCAACGTGCCGGGTCTGCTGCGGCGCACGGGCGAGGCGGTCGGTGCCATCCGGCGGTTTCGCCGGGTGGCGACCGGACCGGCCGGAGGCACGCCGTTCCAGCCGCCGCGGACGGCGTTCAACGGCCCGCTCACCGGCGACCGCAGCGTCGCGTTCGCCCGTCTGCCCCTCGACGACGTGAAGCGGGTCAAGGACGTCCACGGCGCGACGGTCAACGACGTCCTGCTCGCCACGACGGCGCTCACCGCACGCCACTACCTCGCCGCCCACGAGGATGCACCCGACCGACCCCTGCTCGCGGCCTGCCCCGTGTCGATCCGATCGGCCGACGACGCGGCCGGTGCCAACAGGGTCTCGATCATGTTCAGCCCGGTCCATGCCGACCTCGACGACCCCGCCGAGGTCATCGACATGACCAAGGCGACGGCATCGGCGACCAAGTGGGAGCACGAGGTGCTCGGACCGAGCACGCTCGGCGACTGGGCCGAGGTGGCCGACCCCTTCGCGAGCTCGGCGGTGAGCACCTTCGTCAGCAACCGGGGGCTGATGGGCCGCCTGCCCCGACCGGTGATCAGCATGATCCTCTCGAACATCCCCGGGCCGCCCTTCCCCGTCTACCTCGGCGGCGCGGTCATGGAGCGGGCGTTCCCGATGGGCCCGGTGATGGAAGGAGCCGGCCTCAACCTCACCGTGCTCAGCTACCGCGACCACGTCGACTTCGGGTTCCTGGCGGCCACCTCTGTGGTGCCCGACATCTGGGAGCTGGCCGAGTCGGTGCCGACCGCGTTCGCCCAGCTCTACGCGGATGCCGTCACCACCGAGGCCGGCCCCGCTCACCGCGCTCGGGACGGGGAGCCACCGGGCGACGAACCACGAGGAGCCTCCGGCCCGGGAGCTGGCTGACGCCCCCATCACCCGCCGACGAAGGGTCGTCGACCAAACACTCGTTCAACATGCGGGAAGCGGATCGCTGCCGTTTGATGCCCGCGATGGAACGTGTTCTACTGTGACCTATGGCCTACAACGCTGCGGACATGTTCGAGTACGCCGTCGACGTCGTCGCCGACAAGACCGCCATCATCTGCGGCGATGTGCACCGCTCCTACCGTGAGCTCGACGAGCGATCGAACCGCCTCGCCCACCACCTCATCGCCGAAGGCGTCGAGCCCGGCGACCACATCGGGATCTACGGCCTCAACTCCATCGAGTGGATGGAAGGCCTCCTCGCCGTCCTCAAGGTGCGGGCGGTGCCGGTCAACATCAACTTCCGCTACGTCGAGGCCGAGCTCTCCTACCTCTTCGACAACGCGGACCTCAAGGGCCTCATCTACTCCGAGGAGTTCGGCCCGCGCGTCGCCGCGGTCAAGGGCGACCTGCCGCTGCTCAAGACCCTGGTGATGATCGAGGACGGCTCGGGTGCCGACCAGAGCGGCCTCGACGCCACACCCTTCTCCAAGGCGCTCGAGAACGGCTCGCCCGAACGCGACTTCGCCGAGCGCTCCCCCGACGACCAGATCATCATCTACACCGGCGGGACCACCGGCATGCCCAAGGGCGTCATGTGGCGTTCCGAGGACATCTTCTTCGCCCTCGCCGGTGGCATCGACCCCTTCACCAAGGAGCGGGTCCCCGACGACCACCACCACGCCCGCAACGCCGCGGCCGCCGGTGGCCAGATCATCATGATGAACACACCGCCGCTCATGCACGGCGCGGCGTTCATCGGCACGCTCATGCAGCTCTTCCAGGGCAACCTCAACGTGCTCGTCCCCAAGTTCGACGCCGCCGAGGTGTGGCGCATCATCGACCGGGAGCGGGTCAACGCCATCCTCATCGTGGGCGACGCCATGGGTCGTCCGATGATCGAGGCGCTCCACGAGCTGGACGCCGCCGGCGAGGAGCTCGACCTGTCGTGCGTCCTGTCGGTCAGCTCCACGGCCGCCGTGTTCTCGCCATCGGTCAAGGACCAGTTCCTCGAACGGTTCCCCAACCTGGTGCTGACCGACTCGGTGGGCTCCACCGAATCGGGCATGAACGGCATCATCGCCGTGGGGAAGGGCAACACCGCCATGAACGCCGGTGGCCCGACGGTCAACCCGAGCCGCGACACGGTCGTGCTCGACGAAGACCTCAACATCGTCGAAGCCGGCTCGGACACCATCGGCATGGTCGGCCGGGGCGGCAACATCCCGCTCGGCTACTACAAGGACGAGGCCAAGACGGCCCTCACCTTCGTCATCGCCAAGGACGGCAAGCGCTACGCCATGCCCGGCGACTTCGCCACCATCGGCGCCGACGGCAACATCACACTCCTCGGCCGCGGCTCGGTGTGCATCAACACCGGCGGCGAGAAGGTGTACCCCGAAGAGGTCGAACAAGCCCTCAAGGCCCACGAAAGCGTGTTCGACTGCGTGGTGGTCGGCATCGCCGATGAACGCTGGGGGCAGAAAGTCACCGCCGTCGTGCAACCCCGCGAGGGCCACACGCCCACGCTCGCCGAGCTCGACCCGCACACACGGAACTTCGTGGCCGCCTATAAGGTGCCCAAAGAGCTCCACCTCGTCGACGAGATCGTCCGATCACCCAGCGGCAAGCCCGACTACCCGTGGGCCAAGGAGCTGGCCGAAGCCGGCACCCATCGGGCCGACGGCTAGCTCTCAACCAATCGCCAGCTCACCCCGATCTCGTCGGGTTCGGGGAGTTCCGGTCCGAGCGGCTCACCCGGGCCGCGACCACCACCTCACCGCAGGCAACCAACCACCGCAGCAGCATCGCTGCACCACGGATCTCAGGGGGTCCACAGCATGAGCAACTTCGACAAGTTCTACATCGGTGGCAAGTGGGTCGAGCCGTCGGGCACCGAGACGCTCGATGTCTTCTCCCCCGCCACCGAGGAGCTGGTCGGCCAGGTCCCTGTCTCGACGACCGCCGACATGGATGCCGCGGTACAGGCCGCCAAGGACGCCTTCGAGCTGGGCCCGTGGCGCAACACCACGCCCGACGAGCGCGCCGACATCATCTCCAAGGTCTCGGCGGGCATCACCGCCCGCATGGACGAGTTCGCCACGCTGATCACCCAGCAGAACGGCGCCCCGTTCGTCTTCTCGCAGATGGGCCAGGTGTACGCCGCCACCGCCATCCTCGACCAGTTCGCCACGGTCGTGCGCGAGTACCCCTTCGAACAGACCCGCACCGGCCTGCTGGGCAACGCCATCGTGCGCCGTGAGCCCGTCGGCGTGTGCGCCGGCATCATCCCGTGGAACGTGCCGCTGTTCATCACCGCGCTCAAGCTCGGACCGGCCCTGGCCTCGGGTTCGACCATCGTCATCAAGCCCGCCCCCGAGACCCCGCTCGACAGCTACCTGCTGGCCGAGGTCCTCGAGGAGGCCGGCGTTCCCGCCGGTGTGGTCAACATCGTCACGGCGGACCGCGAGGTCGGTGAGCACCTGGTGCGCCACCCCGACATCGACAAGATCAGCTTCACCGGCAGCACCGCGGCGGGCCGCAAGATCGGTGCCATCGCCGGCGAGCAGCTCAAGCGCCTCACGCTCGAGCTGGGCGGCAAGTCGGCCGCCATCATCCTCGACGACGCCAACCTCGACGAGACGCTCCCCACCCTCATGCAGTTCGCGCTCATGAACAACGGCCAGGCGTGCGTGGCCCAGACCCGCATCCTCGCGTCACGCAACCGCTACGACGAGGTCAAGGACGCCCTGGCCGAACAGGTGGCCACCTTCCAGGCCGGCGACCCGCTCGACCCTGCCACCCAGCTCGGCCCGCTCGTCGCCAAACGCCAGCAGGACCGCGTGCTCGGCTACATCGAGAAGGGCAAGGCCGAGGGTGCCAACGTCGTGGTCGGTGGCGGTGTCCCCGCCGGCTTCGACAAGGGCTGGTTCGTCGAGGCCACGCTGTTCTCCGACGTCGACAACGCAATGACCATCGCCCAGGAGGAGATCTTCGGCCCGGTCCTCTCGCTCATCCCCTACGACAGCGAAGAGGACGCCATCGCCATCGCCAACGACTCCGACTACGGCCTGTCGGGTTCGGTGTACACCGAGGACGTCGAGAAGGGCATCGACATCGCCCGTCGGGTCCGCACCGGCACCTACGCCGTCAACAACATGGGCATGGACTTCGGTTCGCCCTTCGGCGGCATGAAGAGCTCGGGCGTCGGCCGCGAGCTGGGCCCCGAGGGCCTCGAGGCGTTCCTCGAGGACAAGTCGATCCTCCTCCCCGGTGGCTACGAGGCCTGAACGGCGAGGTGACCGTCACGTCGCCGACGTGACCGAGCAGTCGAAGGAGGGAGCGTTCCGACGCTCCCTCCTTCCGCGTCCGCACTCCTGCACCGTCGCATGCGCACCTGGGCACGTTCAGCGTCGCTCAGCACGCACACGACCGATCGTCATCGCGTGGTCGGCGTCAGCGGAAGTGTCGACCCTGGTACGGGTGGGTCAGGCGCAGCACGGAAATCGTGGCACCGCCACCGACGACGAGCACGAGCAGCGCGACGGGCAGCGACCACTGCCACAGGTAGAGCAGCGTGACGGCGATGACCGAACCGAACGCAGCGATCGCCTTCTCCGTGCGGGACATCGCCACAACCTACCGGCTGACCTTCGACCGGCCGACCTCGGACGGGCTGACCTTCGACGGGCTGACCTTCGACGGGCTGACCTTGGACGGGCTGACCTTCACCGGCCGAACCACGCGACCGGTGTGGGCCACGACCCGCGGCCTACTTGTCGCGAGACTTCGTCGCGGTGCGCAGCAGGTCCTCCACCCGGCCGAGCGCCTCGACCGTGCGATCGGTCTGGGCCCGGTCCTCGTAGATGCTGCGCAGCAGCCAGAACCGCAGGTAGCGGGTGAGCGAGTACCGCACGAACAGCGCAGCACCACCGATCGCCACCGCGACGCCGATCAGACCCGACATCAGGTAGGCCCGCTGGTCCGCCGGGCTGGCCGTGCCCGACCCCCCGACGTAGGCCGCGATCGTGATGACGATGCCCGTCAGGATCAGCAGGAACCCGATGATGAGCCAGACCCGCTCACGGGAATCCTCGGGCGGCCGGAGATCCATGTTGCGGATCTCCTCCTTGAACTCGTCGATGCGCTGAGGGTTGTTTTCCATGTGGTTCATGTACTCCCGTGGGGTGGAAGGTCTCCCGGTGGTGGAAGGTCAGCCCCCGAGGTAGGCCGCCGAGAGCTCGTCCTCGAGCTCTTCCGGCGATCCGACTCGGGTGATTCGTCCGTGCAACATGATGGCCGCCAGGTCGGCGACACCGAGGACGGTCCGCGCGAACTGCTCGACGACGAGGATCGAGACCCCCGTCTGCGCGATCTGCCGCACGATCTCGTAGAGCTCCTCGACGATGAGCGGGGCGAGCCCCATCGAGAGCTCGTCGAGCAGCAGGACCGCGGGCTTGGTCGCGAGCCCACGGGCGAGGGCGAGCATCTGCTGCTCGCCACCCGACATCGTGCCCGCCATCTGGCCGCGACGCTCGGAGAGCCGCGGGAACCGGGCGAAGGCCTCCTCCTTGATGTCGGACACCGATGTGCCGGTGAACGACATCATCTCGAGGTTGTCCGACACGGTGAGGTTGGGGAAGATCCCCCGTCCCTCGGGGATCGTGCACAACCCCGCACGGGCGAGCCGGTCGGGGCTCACCCCGTTGACCCGTCGACCGGCCACGGCGACGGTGCCCTCGGTCGGCTCGATGAGCCCCGAGCACACGCCGATGGTCGTCGTCTTGCCGGCACCGTTGGGGCCGAGCAGCGCCACGACAGCGCCCTCTGGGATGGCGAGGTCGACCCCGTGCAGGACCTCGATGCGGCCGTAGGCGGCGCGCACGCCGGACAGCTCGACGATCGGTGGGGCGGTCAGGTCCACGGTCATGCCGTCACGTCCTCAGGTCCCAGGTAGGCCTCGATGACCGCAGGGTTCGACCGGATCTCCTCCGGCGTCCCGTCCGCGATGATCTTGCCGTAGTCGAGCACGAAGATCCGCTGGCAGACCTTCATGACGAGCTCCATGTCGTGCTCCACGAGCAGCAGCGCCGTTCCCCCCCGGGCCAGCGACGTGAGCAGGGTGGAGAAGGCCTCGGTCTCGTCCGCATCGAGTCCCGATGCGGGCTCGTCGAGCAGGAGGATCTTCGGGTTGGTCACGAGCGCACGACCCAGCTCGACGATGCGGGCCTGGCCCGTGGAGAGCTGGTCCGAGCGCTTGTCGGCGAAGCTCGACATGCCGGTGAGGCCGATGACCTCCTCGACGCGCTCGTCGGCCGGTGTGCGGTCCTTGCCGCCCGGTCGCCGGATCTCCGCCGCGACCTGCAGGTTCTCGCGGCCGGTCAGGGAGCTGAACAGCTCGAGGCGCTGGAAGGTGCGGGCCACCCCGCGCTGCGAGCGCTGGTGCGGCGCGAACTTGGTGATGTCGATGCTGTTGAGGCGGATCCGCCCCGCGGTCGGCGGCTGGAGCCCGGTGATGACGTTGAACAGGGTCGTCTTGCCCGCGCCGTTCGGTCCGATCAACCCGGTGATCTTCGAGGCCTCGGCCTGGAGGGACACGTCGTTCAGCGCCGTGTTGCCACCGAACTGGACGGTCACGTTCTCAATTTCGAGCTGCGCCACCGATGGCCACCTCCTCCTCGGTGATGCCCAGCACGCGGTCGATGTGCACGATGTCGTCCGCGGTGAACGAGCGGCCGATGCCGACGTCCTCGGCGTCGTAGACCGGACCGCTGAGGGGGAGCACCGGCTGCTTCTCCCGCTTCTGGTCGGGGTCGGCGGCGCCCTTGAGCTGGCGCCGGTGGCGGGCTTCGGCGATGCGCGTGCCGATGTCGTTGACCATGCCGTTCGGGTTGCGACCGAGGCTGATGCCGATGAGGCCGGGCGCGACCAGCAGGAGGTTCGCCAGGCTCGGAACCGCCTTCGAGACGATCGGGAAGGCGGCGTAGAGCAACCCGCCGGCGAGGGATCCGCTAACCAGGGCGATGCCCCCGGCCACGGCCATGAGCACGATCGGCAGACCCTGGATGGCGTCGAACTGGGCCACCGAGACGTTGCGTTGGAGACCACCGAACATCGCCCCGCCGATGCCCGCGATACCCGCCGAGAGCGCGAACACCTGCAGCTTGGTGACGGTGAGGTTGAGCCCCAGGGTGGCGCAGGCCGCCGGGCTGTCCTTCATGGCCATGAGCCGCCGGCCGAACCGACCGAGGCGCAACCACGCCACACCGATGCCCATGAGCGCGAACACCACGGCCATGAGCACCATGTAGGACTTCTCGGACTCGAACGTCATCCCGAAGATCTGGAGGCGGGGCACCCGACGTGACCCGCTGGGGAACACGGCGTCCTGGGAGAAGATCGCTCGCTCCATGAACACGGCGAAGGCGAACGTGGCGAGCGCGAGGTAGATGCCGCGGAGGCGCAGCGCGGGAAGCGCGACGAGCGCACCGACCGCCGCGGGCAGCAGGAACGCCGCCACCAGGCCCACCGGTGAGCCACCGCCTCCCCACTGGCTCATGGCGACCACACCGAGCCCGGCGAACGCCATCGGCGCGAGCGAGATCTGGCCGCCGTAGCCCGTGAGCGGGACCATCGACAACATGATCATGGCGAAGCCCAGCCCTCGGCTCCACGAGATGACGTCGCTCGTCCCCAACATGTTGCTCACGATCACCGTGGCGACGACCAGGGCCGCACCGCCGATCAGCGACCACTTCATGGTGGGCTTGCCCACGCTCTCGCGGATGCGTACGAGCCCCTGGGCTCGCAGCGGCGCCTGCGGGGTGATCAGCAGCACGACGAACAGCATGATGACCGGGATCGACAGCCGCATGGGAGCGACGAGGTCCCACTTGTCGGGCAACCAGTCGGGGTTCTGGGGGAGGTAGCCGATGGCCCACGACTGGAGGAGGCCGAGGATCACCGCTCCGAGGAAGGTGAGGGGGAGGCTCACGAGCCGGCCCACGATCGCGGCCGAGTAGGCGTTGAGCACCAGCAACGTGAGGGTGAGCACGTTGAGGCCGAGGCGGTCGGCGATGAGGATGCCGGCGAGCGCGGCGAGCGAGGAACCGAGCGCCCAGCTCGTGGCCGATGCTCGGCCGGGACGCCCGCCGTTGAGCTGGACGAGCTCGCGGTTGGACACGACCGCCCGCATCGACACGCCGGTGCGGCTCTGGAACAGGAACAGCCGCAGACCGATGGCCACGGCGATCGCCACGCCGATGATCACCACCTGGTGGTACGACACGTAGGCGTTGAACACCTGGAACTTCGAGCCGTTGAAGAACTCCTTCACCGTGCGCTGCGTGGTGGAGGGCCAGATGATCGGGGCGAGCGCGATGAGGCCGAAGAGCAGACCGACCGTGACGACGGTCTTGGTGACCTCGGATACCCCTTCGAGACCCCGCATGATGGTGCGGTCGACCACCCAGCCGAACGCGGGTGCGAACACCAGCAGCACGAGCAGGATGGCCGGCACCGTGGGGATGCCCCAGCCCACCGAGAGCTGCCAGTACATGAACGCGCCGAGCATGCTCACCGCGCCGTGGGCGAAGTTGAAGATGCCCGACGTCGTGTAGGTGACGACGAGTCCGCTCGCCGCGACGGCGTAGATGGCCGCCGTGACGAGGCCGAGGATCGTGAAGGAGAGGAACTGGTCCATGGTTCGGGGGCGACTCCGCGACTAGTTGGCGGCCCGGGCTCCGTTGTCGAAGTCGGTCGTGAGGTCGACGATGTAGTCCGGGTTGCAGGAGAAGCCCTTGCCCTGCTCGAAGGTGGCCGCGTCGGCATCCTTGGTGGGGAAGACCCGGGCGAAGCCGTCGCCCTGGACCTGCATGAGGATGAAGCAGGGCGATCCCTTGTTGGCCCCCGGATCCGAGGTGCCCTGGATGCCGCCGCCGTCCCACGCGTGGATGTCGGCGAGCGCGTCGGCGATGTTGGCGCGGGTGACGTCGGAGCCGAGGCTCTTGACCGCGGTGGACCACAGCAGCATGGCGGACCAACCCTGGAGACCGAGCTGTTCGGGCACCGCGCCCGGCACGGCGGCTTCGAGCGCCTGGAGGTAGGTGGCCATGCCCGGGTTGTCGTCGGCCTCGCCGAACGGCCAGGTGGTGAGCTGCACGTAGGTGCCCTCGGCGTTGCCGTCGGCCTTGGCCGGGTACTGGAGCTGGTAGAAGTTCGTCTCCTGCTGGGTCACCTCAGGACGGAAGTCCTGCTGGGCCATGGCGGCTTGGAGGTTGACGATCTCCTCCCAGGAGGACTCGAGGGTCATGAACTCGACGCCCTTTGCCTTCATGTCGATGACGAAGGTGGACCAATTCGCCTCACCGATGGCGGCGACGCCGTCGTAGATGAAGTTGAAGCCGAGGGAGGTGTAGGCCTCCTTGACCCGCTTGGCGATGTAGTCGATCGAGGCCACGTCCTGGCGCACCATGCCGGCCGAGGTGATGACGTGGGGGTAGTGCTCCCTGACCCACTGCGCCGCCCCGGTGAAGAGCTGGTTGGGGGGACCGGGCAGCGGCAGGTAGGTGAGGTCGGCGCCGGCCTGGATGGAGCTCACCGCGGCAGCCGGGACGTTGGGAAGACCGCAGTCGACCTGGAGCTGGGCGCCCGAGTCGTCGAAGACGGCGATGCCGCCGACCATCGACACGGAGTCGCTGCACGCCTGGGTGACCACGCTGCCGTAGTTGAAGAGCTCGGCGTTGCGCATCTCGAGCTTGATCTGGCGGCCGTTGATGCCGCCCTGGTCGTTGCACCACTTGACGAAGGCCTTGGCCGAGTCGTCGACGCCCTTGTTCAGACCGCCGACCTGGCCGCCGGAGTCGGACACCGACGTGATCGTGATCGCGTCGTCGGTCACCCCGACATCGGTCGCACCCGACGCATCGCCGTCACCGCACGGCGACTCGATCGTGCCGAACATCCCCTCGGCCGAGCCCTGAGCGGCCACGGTGGTGCTCGACTGCTCCTCGGCGCCCTCGTCGGGGCTGGAGGAGTTGTCGGTCCGGGAACCGCACGCGACCGCGACGAGCGCGACCAGCACAGCGATACCGACGACACGAACCTTGACCACGGGTGCTCCTTGCCCGACCGGTTCTGACCGGTCCATCGACTTCGTCATCGACCTTCGACGACCTCGGACCTGCGGTGCCGTGACCTCCGACACGCAGAATCTGACGGTGCGTCACCGTAGCAGCTCGGCCCTTCCGTCCTCACCGGCCGAACGCCGATCGGGGTGGGCCGAGCTGCCCGGATTCCACGAGAGATCAGCCCGACGCCCTGGCCCCGTTGTCGTAGTCCGTGACGAGGTCGACGACGTAGTCGTCGTTGCACGAGAAGCCCTTGCCGGCCTCGAAGACCGCGGCGTCATCGGCCTCGGTCGGGAACACCCGGACGAACCCGTCGCCCTGGACCTGCATGAGGATGAAGCACGGGGCCGCCTCGTTCGCAGCGGGGTTCGACGTGCCGTGCAGACCGCCGCCATCCCAGCTGGTGATCTGGTCGAGGGCATCGGCCAGACCGGCACGGGTGAGGTCGGAGCCGAGAGACTTGGCGGCCGTCGCCCACATCAGCCACGCCGACCAGCCCTGGACACCGAGCATCTCGGGTTCGACATCCCCGTTCGCCTTCTCGAGCGCGTCGAGGTAGTCAGCCATGGCGGGGTTGTCGGCGACCTCGTCGAACGGCCAGGTCGTGAGCTGCACGTAGGTGCCCTCGGCGTTGCCGTCCGCCTTCGGCGGGTACTGCAGTTGGTAGAAGTTGGCTTCGAGCCCGGTGACCTCGGGGCTGAAGCCCTGCTGCGCCATGGCCCCCTGGAGGTTCACGACCTCTTCCCAGGTGGACTCCGCGGTGAGGTACTTGACGCCCTTGTTCTTCATGTCGAGCACGAACGGCGGCCAGTTCGACTCGCCGATGTTCTGCTTGGCCTCGTAGACGAACTTGTAGCCGATCGAGGTCATGGCCTCCTTCATGCGCACAGCGATGTAGTCGACCGACGCGATGTCGGCGCTGATCATGCCGGCCGACTCGATGACGTCGGGGTACATCTTCTTGAGCTCGGTGGCCATGCCGAGCGTGAGCTGGTTCGGCGGCGACGGCAGCACCTGCCAGGTCAGGTCGGCGCCGGACTGGAGGGAGCTCACCGCCGCGGCCGGGACGTTGGGCAGCCCGCAGTCCACCTGGATCTGGGCGCCGGCGTCGTCGAACACCGCGATGCCGCCCACGAGGGCGAAGGAGTCCTCGCACGCCGCGCTGACGACCGAGTTGTAGTTGAACAGCTCGGCGTTGCGCATCTCGAGCTTGATCTGCCGCCCGTTGATGCCGCCCTGGTCGTTGCACCACTCGACGAACGCGTTGGCCGAGTCGTCGATGCCCTTGTTCAGACCACCGACCTGGCCGCCGGAGTCGGACACCGACGTGATCGTGATCGCGTCGTCGGTCACCCCGACATCGGTCGCACCCGACGCATCGCCGTCACCGCACGGCGACTCGATCGTGCCGAACATCCCCTCGGCCGAGCCCTGAGCGGCCACGGTGGTGCTCGACTGCTCCTCACCGCCCTCGTCAGCACCGCCGTCCTCCGAGCGCGAGCCACAGGCCCCCGCGAGCAGAGCGGTCGCCATGACCACCGCGACAATTCGAGACTTCACGTAGTTCCCCCTACGGAATGGGGGCACCCAGCGGTGCCCACGGTGAGGATTGCGCCGCGTCAACAGGCAATCGGTTGCTGCACGTCGAGTCAGACGTGACCTTGGACACGTCGACGCGGGCGGTGACCGTAGCACCGTCGCCGGTCAGGTCAAGCGCGCGCTTGATCGCTTGAACGCCAGTTCAATCCGCCAGGCCGCTGTCACGCGACCGCGCCGGCGTCACGCAACCCGGCGATCTCGGCATCGCCGAACCCGAGCTCGGCGAGCACCTCGACCGTGTGGAAGCCGATCGATGCCGGGGGTCGGTCGAGCTGGGGCGGGGTGCGGTCGAACCGGGGACCGGGGCCGGCCTGCACCACGCCGTCGACCTCGACGTAGGTGCCGCGCGCCACCAGGTGGTCGTCGCGTCCCGCCGCCTTGAAGGTGTGGATCGGGGCCACGCACGCATCGATGCCATCGAAGGCCGCGACCCACTCGGCCTGGGTCTTCTCGGCGAACGCCGCGGTGAGCCGCTCGCGCAACGTGGGCCAGCCGGACTCGTCGTTCTGGTCCGGCAGGTCCTCGCCGGCCAGTCCGGTGACCTCGAGCAGCGCTGCGTAGAACTGCGGCTCGATCGCGCCGACCGACATCCACATCCCGTCCGCCGTCTCGTACGTGTCGTAGAAGGGGGCGCCGGTGTCGAGCAGGTTCGTGCCCCGCTCGTCGGAGAAGAAGCCCATCTCGTAGGCGGGCTGGATCATGGCACCCAGCAGTGCCACGCCGTCGACCATGGCGGCATCGATGACCTGGCCCTCGCCCGAGCTCGCCCGTTCGACGAGCGCGGCGCACACGCCGAGGGCGAGCAGCATCCCTCCGCCGCCGAAGTCGGCGGCGAGGTTGAGCGGCGGGGTGGGGGGCCCGCCGGCGCGGCCCATGTGGGCGAGCGGGCCGGCGAGTCCGAGGTAGTTGATGTCGTGGCCGGCACGATCGGCGAGAGGACCGGTCTGACCCCATCCGGTCATGCGGGCGTAGATCAGGCGCGAGTTGCGACGTCGGAGGTCGTCCGGGCCGAGACCGAGTCGCTCTGCGACACCGGGACGGAACCCCTCGACGAGGACGTCGGCATCGTCGGTGAGTCGACGCACGATGTCGATGCCCTCGGAGGACTTCAGGTTCACGCCGATCGACCGACGACCGCGCCCCCCGACGTTCGTCTTGCTCGCTTCGAGCGGCAGCCCCGCCGCTCGATCGGCCCGGTCGACCAGGACGACCTCCGCACCGAGGTCGGCGAGCAGCATGACCCCGAACGGAGCTGGACCCATCCCGGCGAGCTCGACGACCTTCACCCCTGCCAACGGTCCAGCCATCGGTCCCTCTCCCCTGTTCGTCGCTCGACCTGTTCGTCGCTCGACTTCTGTGACGTGTGCGGCTCCCCACGTCTGCGCTCGGACGTGGGCTGCGGCTCTCGGACGACCCCGAGGCCGGCAGTAGCCTGCGCGCCGTGAAGATCGACACGCAACTCACGGGGGCGCTCGGCTCCGTCGGTGCCGAGGCCCGGCGGCTCCACGAGCTCGGCTTCGACGGCGCGTTCACCTTCGAGGGACCGGCGGACCTGTTCCCTCCCCTGGTCGAGGCTGCGCTCGCCGGCGGCGGGGTCGGCGCCGGCTACGCCGGCCTCGACCTCTACCCCAACGTGGCGATCGCGTTCCCGCGCAGCCCGATGCACCTCGCCTACACGGCGTGGGACCTCCAGCGACTGACCGGTGGACACTTCGCGCTGGGCCTCGGCACCCAGGTGAGGCCCCACATCGAGCGGCGCTACAGCGCGACGTGGGACCGCCCCGTCGCCCGCATGCGAGAGCAGGTGCTGGCCATCAAGGCGATCTTCGCCTGCTGGCAGGACGGCACACCGCTCGACTTCCGCGGCGACTTCTACACCCACACGCTCATGACCCCGATCTTCGACCCGGGACCGATCGAGTGGGGTCCGCCGCCGATCTGGGTCGGAGCGGTGGGCCCGAAGCTCACGACCACGGTGGCCGAGGTGGCCGACGGGCTGCTGGTGCACCCGTTCCACACCGAGGCGTTCCTGCGTGAGCACACGCTGCCCCTCGTCGCGGCGGGCCTCGACCAGGCCGGCCGCGATCCCGCCGCGTTCGACCTCGGCGTCGACGTCATCGTGTGCACCGGCCGCGACGACGCCGAGCAACAGGCGGCCGACGACGGCGTGCGCATGCTGCTGTCGTTCTACGGGTCGACGCCGGCGTACAGGCCGGTGCTCGACCTCCACGGCTGGGGCGACCTCCAACCGGAGCTGAACCGGCTCACGAAGTCGGGGGAGTGGGACCGCATGGCCGAGCTCGTCACCGACGAGCACCTCGACGCGCTCTCGGTTCGGGGCACGCCATCCGAGGTCGGCCGCAAGCTCGTCGCCCGCTACGACGATGTCGCGGCGCGGGTCGGCTTCTACCTGCCCTACGCCGCCGACGACGCCGTCACCGCCGAGATCATCACGACGATCAAAGGTCGCTGACGCCCGACCCGCCCGACCCCGCCCACGCCCGCCCCCCCCGCCCCCCCGCCCCCCGCCAAACTGGCTGGACACATGTGCCATATGCGGCGCGTCTTCCCAGCCAGTTCGCTCATGTAGTGGGGTTCACGGGGCGGCGTTCAGCTTGCGGCGCGACGGGCCGATGACGAAAGTAGAATCTGTTCTATTCCGGCGAACCCAACCAACCACATCACGGGACGTCGGACGACTAGGGGGTAGTTGTGGAGCTCAGCGACGTCGACCTGCTCGACCCAGATGTCTTCCGGGAGGGTCGCCACCACGAGATGTTCCGCGTGTTGCGCGAGCAGGACCCGGTGCACTTCACCGAGGAACCCGACGACGGCCAGGGCTTCTGGAGCATCACGCGCCACGCGGATCTCATCGCGGTCAACCGCGACTACGAGGTGTTCTCCTCGGCCGAGCAGGGCATCTCCATCCCGGACATCTCCCCCGAGGGCGAGATGGTCCGGGAGATGATGCTGTACATGGACCCGCCGCGGCACACGCGGTACCGACGGTTGGTGAACAAGGGTTTCACGCCCCGCATGATCGGGCTCCTCGAGGCCGGGCTCACCGAGAAGGCCCGGCTCATCGTCGACCGCGTCGCCGACCAGGGCAGCTGCGACTTCGTCCTCGACATCTCCGCCGAGCTCCCCCTCCAGGCCATCGCCGAGCTCATGGGCGTTCCCCAGGAGGACCGCCACAAGATGTTCGACTGGACCAACCGCATGATCGGCATCGACGATCCCGAGTTCGAGGGAGACCGCGACTCCGCCGGCGAGGCCGCCGCGGAGATCTACCTGTACGCCAACGCGCTGGCCACCGAGAAGCGGGCCGACCCCCGTGACGACATCGTGTCGAAGCTGCTCACCGCCGAGCTCGACGGCGACGAGTTGACCGAGGCCGAGTTCGACATGTTCTTCATGCTGCTCGCCGTGGCCGGCAACGAGACCACTCGCAACGCCACGTCCCACGGCATGCGGGCCTTCATGGACCACCCCGACCAGTGGGACAAGCTCAAGGCCGACCCCGACCTCCTCGACAGCGCCATCGAGGAGGTCCTGCGCTGGGCCACCCCCGTGCTGCACTTCCGGCGCACCGCGCTGGCCGACTACGAGCTGGGCGGCAAGCAGATCCGCAAGGGCGACAAGGTCGTCATCTGGCACATCTCGGCC
>CAZGEF010000003.1:0-66005 GCA_964525005.1 uncultured Rhabdothermincola sp.
CCGTCAGCCGTCAGCCGTCAGCCGTCAGCCGTCAGCCGTCAGCCGTCAGCCGTCAATGGCGTCGGCGTCGGGCCCATCGTTCGGATCGCCGCGGCCGGATCCGCCGACTCGTCCGCCGCGTGAGCCGTCGACGACGCATAGGTGTCGACGTAGCGCTGGCCCGACAGCTGGGCGATCTCGAACATGACCTCGTCGGTGATGCTGCGCAGCAGGAGTCGATCGGTGACCGCGTCGGTCGACCCGCTGGGTCGCCGCGGTGTGATCGGTCGGCCGACGCGCACCCGGAGACGGCGGAACGGCCTCGGGGCACGGGCGTCGGGCGGCTGCACCTCGAGGGTGCCCTGGAGCCCGACGGGCAGGATCGGGCATCCGGTGCACAGGGCCAGGCGCGCCACGCCGGTGTGGCCCCGATGGAGATCGCCGTCACGCGACCGGGTGCCCTCCGGGTAGATGCCGAAGAGCTCGCCCGCCTCGAGGATCTGGGCGGCGGTGTCGAGGGCCGCCTGCGCCGTGGACCCGCCGGACCGGTCGATGGGAACCATGCCCAGGGCGGGGAACGTGTACTTCGTCTTCCAGCTGTCCATGTACTCCGCCTTGCCCACGAAGGTGATGCGCCGCGGCAACGCCGCCCCCAGAACGAAGTGGTCGAACACCGACAGGTGGTTCGGAGCGACGATCGCGCCGCCCCGCACAGGGATGCGATCGAGCCGGTGGACCTCGATGTCCCACAGGAACGAGAAGACCGGGTCGAGCACCGTCCGAGCGACGGCGTAGAGCGAACCGACGTGGCCCGGCCGAGGGTGATGCGTCCGTTCGGCCACGAGACCTCCCCGTGCACCCGGCGGCCGACCGACGGCACCGGGGACACACCACGTTCGCGCGTCTCGTGCTGCGGGGCGCACTGGACCTGGGACCGAGCCGGGGACCTGGCGTCGAACCGGGGGCCGACACGCAGGCCTCGGTCGACGACCGGCGGATCAGCGATCGAGCGCCGAGCCGATCAGGGCGAGGTTCTGGCGCGTGGTCTGCCACAGCCGCGCCCGGGCGACCTCGACCCGCCGTTCGGCACCTGGCAGGTCATCGAGGATCTGCCCGACGACCTGCGGGATCCGCTCGGCGAGATCGGCGTCGAGCACATCGACACCCCAGTCCGGAGCACCGATGTCGTCGAGGAAGTAGCGCAGCTTGTCGTGGCTCACCAACGACACGATCGGGCGACCGCAACCGAACGGGATCATCTGCGCGTGACCGCGCATGCCGATCGCCACCGTCGGTTTGCGGTAGGCGTCCACGACGCCACCGGGGCGCAGCCCGTACAAGCGGTGCAGCTCGACGGGTACGCCCGCCTCGCACAGCCACCGATAGGCCTGCTCGTCGGCAGGGACGTGGGCGAAGTAGGCGATCCGGGCGGATCGGGCCAGCGTGCGCATCGCCTCGACGATGCCGGCGCGCACGTCGTCGAGACGCGAGCCGAACCGCAGCTCGGCGCGATCGAACGCGCAGTTGAGGGCGATCAGGGGACGGTCCCCGCGCTGGTCCACGGGTTCGGTCAGGTGCGGATAGGTCTCGCGCAGCACCGTCGTCATGCACGGCTGGTAGGTCACCCGTTCCCGCAGGTCGTGGGGGAGGATCTCGCGGACCGCCTCGATGCTGCCGAGGTTGCGCAACCCGACGAACGAGGCCTGCTCCACGAGTTGGGTGACGTGACGCTCGAAGAGCTCATCGGGACGGTCCTGCCCGCGGAACTGGTTGTACCCCACGGCGAAGACCACGATCGGAACCCGGATGCCAGCGAGCGCGTCGGTTGAGCACGACCACTGCCATCCGCTCAGATCGTTGGGGTTGGTGCCGTTGAAGAACAACCCCCCACCACCGATGACGACCCCGGCCGAACGGTTCGCGTGGGCGACCTGTGCTCGCCCGAACGTCGTGTGGACGTGACGCGCCCGCCACCGGTACGGACCGAGCTGCTCGGTGAACAGGTCTCGTAGGACGACGGGCAGGAGCACGTCGCCGGCGTTCCCCCCGAAGTTCGCGACGTTGACGAGACGGGGCGCATCGGGAGGCGGTTCGAAGTCGAGCAACGACAGGGGCTGACGAACGAGGGGATCGCTGTGCCGCTCGCGGAAGAAGTACCCGCGGGGACGGCGGCGGTGCAGGTAGCGCTTCACCCGCTTCGCGGTCTGGATCGCCGTCACGATCGGGGAACCCCGATCGGCACGCCCAGCAGCGCCGCCGCCGACACGATGGGATGTCCGGATCGAGCCGCGTCGTCGACGATGCCGACCGCTCGGGGGGTGTCGAGGTCGTCGTCGAGCGCATACCGGACCTCGGCCAGCACGGGATCGGACGCAGATGCTGACGTCGCGTCCGCGGGGGCACGGTCACGCGCCGACAGCCACAGGTCCAGCCGGGCCGAGGCCTCATCCATGACGGCGTCCCGATACTCCCACGAGTCGCGGTAGTGGTGCGCGATGCATCCGAGCCGGATGGCGCGGGGATCGTGCTCCTTGACCAGGTCGCTCACGAACACGAGGTTGCCCAGCGACTTCGACATCTTCTCGCCGTCCATGCGGACCATGGCCTGGTGCATCCAGTGACGGACGAACGTCTGGCCGGTCGCGGCCTCGGACTGGGCGGCCTCGCACTCGTGGTGGGGGTAGACCAGGTCGGCTCCGCCGCCGTGGAGGTCGATCGTCGCGTCGAGCTCGCGCATGGCCAGCGCCGAGCACTCGATGTGCCAGCCGGGACGGCCCGGCCCCCACAGCGACTCCCACGACGGCTCGTCGTCCGCCGATGGCTGCCACAGCACGAAGTCGAGCGGGTCACGCTTGTTCGGGTCCTCGGGATTGCCACCCCGTTCGGCGGCGAGGGCCAGCATCTCCTCGCGGCCGAGGTGGCTCACCTGCCCGAAGCGGTCGAAGCTGCTGACGTCGAAGTAGACCGCGCCCCCGCTCTCGTAGGCGTGACCTCGTTCGAGCACCATGCCGATGAACCCGCGGATGTCGGCGATGGCCGAGGTGGCGCGGGGCTCGCTCCAGCTCTCGATGACCCCCAGCGTGGCCATGTCGGCATCGAAGCGGGCTGTCTCGGCCGCCGCCAGGTCGAGGTAGTGCACGCCCAGCTCACGGGCCTTGCGCAGGATGTCGTCGTCGACGTCGGTGATGTTGCGCACGCAACGGGTCTGGTGCCCACGGTCGCGCAGCCTCCGCTGCACGACGTCGTAGGTCAGGTAGGTCGAGGCGTGCCCGAGGTGCGTCGAGTCGTACGGCGTGATGCCGCACGTGTACATCGTGACGATCTCACCCGGTTCGAACGGAACGACCGCTCGGCGGGCCGTGTCGTAGAGGCGCATGGGGCCCGACGAGGAATCAGGTGACGTCATCGTGAGCCTGTCGAACGCGAAGCGGGACCATCGTGGCGCAGGCTATCGGGGAGTGTCACGGCACTGGTCCGCCGACGCGGGCGAGCGCCCGACCGACCACGCGACATCAGCGATCGGTGTCGATGCCCGTGAAGCGCACGGCAGCGCGGGTCTTGTAGCGGACGTTGAGCTGGAGGAGCACGGCGGCGAACGCCTCGATCGGCGCCGCGTTGGAGAGCTGGCCGGCATCCAGCGGGCGCAGACCGGGGATGCCGGACACGATCTCGATCGTCGTATCGGTCGCGGATCGGTGATCGGAGCAGATCAGCACATCGCTCTCGACCGGCTCGACCAGGTCGCCGAGCTCCTTGGCCGGGACGTGGTGGAGCGCAGCCGCCACCCGGGAACCGGGAACTGCGGCCTGCACGCTCGCCGCGACCGACCCGCGGGGTGGCACGAGCGGCTGGAACTCGTTGCCCACCTTCGCCAGCGCGTTGGCCATCGAGATGACGACCTTGCCACGTAGCTGGTTGGCGACCGAACCCGCCGTGGCCGGTGCCGCGTCCCACGGCGTGGCGATGACGACGACCTCGGCGAGGGCGGCCCCCTCGTTGTCGGCGGCCTCGATGCTCAGCTCACGCGCCTCCCATCGAGCGACGATGTCGTCACGGACCTCCATGGCCTTGTACTTCGACCGGGACCCGACGATGACGTCGTGACCGACCGACGCGAGTCGCGCCGCGAGGCCACTCCCGGCCGGTCCGGTTGCTCCGAGGATGCCTATCTGCATGTGGCGAACCCTAGACGAGCGCGCCAGGCCCGAGGCCCCCACCGTCGCCGTCGTCTTGACCTCGCGTCGCGGTCCGTTCCCGGGACATCGGGTCCTCGGACCTCGCCCTGGCTCCCGCCGGCGCACGCGCGCGCTCGCCGGACCGAACGCGACGTCGGAGCGCTAACCTCGCCCGACCACCAATCGCGCTGCACGACGAAGGCACCCGCGATGCACGACGAAGGGCGAGACAAGCCGATGGGTCTTCTCGATGGAAAGCGTCTGTTGATCACCGGCGTCCTCACCGACGCGTCCCTCGCGTTCGGTGTCGCCGAGCTCGCCCAGCAGGAAGGTGCCGAGCTCATCCTGACCGGTGCCGGCAAGGGCATGCGGCTCACCGAGCGGTCGGCGGGCAAGCTGCCCAACCCGCCCGAGGTGCTGGAGCTCGACGTGGCCGACCCCGAGGCGCCGGCGCGGATCAGCGCCGAGATCGCCACCCGGTGGGACCGCATCGACGGAGCGCTCCACTCCATCGGCTTCGCTCCCCCCGTGTGCCTGGGCGGAACCTTCATGGACGCGACCTGGGACGACGTCGGCGTCGCGGTGAACATCTCGGCGTACTCGCTCAAGGCGCTCGCCGATGCCGTCGTCCCGCTCATGTCCGAGGGCGGTTCGATCGTGGGCCTCGACTTCGACGCCACGGTCAGCTATCCCGCCTACGACTGGATGGGGGTGGCCAAGGCGGCGCTCGAGTCCACCTCGCGCTACCTCGCCCGGTACCTGGGTCCCCAGGACATCCGCGTGAACCTCGTCGCCGCCGGACCGATCAAGACCGTGGCGGCGCGCTCGATCCCCGGATTCGGCGAGTTCGAGGACGCATGGGGCGCCAACGCGCCGCTGGGTTGGAACGTGAAGGACAACTCCGCGGTCGCCAAGGCGTGCGTGGCGCTGCTGTCCGACTGGTTCCCGGCCACCACCGCCGAGATCGTCCACGTCGACGGCGGCTACCACGCCATGGGGGCGTGACCCGCGGTCAGACCCGGCACCGGGATGGTCGAACGAGACCCGAGCGCCCACGAGCACCGTGGCCGAACCCGCTCGCACGAGCGGTGCTGCCTGTCGGGGCCGGGCCCTTCAGACGCCGACGGTGGGAAGATCCCGGTACCGGAAGACCGGAAGATCGATGAGCGCCTGGTCCTTCGACCACAGGTTCCCGTAGATCTGGGTCCGCTGGTAGGCACGGTGGTCGTAGCGCAGGCGAACCGCGTGCAGCGTGTCGTTGCCGGGAGCGAACATCACGATCGAATTGTTGTGCGTGGTGAGGAATTCCGTATCGCACCACTCCCCACGGGTCGCGCACCGACCTGAGGCGGAGCGCCACGCCGAAGTCCTCGGTGGGCGACACGCGCTCGGGCCAACGGTCGAGCGCGTTGCACAGCACGTACTGCGGCACGTTGCGGGTGCAACCGGGGAAGGACTGCACCCGGTACCCGTGACGGTATGCGTTGGCGAGCAGCCCGGCCGTGGTGCGGGACCGCCCGATGTGCAACTTGGCCAACGGTACCGATCACCTCACCGGCCGCAAGGGTCTCGGCAGACGCGCCGTCAGCGATCGGACTCGTCGAGGATGTCGCCCACGAGCACCTCGAGCAGGTCCTCGAGCGTGACGACGCCGGCCGTCCTCCCTTCCGCATCGACCACCAGGGCGAAGTGGACCCGGGCGCGCCGCATGCCCAGGAGCAGGTCCTCGAGCGAACGGCCGATCGACACGACGAGCATCTGGCGCAGGAGATGCTGGGCGACAGGTTGGGACGCGGCGGCCGCGGGCACGTTGAGGAGGTCCTTGGCGTGCACGAAGCCGAGCACGTCGTCCAGGTCCCGACCGACCAGGGGAAGCCGCGAGAACCCACGGTGGAGCACGAGCGCCTCGGCCTCCTCCACCGTGGTCGACCGGTCGATGAAGCCGATCCGCTCGCGGGAGACCATCACATCGCCCACCTCCCGACCGCCGAAGTCGAGCACGCCTTCGAGCAGATCGGCGGCAAAGGGCTCGATCGCCCCACCCTCGCGGGAGTTGGCCACCATCACGGCGAGCTCCTCGGCGGTGTGGGCGGCGTTGATCTCGTCCTTCGGCTCGACTCTCGCCAGGCGCATGCCGAAGGTGGCCAGGACCGTCAGCACCGAGACGACGGGACCGAAGACGAACAGGTAGATCCGGTTGATCGGCACCAGAGCGAGCAGTGCACGCTCGGGCCCGACCAGCGCGATGTTCTTGGGGACCATCTCCCCCACGACCATGTGGAGGAACACGACGATGGCGAGCGCTGCAGCGAAGGCCACCGCGTGCATCGCCGCCTCACCGAGCCCGGTGAAGCCGAGCAGGTCGATGAACACGCGCGCCAGCGCGGGTTCGGCCACAGCCCCCAGCCCGAGCGAGGCGATGGTGATGCCGAGCTGGGCGCCCCCCAGCTCGCGGTTGAGGTCGTGGATCGCCGCGAGACCGTGCTCAGCTCGACGGTCCCCAGCATCCGCGAGCGGCTCGAGCTTGGTACGGCGGGAGCCGACCAGCGCGAACTCATAGGCGACGAAGAACCCGTTCACGATGAGCAGTGAGATGCCCACGAACACCGCGACGACCGTCACGATCCGCCTCTCGGAGCCTGACCGTCGCTTTCACCGCGCACCTGGTCTTCGGGGCCCGATGGTGTGGGGGGCGGGAGCAGCTCCAGGCTGTCGATGCGCCGACGGTCCATGGCGGCGACCAGGAGCTGCCAGCCGTCCACATGGACCATCTCGCCCGGTACCGGGATGTGGCCCAACCGTTCCAGGACCAGCCCGGCGATCGTGTCGTAGTCGCCGGGCGGCATGGCGAAGCCGGTGGCCTCTCGGACCTCGTCGGCGTGGAGCTGGCCGTCCACGCGCCAGGGTCCGGCGGACGACGAGGTGGATCGGGTGAGCTCCACGCTCACCTCGTCGTACTCGTCGTCGATCTCCCCCACGATCTCTTCGAGGACGTCCTCGAGCGTGACGATGCCCGCGATCCCACCGTGCTCGTCGACGACCGCCGCGAGGTGCTGGCGTCCGAGGCGCATGCGCCGCATGGTGTCCTCGAGCGAGAGCGTCTCGGGCACCACGAGGGCTTCGGCCATGAGCTCGGACACCGGTGTCGCGGCCCGCAGCTCCGGCGGGATCCGGTGCACCGAACGCACGTGGACGACACCACGCACGTCGTCGAGATCGATGCCGTGAACGGGAAAGCGGCTGTGCCCCGTGCGCGCCGCGAGGCGGGCCAGCTGCACAGCCGTCGCGTCGAGAGGGAGCGCGTCGACCACCGTGCGGGGAACCATCGCGATGGCGACGGTCTTGTGGGCGAACCGGATCGATCGGGTGAGCAGCGTCGACGCGGAGCCGCCGAGCGTGCCCTCCTCGGCCGACGCCTCGGCGAGCAGTGCGAACTCGCTGAGCGTCCGCACGTGCTCGAGCTCGTCGCGCGGTTCCATGCCCATCCACCGCACCACGCGGTTCGCCGCTCCGTCGAACAGGCGGATGATCGGCCCGAACACGATGCCGTAGACCCGCAGGAACGGGGCGAGGCTCCGGGCCGTCTGGTCCGGGCGCGCGATGGCGATGCCCTTGGGGATCAGCTCACCGACGACCATGGTCAGACCGGTCGCCAATGCCAGGGCCAGCGTGACCGAGACCCCCCGAGCCGCTCGTGCGCCCACGACGGGCTCGACCAACGGGCGGAGGAGCGCACCGACGACCGGCTCGCTCAGCAAGCCCAGCACGAGCGAGGTCAGCGTGATGCCGAGCTGCGCTCCGGACAGGTGGAACGAGAGCCGGCGGACGAGCGCCAGGACCGTTCGCGCTGATCGACTGCCGTCGTCGGCCTGGCGCTCGATCCGGGAGCGGTCGACCGCGACGAGTCCGAACTCTCCAGCCACGAACACGCCGGTGGCCACGATGAGCAGACCGATGGCGGCCAAGCCGAGTGCGGTGTCGATCTCGTGCTCCGGTTCAGGAGAGGGTCGGCGACATCGTACCGTCGACCGTTCGGGGGCGGCGCCACCGTGGCGGCGACGGGGCCGACACGAGGCTCGGCTACGGTTGACCCCGATGTCGGACCATCCCTGCGAACGGTCACGCCCTGTCAGATCCCGGGTCGCCACGGCGTGAGCCACCCGAAGAGGGCGGCCGGCCCTCCACGGCGGGTTCTCGTGCACATCGGATGGCCCAAGTCGGGGACGACCTCGCTCCAGCACGCGTTGCGCGGCTGGCCGAACCTGGCGGGCAAGCCGCTCGACCGCGATGGGGGCGACGCGGCGTCCGAAACGTGGAGCGCGCTCCTCACGACACCGGCCTTCGACCCCGATGTGCTCGACGGGCTCATCACCGAGTCGTGCCGTGATCCCGACCTCCCCGTGATCGCGTCGTACGAAGCCATCGTCGGGGTTCCCTTCACCCACCACGGCAAGGGTGGCCACGTCGGATGCCTCACCGCCGCGGACCGCATCACCGCCACGCGCCACGACCTGGGCATCCTCGCCTCCCTCCGCGATCCGCGATCGATGCTTCGATCGACCTACCTCCAGGAGGTGTCCAAGGGGAGCCCGCACTCCTACGCCCAGTTCCTCCGCTCCATCCGCAGCGGTCGCACGACGGGCACCCACCCGTTCAACTTCGCAAACGTGCTCACGCGCTACGCCGATCGCATCGGTCCCGATCGCGTGGTCGTCTGCGCCCTCGAGGACCTCCGGGACCGGCCTCACGACTCCTGGGGCCAGATCGCCGCTCGGGTGGACATGGCGGGGCTCAAGTCGCTCGGCGACGTCCCGCTCGAGCATTCGAACACCGCCATGGTCCTGTCGCCGTCGGTCGAGCTCTTCGTGAACCGGCGCGTGCTCCCGGTCGACGGCAGAGCGCTCGCCCGACGCCTGCGGCGCACCGTCTACACCCCGATCCGGACCCGGCTCGCCACCGCCGACCACCCCGACGCCTACTTCCTCGGAGACCCGGGCCACGAGGACGAACTCGTCGACGAGCTCGACCACGAGTTCGCCACCATCTTCACCGCCTTCGGGCTCGGGTCGTCGCCGCCACGGAACCCGGGCTGATCACGGTCGGGCGCGGTGGGCGCCTCAGCCCCCGATCACCGTGATCACCACCGCATGGGGTCCGAGGGGGCGGACCGCGACGCGCTCGCCGAGACGATCGGCGAGCGCGACCACCCGGTGGATCAGCGACTCGGCATCGAGTCCCGCCTGACGCACCTGTCGGTCGTCGCGGCGCGGGACGCCTGCCGAGCGGCCCACCCCTACCCCCCGGACCCAGGTGCCGACGGTGGTCGTCGTCCGGCCCACGTTCCGCCGCATCGCGGCCAGGGTCTCGGTGCGCACTTCGCGCTGGTCGGATGTGTCGACGGCCACACCCAGGCGGGCGATCGCATCCGACGCGAGCGGACCGCTCCGGGATGCGACAGCGTCGTCGAGCAACGCTTCTCGCTCCCGCCGCGCCGCTGGATCCTCTCGATCGTGGCGAAGGTCGCGGACCGCGTCGATCGTCTCGTCCCACGAAGAGGTCGTGGTGCTGACCTCGTTCGGCAACGTCGAGGCCATCGCAGGATCCGCCGTGGACGGACAGTGGGCGACGACCGGTCGACCCAGCAAGGCCGCCTCGACGGCGGTCGTGCAGCTGTTGTGCACCACCGCATCCGCCGCGAGCAACCAGGGCACGATGTTGTCGGCCGCCGAGATCACGCGCACGTTGTCGAGCCTCGCCGCCATCTCGCGCCACGGCTGCGGTGCCTCGCTCGGGTGCGGACGGACCACCACCGTCAGGTCGGCGAAGGCTCGAGCGAGCCGCGGCAGCCCGGCGACGAACGCATCCGACACCGCTCGTCGGAACTCGGCCCAAGCCACGAGATGCTGTTCGTCGATCGCTCCGGTGATGCGTCCGCTCGCGCGCAGGCGATCCATGAACGCCGTCGATCCGTCACGGTGGTTGACCAGATCGAAGTTGGTGTTGACCAGGACGAACCGGCCGTGCTGCGAACGGATCGACTCGACCGCGTCCCGATGGATCGACACCACCGGCTCGCGCAGCAGGTCGACGCGCGGGTTCCCGAGGGGGAGGAGGCGCGCACCCACCTCGGGCCGGGCCTCGACCATGTCACGGGCAGATCGCTCCCCCCAGGCGACGAGGGCGCTCACCTCCCGGAGCGACGCGCTCCCCAGACGGGTGCGGAAGTACCAGGCGGGATCGGGGTACACCAACCCCTCCTCGTCCCATCCGAGCAGCGTGTTGCCCGACCGAGCGAGTCGGTGCAGCCGGACCGCCGCGCCCCGGACGAGCGTCGGGGTCACGAAGAGACCGGGTTTGGCCGACATGGCGATCCGGCTGACCTGGCCGGCGGGACCGACGACCGACCGTCGCCCGTGGCGTCCGAGCGACAGCGCCAGCACGATGCGGGCGTCGAGCTCGCGCGACGCCGTCATGACGGGCAGGTAGGCGATGCGGTCGTGACGCTCGCCGCTCACGTGACGTGCTCGCGGAAGCCGGAGACGACGTCGTCGGCCAACTGGCGGCAGCGCGTGCGCCGCCACACCGACGCCGACTCGTCCTCGTCGAGCAGGTGCTGCGCCTGCTCGACGATCCGTTCGATCTCATCGCCATCGGGCGTCGCGGAGAACCTCGGCCTGTCGTCCGCGGCGGCCAACACCTGTCCCAGGCTCTCGATCTTGTGCGAGTTGGCATGGAGCCCGATCGTCGGGACACCGGCGATCGTCGCCATGATCGACGGGTGGTAGCGCCCGGACACCAGCAGCGAGGCGCCGCCCAGGACCGCGGCGCCTTCGAGGATCCCCACCTGCACCGGGAGCACATCGGTGCGGGTCGCGGCGGCAACCGCCCGCAAGAAGCGGTCGCGGCCGCAGGTCTCGATGAGCAGGACGGGCACCCCGATGCGCTGGAGCCTCCGGACGAGGTCGGTGTACGACGCGATCGCCCGGCGGGCGTCGAGCACCGCGAGCGACCCGCCGGACACGGCCACGTACGGCCGGTCCGACGTCAGCGCTGCCTCGAGCGCGCCGTCGAGTCCGCCCCGGGCCAACGCCAGCGGGATCTCGTGTGAGCGACCGTGCTGGAGGTGGTCGACCCAGGTGAAGAGCGCGTCGGGAACGTAGTGGGCACCCACGGACGGAGCGACCTCGGCCAGGATGCCGACCGAGATCGGATCGCGGAGCAGCACCGAGTCGCACAGGGGGAGGACCTCGGCGACGTGCTCGGCGGCCCGATGGCCACGGTTGCCGGAGGCGTCGTCGGAGACCATGGCGTTCGTGAAGTGGACGCGCTTGCCGAGCCGGACCGCCAGGCAGACCATCGTGAGCTGGAAGAGCATGTCGCGACGGGGGATCTCGGTCATGATGACGCTTCCCTCGCCGTTGATCACGACGTCGTCCGCGGCGGCGAGACCGTCCACGATCGTCCGGAAGAACGGATCGTGCCGGCTGCGGTCCAACACCGCCTGTGCTCCGGACTGCGGTCCGGCGTCGACGAAGTCGGTCGTGACGTCGAGCGCCGTCAGCGCCTCGAGACCCATGCGCAGCAACGGGACCGTCGCTCCTCCCCTGGTCCGCTCGACGTACTTGCGGACCCCCGGGAGGAACCGGTGTTCGACCACCGAGGTGAGCGTGCCCCCCGCTGATGCCCGATGACGCCGTCGGGGCAGGCCCCCGACGCGCTTGGTGACGTCGTGACGGGAGATGAACGACGTCACGTCGTCGTCGTTCGACAGCACCCGGGACAGGGCCATGCTCGTGGCCCGGCAGCCCCAGTTGAGGGTGTCTCGGTTGTCACAGACCAGGCAGACCGTCATGGCCCACCGACCAGGGTCGTGGTGGCGGCCTCGGCGAGCACCTGGGCGCGCCGACGGCGGGACCGGCGGTCCTCGTCGCGTTCGGGAGCTGACCGGCCGAACCTGCTGGCGGTGTGGTCGAGCAGCCGCTCGGCCGCGCTCGGGTCCGTGAGGAACGGGAACTCGCCCTCGCCCGGTTCGTCCAGCACCTCGAGCAGGCTCCGGGTCTTGTGCGAGTTCGACGCCATCGTCACGATCGGTGTGCCGCCGAGCGACGCCAGGATCGAGGGGTGGTAGCGACCCGAGACGAACAGGTCGGACCGACCGGCGATCCCCAGCGCCGACGCCAGCGGGACGGACGGATCGATTCGCAGGCATGCCTCTCGCCGAGCGACGTCGAGCATCCAGCCGTCGGCGCCGTCGGTGGCGACGACCAGCGGAACCGAGTGCTGCATCCGGAGCCCGGTGATGAGTCGCGACAGGCTTGCGCCTGCCAGGTCCAGGTCCTCGTCGCGGGCGCGGATCGTCGAGCTCCCCGAGATCGAGACCACCGGCCGATCGCCGGCGAGCACCTCTTCGACCTCGGTCGGGATCCCTTCGGCGTCAGGCCCGAACGGCGGTCTCACCGCGGCGTGGAGCGCCTCGCCCTCGGGGGCCCACACGAAGAGCGCATCGGGGGCCCACCGTGCGGGCACATCGGGGTAGAGCACCTCGTGGTGGCGCAACGACTCCGGGTCGCGGTACACGACGCGCTCGCAGGCGCGCAGCGCGGTCCCCACCGCGTCGACGACCGCGGCGTTGCGGGTCCCGATCGGAGGGTCGCTGAGGATGGAGTTGACCAGGTGGACCGACCGCCCGCACCGCGTCGCGAGGTGCATGAGCAGCAGCGTTCGGAGCAACGAGCGCCGGCCGGCCAGGATGAAGTCCCCCTCGCCGTTGACCCAGACCTCGTCGCAGCGCTCGAACTTCCGCAGCACCACGTCGACGGTCGGGTTCGACGACCGGTCCGCCACCAGCCGGTCGACCTCGGCGGGGATCTGCTCGAAGTCGGCGGTCCGCGAGTCGAGGATCTCCTGCCGGCTCATCCGACCTCGGACGGCGCGCCGGGCGGCGCGCGCCACCCGGTTGCGGCGGGCCGTGGCGGCCCGGTCCCCGAAACCGCGCACGATGAGCTCGCCGTTCACGACCGAATCGAGCCGGTGGCGTGGTGATCTGGCGATCACCCGGGCGAGCGCCAGGCTGGTGCCGCGACCGCCCCAGTTCGGCTTCGCCGAACCGTCGTGGAACCGCACCAGGCAGACCGAGCTCGGGCGGTCCTCGTCGGGCTTCACCTGTCCGCTCGTCTCATCAGCCTGCCGTCACCCTGCTCGACGCCGGGCGGTCCCCGAGGCTCTCGCGCAGCAGCACGTCGAGCTGGTCGGCCCGACACCGATCGAGCCGACCGTCGAGGTCGGCCAACCGGTCCCCGTCTTCGAGAGCAGCAGGGGTCGAGGCGGTCAACGCACCGAACAGGTCGGGGCCGGGGACCACCGTTCGATCCGACAAGCCGCACCACCGCATCACGCCCGCCACCTTCGGGTGCGTCGACAGCGCGATCGTCGGTCGCCCGAGTCCCAACGAGCAGGTCACCGCGTGGCCGCGCATGCCGACCACGAGGCGAGCCGAGGCAGTGGTGCCGAAGTGCTCGCGGGCACGGCGAGGGTGAGGGAGACCGACGAGCCGGAACGGCCGTCGCCGGTAGCGCTGCTTGTTGACGCCGGTCGAGAGCCGGCGAACGAGCGCGGCGGTGAGCACCACGTCGGCCGGCACGTGGGGCGTGATCAGGACGTCGACGTCGTACTCGTCGACGAGCCACCGGGCATACCGTTCGAGGGATCCGAGCAGGGCGTCGAGACGCCGGTGCAGGACCCGTTCGAGACCGCTGCCATCGGTCCGGGCGAGGATCCGCTCCGGGACCACGCTGGGGAACCGGCGGCCGATGCTGTCCCCCGCCACCTGGAGGACGACGTAGTCGTCGCGCCCCGACTCGACGGGCACGGCCGGAGTGGACGAGATGAAGAACCCCGGGTCGGGCACCTCGACCACCGCGTCCGCGGCCGGGCCGACGTCGCGTCGCAACCGCCCGAGCGATCCGTCGTTGCGCACGCTGAACCGGTGACCCCGATCGGCGGCCCATCGCAGGGTCCGCGCCAGCCGGGACGCGTCACGCAGCGACTCCCCCTCGAACGCGTTGTGCCCCAACGCCACGAAGGCGAACCGGGTCGAGCTCCGCTCGAGCTCGGCGTTCGTCATGGGTAGCGCGAGCCCGCACCCGTCGTTGCTGGCACCTGCGCTGATCGCGCCTCCCCCGCCGACCAGCACGAGGTCGAACCCGTCGACATCGGATGCGCTGAGCATCGTGCGGTCGACGACGACGTCGGCGCGCACGATCTCGACCGGACGATCCGCGAGGGCGTGCACCCGTTCGGCGATGACCGTGTTGACCGCGCCGTCTCCGACGTTGGTCTGGTGCGAGGCGACGTGCAGGACGCGCTGCGCCCGACTCATCGGCCCCACCGTCGTCCGCTCACCGGGGGCTCATCGACACCTGCTGCCATCAGGGTCACCGTAGCCCCGTGTGCTCCCACCTTCAGGGCGCAACCCGTGGACACCCGACGAGCCGGGCACGTTCCCAGTCGTAGAGCCGGAGGTCGGGATACAGGCGTGACGACGTCGACGCGATCGCCAGGGTCCTTCCCTGTGGCCGCAGGAATCGGCGGTCCAGGGCGACGAGGAGATCGCCGACCGGCGCTCGCGATCCGGTTCGGACCGAGGTCAGGTGGGGGGTGCGCGACGGAGGCGCCAAGCAGTCGCGACGGACGAGGAGCTCGGCATCGTGGTCCCAGTCGTCGAAGAAGTACTCGTCCGAGGTCATGTCGACGCCGACGAGCACGATCGTGGGATAGCCGAGGGCCACGCACAGCGAGAAGAGGAACCCCAGCCCACCGCGTGGCGACAGCACCGGCTCGCCCCCCACGGGCCAGGCGAAGGGCTGGCGGCGGCGGGCCCAGTCGGCGTAGCGGTTCGGACCGCGCGAGCCGTTCACCGGCAGGGCGAAGCGGGGAGCGACCACGAGGCCGTCCCGATGCTGGTCGAGGTCGGCGAGCAGCGTCCTGGTGGCAGCATCAGCCGTGCTGCCCCGCACGACGATGGGTGCGTTGCGGGATCGGGCGTCGCGCCGCCGCAACGCCCAGTCGAGCAGCCCGACCGCGTCGGCGCGGGGCGTGCCGGCCTGGCGTCCCTTCAGCACGGGCTCCTCGACCGTGTACAGGCGGGCGGGGACGGGGAGGGCGGCTGCGTGGTTGAGCGCGAAGAAGTCGAGGTCGGGTCGATCACCGATCGCCGGGTCGGCGGCCCGGCGGGCCGAGGGTCCGCTCGCCACGATCACCGCGGTGTCGGCCGTGCGGATGCTCGCCGGATCGAGGTCCGCCAGCGCCGGCCAGCCGGATGCTCCGGTCTGCACCGTGCCGGCCTCAGGCCCGGTGCCCGCGCCACGCTCGCCGATGAACGCCCGTCGGCGGCGGTCGAACACGCGGTCGAGCGCGAACGAACAGGTCGGCAGGCGCGTGAGAACCGCCATCGATGCTCGTTCGGAGGCCGGAGCGATGGCGGTCACGGCTGACGGAAGAACACCGTGAAGTCCGTGTCGCCTGCCGGCTCGGTCGACGACGTGGCTGCGCCGTCGGCAACATCGAGCCCGATGCCCCGCCGAGCGACCCAGTCGTCGGAGGCGCTCGAGATGTGCACGTCGAGCTGATCGTTGCGGACCGCCGGCTGGGTGAGGTACGCCAACCGGTACGAGCGGGCCGGCGTGAGGGAGCCGTCGAGCTCGACCACGAGGGTGGCCGAGCTGCCAGGGGCGATCGTCACCGCGAAGGTGAACGCGTTCGTGCCGAGCTCCCGTTGGTGCTGGATGCCCACCGTCTGGCCGTCGAGCGTGGCCGACGCCGCGAGCAGCGGGCTGTACACGGTGACCAGCATGGCGCTGGTCCCCGGGCCCGAGCCGTCGACCTGCCCGCCGATCACGTAGTCGGGGAAGCCTTCGCTGGGCGCGTCGTTGTGGAGCGTCACGGTCGCGGTCGCATCGACCCTGCCGCTGGTCGGGTCGTACGACGCGTCGTAGGCCACGGACCGTCGGAGGAAGTAGTCGATCTTGTTGGCGTTCATGTTCGCGTTGCGGACCGAGAGGAAGTCGCCGGTGAGATCGGGGGCGAAGCGACCGTCGGCGCCGGTGCGCTCGATGAGCGACTGGCCTGGTGCGTCGAGCGGCACGAACATGAGGTGCTTGCCGTGGACCACCGGAGCGAGCACCTTGCCCAGCTGCCGGGGGCCGGGCAGGTCCCGGTCGGTCAGCGCGTCGAAGGTGGCCTTGCCGACCGCCTCGAGTGCGTCCCGGCGATCCTCGGTCTCGCCCTCGAACTCGACGTACTGGTCGATCAGCAGGTACTGCGCCGCGTTCTCGGCCGTCAGCGGCTCCCCGAGTCCGGCGTCGACCGGTCCGGTCAGCTCGAGGAGGGCCGCCAACCCGTAGGGGTCGACGACCACGACCCCGTCGATCGGAGCTCCCTGGTACTGCTCGTAGATCGAGCCCGCCACCCGAGCAGTGGTCGCCATGTCGGGCGACGCCGTCAGGTTCTGCATCTTCTCGGTGACGAAGTAGCCGGCGTAGCGGGCGGAGAATTCGTCCTCGTCGGTCAGCGACACGGTGTCCGGATCGACCGACGACTCGCGGGCGATGGCGGTCGCGGTGCCCGACACGGTGAAGTCGACCGTGCCGTCCTGCGCCGTCAGGATCCCGTAGGACCCGGCGAACCCCCCGAGGTTGCGCGCCTCGGACGGGCTCGTGAAGAGCACGAGATAGGTGCGCGGTCCGTCACCTCCGAGCAGCGCCGGCGCCTGATCCAGCGCGAGCTCCGCGATCTCCGCTTCGGGCAGCGCGGCCGCGACCTGTTCGGAGAAGTCGTCGAGCGCCTTGGTGGCGGGCGGAAGGAGCCACGACGTGTCCATCGCCTCCAGCGCGGCCTCGGCCTCGCGGAGGGACTGGGCCGCGCGAGCCGCGGGCTCCTGCATGGCGACGACGGTGGCGAGATCGATCGATCCTGCGCTGGCCTTGAGGTCGCCGTACGGAGCGGTCGCCGCGGCGTCCGATGCGTCGAGCGTGACCCGAGCACCGTGCTCGGCCGCGGTCGAGATCGCGGAGACGTGCTGGCTGACCAGCGGGATGAACGACGCCGGCGCCAACCAGTGGGCGTTCATCTGGCTGGCCACGGCATCGAAGCGGTCCGAGGCGCGCGCCAGGTCGTCGGACGCCCGCGTCGACTTGCCGTCGCGGAGCGCGTCGAGACCCGACCGGGCATCGCCGACGGCGGCGGAAAGGCGGCTGCGGGCCATGAGCGCCGCGCCGGCGGCGGCGCACGCGACGACGGTGATCACGACGCACCCGACCAGGAGCACCCGGCGGACGTTCGCCTGGGTCGGGCGCGAGCTCCGCTCGTAGCCGGACCAGAGCACGGGGGCGACGGCGATGACCACGACGATGGCGGAGAAGCCGTGGAAGCGGTAGGTCGGCTGGTTGAGGAGGGCGAGGACGGCCATCGCTCCGATGCCGGCGCCAAGGATCCGGCTGCGCCACGACGCGGACACGCCGATCAGTGCGCCGACGAGTGCGATCACGCCGGTGAGCACCCACCACGATCCGACGGAGGCGGCGACGGTCACGCCTGCGAGCCACAGCCAGCCATAGCGACGCGACCGGGACGACGCGCCGGTGACGAGCGCGGCGAACGCCGCGGTCCACAACAGGTCGGGGATCTGGTGCCCCGTCGGCTCCGCTCCCGAGGTGAGCGCGGCAACGACCGCGGCCAGGCCCGAGATGGCCCAGACGATCTGCCGCTGTCGGGTGCGGTCGCGGTGTTCGAGGTGCCGATCCTCGGCAGCGGTCGTTGCTGGCATCGAACGAGTGAAGGTACCACCCGACGCGCTCCACTCGACCGCACCTCAGCGACAGGCCGACCGCGCCTCAGCGACGAGCTGCGGTCTCCTCGATGACCTGGCGCATCGTCGCACCGATCCGGCCGATCGCGAAGGTGGCCTCGGCATAGGCCCGCGCGCCCTGCCCACAGGCCCGGCGTCGATCCTCGTCGGCGAGGAGGGCGGCCGTGGCCCGCCCGAAGGCATCGGGATCACCGGTCGGCACGACGACCCCGGCCCCAGCCCGCTCGATGGTCTTGGCCCCGAGGTTGGCGGGGGGCATGGCGGCGACCACGGGCTTGCCCGCTGCGAGGTAGGTCAGGACCTTGGACGGCACGCTGAAGGTCCCGGCCGACGCCTCGAGCAGGACGAGGCAGACGTCAGCGGTTCCCAGCACGGCGGGGAGCACGTCGTAGTCCACGTAGTCGAACATCACCAGGTTGTCGATCTGTCGGGTCACCCGCTCGGCCTCGAGCCAGTCCCGTCCCTTCCCCTCGGTCACGACCACGACGGTGGCCCCGAGCGGCGCGACCGCGTCGGCCGCGGCGACGAGGTTGACCGGGTCGTGCTTGAGCCCGAGCGTGCCCGAGTAGACGACCACCGGTGCGCTGTCCAGACCGTGGGCTCTGCTCCACTCGTTCGCCTTGGCCGTGGGCTGCACCTCGTCGAGCGGCGCCCAGTTCTCGAGGACCGTGGCCCGAGGCCACCGGGGATCGTCTTGGTGGAGCTCGCCGAGGAAGTCGCCACTGATCGGGACGAGGGCATCGGAACGTCGGAGCAGGTGGCGCTCGAGCCTCACCAGCCCGGCTCCCATCGTCGCCCCGAGCACCGAGGAGCGCTCGGAGAGCACGGCGCGGGTTCCTCGCCCGAGGAAGTCCTGGATCCAGTAGATCTTGCTCGATCCGACCCTGTCCGCCACAGACCAGAGCGCCGCCTGCGCCAACAGCGGCGTGTTCGCCGAGATGACGACATCGGGCCGGAAGCGCCGCGCCAGGGCGGCGAGCTCGCGGCCGTACGACACCTCGCTGCGCATCCGCCCGATCGGGTGGTAGCGCTCGAACTCGGACCGGCCGAGACCCTGGAAGGTGAGATGCACCGGATCGTCTCGCCGGAGCGCGAGGTCGCCGCGACCGGTCGCCACGCTCTGGCAGAACGCATGGCAGACCGTCGACCCGGTCGCGGCCAGGTGGCGGCTCAGCTCCGCCTGGAACGGGTGGCCCGCGAAGTCGTGGAGCAGGACACGTCTCGGCCCGGCCGAACCCTCCGCGTCCCGATGGTCGATGGTCACCGTGTCGTGCCCTCCCGGCGTCGTCCCGACGGGGCCGTCGGATCGTGCGGGGCATTGTGGCACCGACGACGGCCACCGGTGAGCGCCCCGGGACCCATCACCCGACACGGCTCCCGCCGCCCGCGTCGGCCGGCCGTCGATGCCAGGGTCAGGCCGGCTCGGTCCCCAGCACGCCAGCGTCGTCGACGGTCAACCGGTAGAACACGTTTCCGGGCCGGGACCGGAGCACCACGCCACGGCCGGAATCGATGACCCGGATGTCGCGGTCGCTGACGATGGGGAGCCGATACCGGTTCATGGACACCGCATTCGGATCTCCTGTTCCGAGGGACGAGATCGTGTTGGTGACGTTGGACTGGATCTTGTCGAGGTAGAAGCCACCACCGTTGTAGATGACCCCTTCCTCGGCGTTCTGGAAGCGCTGGAGGCCGGTGAAGTAGCCAGCACCGAGACTCTCGCCGGGACGCGATATGCGGACGAGCGGGTTGCCGTTGTGCTTGCCGTTGAACTTGCAGTTCACGAACACGGTGTCACCATCGTTCAGCTGAACGATCGCGTCGGGATCCTCACCCCCGTTCGGCCTGATGGAGGCGGACCCGACGAACTGGCAATGGATGAACAGGTTGTCCGTGCCGTCGTCCACCCGAAGGATCGCGTCGGCCGGCTGAACCGGCCCCGGGCTGCCGTTGCCCTCTTCGGCGATGACGCCGATAAAGGTGTTGTTCTGGCAGATGCCGGAATCTTCGCGGACGAGGACGTGACAACCCCCGATGCGACGGAGCTCGATAGAGCTGAACACGCATGCCGCGGTGTCGACCACCTCGAAGCCGTTTCCGCCGCCATCGGCACCGCAGCGGGCGATGTTAATCGCCGACAACGTCGAGTTCTGCAGTCCGTGGACGACCATCGCCGTACCGATGCAGTCCGTGACCGCGATGCAGTCGAAGCTCCGCGACGATCCTGGCCCGATGTAGAGCAAGCCATCCGCACGATCCGACCTCCCGGCACCGACCAGGTTGAACCCGCCCGAGATGCCCGCCCTGCCGCCCAGGAACGCGAGCTGTGCGTCAGTGCCGAGGGCGAGGATCGTGGCAGAACCGTATGAATTGGTGGCCGTCACGCCGCCGCCGAACCCCCGCACGTTCACCCGACTCGGCACCGATATCCGGTCGCTGATGCCGATCACGCCGGGGACGAGGACCGTCGCCGTGGCCCGCGACGCTGCCGCGGCATCGATCGCTGCCTGGAACGCTGCGGTGTCGTCGGCACTGCCATCGCAACGAGCCCCGTAGTTGCGCGGATCGATCAGTGCCAACGACGGTTGCACGGTGATGACGACACCGCAGCCCGTTCGCTCGGGGGTCCACGCCTGAACGAGCTCCATCCGCTCGATCGATGCCTGCGTGCCCCATTGGGCCACCATCCGGGTCGTGGTCGCCAGGCGATCCATCCCGGGCGGATCAGATGAGAACGAAGCGTTCGGGACGGCACCCCACAACGCCAGCACTCCAGAATCGGCGGCATCCGCGAGGCCACCCACCTCGAGGGCGATCCCGCTGGAGACGAAGGCGGACGATACGCCAACGTCCCAGTTCACCCCGCCGTGCTGGACCTCGATCTCGGTGTAGAGCCCGCTGAAGGACGAGGTGGGACCGGGGATCGTGATCGAGGTCTCGGTTCCGTCCGAGATCTTCGACCAGCACACGAGCGACCGGCCGCTACCCGCGTCCACCGTTCTCATCCGAGTGAACCCCGCCGGGTCGCCCTGCCAGCTTCCGGTCGCCTTCATCGCGCCGGCGACAAGGATGCTGCCCGACAGCGGAGGCATCGACAGCGTGAGCTCGAGAGAAGAGCCCGACGTTGCCGATACCACCTGCCGACTCGATGGCGTGCGCATCACGGACCAGATCCCCCTCTCCGACGGGCGGGCCTTGCCACCTTCGGCGGAGAGCTGCCTCGCCTGTGGCGCTCGACAGAGGCAGCTCCCGGTCCGCTGAGGTTAGCTCTAACGCGAGGACAAGGTGGTTGGTGTGAATCGGGCGATCTCGGCTGCGGGTGTGGTCGGGCGTTTGGGTAGGCCGGGTCGTTCCGGTTGGTTTCGGTCGCGGGCCGTGGCTGCGGGGCGAGGGCTGCCGTCGACGCTGAGTGGACATTGAGGTGTTGGGTGGATCGAGGCCTGCTGGGGGTCAGGTCGTCGCCCATCCGGTGGGTTGTGAGTGCAGGCCGAGGCGGGCGAGACGCGCGAGGTTGGCAGCGGCGGCGAGGAGGCTGAAGTCGGCGTCGACTGCGCCGACCCCGCTCCGAGAACAGATCAGCGAACATCTCATCGGGGAACAACCGGTGCCCCTCACAATGCAACAGCACCCAGATCGAGTCCGCTGCCACCCGGCGCTCGACCACCTGAGCGGAACCCAACCACATGTCCGCCTGCTTCGGAGTCACACCCGACGTCATGACCCCATTCTCTTCGATCTCAGCAGCGAACGCGAATCAGCTACCGCAAAGACCTACCGCGAAAGACGCCAACCACCTAGAACCATGGCGAGGCTGTCAGGCAGGTCGTCGCTCTGCGGGACAACACGGATCGCGGCAAGCCCCCTTACCCCCCGACGGAACAGCCGACACCGATCCGGCCGCTCGTGTGCGGGGTCACAGGCCCCCTCCATCTAGGTCGTTCGACCCATCTGGGCAGAAGTGGCGTCAAACCACCGTTTGACCCTGTACCCGGCGCTGGTCGAGGTGTAGTGTTCCCGCTGGCGGTTTCGCCGCGGAAGCTCGACGACAACAGGCTGGGGAGTCCGTTGCAGCAGTCAGTTCGACATCAAACTGCGGGTCAGGCTCCGCTGGTGCGTGTCGATCTGGATCCGGGCCAGGACGAGATCGGCCCGACGAGGTCCCCGACTCCTGTCCGTGCCCTGAACGACGTCGCCTCGAACCGAGCCCTCGGGGTCACGCCCCTGCCGATCGAACGTCGGAGCGCTCGTGCTTTCAAGCGCACCATCGACCTCCTCGTCGCCGTACCCGCCTCGCTCGTGTTGGCGTTGGGCTTCCCGCTCCTCATCGTGGCCATGAAGGCCACGACTCGGGGACCGATCTTCTTCTCCCAGACCCGGGTCGGGCGTGACGGCAAGCCCATCCGGGTCCGGAAGCTCCGCTCCATGTACGTCGACGCCGAGGAGCGACTCGTCGCCGAACCCGAGCTGTACGCCCAGTACCGAGCCAACGGCTTCAAGCTCCCCGACGGCAAGGATCCTCGCATCACGCCGTTCGGACACCTCCTGCGCAAGACGAGCTTGGACGAGACCCCCCAGATCTTCAGCGTGCTGCGGGGCACCATGAGCGTGGTCGGCCCCCGACCCGTCGTGCCCCCCGAGTTCCCGGTGCTCTACGGCGCCGACACCGCGTGCTACACCGCCTGCAAGCCGGGCCTCACCGGCCTGTGGCAGGTCTCGGGCCGGAGCCACGTCCACGGGCCTCGTCGGGCATCGCTCGACTACGAGTACGCGACGACTTGGACCTATGGTCTCGACCTCAAGATCCTCGTGCGCACCATCCCTGCCGTCTTCCAAGCCCACGGCGCGCACTAGGTGCCTGGGTCCCACCCGCAAGGAGCAGTCCTGTGAGCAAGCCGCAACCGAAGGTCATCGCCGAGATCGGCTGCAACCACCGTGGCGAGGTCTCGACCGCCATCGAGCTCATCGAGGTCGCCGCGGTCTTCGCCAAGGTCGATGCCGTCAAGTTCCAGAAGCGGAACAACCGCGAGGTGCTCACGTCCGCCGAGTACGACGCGCCCCATCCCAACCCGGCGAACTCATACGGCGACACGTACGGCGCGCACCGCGAGGCACTCGAGTTCGACATCGAGACCCACCGCGAGCTCAAGAGCATCGCTGAGGCCCGCGGCGTCGTCTACTCCTGTTCGGTGTGGGACCCCACCTCCGCGCAGGAGATCGCGTCCCTCGACCCCGCCTTCATCAAGGTCCCGTCGGCCACCAACGTCTCCTGGGACGTCCTCGAGGTCCTGTGCGAGGACTTCCGCGGCGAGATCCACATCTCGCTCGGCATGACCACCCAGGACGAAGAGCGCGAGATCGTCGAGTTCCTCCGCACCCGCGGGCGTCTGGGCGACACCGTGCTGTACTCCTGCACCTCGGGCTACCCGGTCGACATCGAAGACCTCTGCCTCCTGGAGATCCCCCGCCTGATCGGCGCCTACGGCGCGGATGCCAAGGCCATCGGCTTCTCGGGACACCACCTCGGCATCGCGCCTGACGTCGCGGCCATGACCCTCGGCGCCACCTGGGTCGAGCGCCACTTCACCCTCGACCGCACGTGGAAGGGCACCGACCACGCGGCGTCGCTCGAGCCCGACGGGCTCCGCAAGCTCACCCGGGACCTGCGCAACGTCTCGGGCGCCCTGCGGTCGCGGCCCCAGGAGATCCTCGACATCGAGGTGCCGCAGCGAGACAAGCTCAAGCGTCTCACCGTTGCCCACTGAGCTCGGCGCAGCCGCTCCGGTCCGCGGCAAGAAGGTAAGTCTCGGGAGGTTTTGGCGCGACGGCTTCGCCGCGCTGGGCCCCGACCGGCCGCGCATGGTGGTCGCCGGCCTGCTCGCCGTCATCACGGGTGTGCTCGAGGCGTTCATGCTGTACCTGGTCGCGAACCTGGGCCTCTCGCTCGCGCAGGGGTCGGACCGGGCGACGGTCGGGTTCGGCCCCATCCCCGAGCGCGAGGTGGCGGTGGGTAGCGTGGTGCTCACCGCGCTCGTGATCCTGTTCGTCCTCCTGGCGCTGTCGTTCCCGTTGGCCCGCATGCTGGCCGGTATCAGCTCGCGCATGATGGTGCGGACTCGAACCGCGCTCGTCGACTCCTACCTCGGATCGTCGTGGGCCTACCGCAACGGGCAGGCCGAGGGGTACTTCGCCCAGCTCACCGGCGAGTACTCGACCCGATCCGAGTCCGTGGTCACCCAGATGGGGACGCTGATCGTGACGCTGTGCCAGGTCCTGATGGTGCTCGCCGCCGCGTTCGTAGCCGACCCCGCCGTCGCGTCGGTCTGCTTCCTCGCCCTCATCGCCACCGGCATCGCCATGCAGCCGCTGTCCCGCCGCCTCCGACCAGCCGCGGTCGCCAACGCAGCCCAGCAACGCTCGGTGATCCGCCACGTCACCCAGACCACCCGGCTGTCCCAGGAGATCGACGCCTTCCACGTCGGGCCCGCCGTCGCAGCCGATCTGGGATCGCAGATCCACCGGGCGTCGCGCTCGCTCCGTCGGGTCCGCTTCATCTCGCGCTTCGTCCCCACCGTCTTCCAGTACACCGCACTGCTGCTCATCGTGGCGGGCATCGGACTGCTCATCCTCGTCGGGCCCGATGACGGGCTCTCGGCGGTCGCACCGGTCATCCTGCTCCTGGTCCGCGCGCTCACGAACATGCGGGCACTGCTCAGCGCGAGCCAATCGGGGATGGAGGTCGCTCCCTACCTCGAAGCGGTGACCAACGAGGTCGAGTCCTACCGGGCGCATCCCCCGTCGGTAGGCACCCAGCCCTGCGAGCGCCTGGGCCCCGTCAGCCTGAACGATGTCGGGTTCGAGTACCTCCCCGACCGGCCCGTGTTCGAAGGGGTGACCTTCACCATCGCTCCCGGCGACGTCATGGGCCTCGTCGGGCCCTCGGGTGGGGGCAAGACCACGCTGACCCAACTCCTGCTTCGCCTACGCAGGCCCACAGCAGGTTCGGTCGACATCGGCGAGCTGTCGATCTACGACATCGACCCCGCGGCGTGGTCGAGGCTCGTGGCCTTCGTCCCCCAGGCGAACAAGCTCATCCGGGCAACGGTCGCCGACAACATCCGCTTCTACCGTCCGGGCTTCACCGACGACCAAGTCGAGCAGGCGGCTCGTGCCGCCCACCTCCACGACGAGATCCTTCGTCTCCCGGAGGGATACCAGACCGACGTGGGCCCCGGCGCGCGGGACCTCTCGGGCGGTCAGTGCCAGCGGGTCGGCATCGCCCGAGCTCTGATCGGCGAGCCGTCGCTGCTGGTCCTCGACGAGCCGACGAGCGCCCTCGACCACCGATCCGAGGCACTGATCCGCGAGACGCTCGACGAGCTGCGTGGGCGCACGACCGTCGTGCTCGTGGCCCATCGGCCCGCCACCCTCGAGGTGTGCAACCGCGTGCTACAGGTCGATCACGGCCGGGTCGTCGAGCTCGCCGACCTCGATGGGGTCGTCCTCGGCTGACCGCTTCCCGTGCTCCCGGTTCACGCTGATCGCGACGGCCAGGGCGAGCACACACCAGATGAAGCGCACCCAGATCGCGTTGTTGAACGCCGCCCACACGACGAAGCCCACGACTCCCGAAGCCAGCAGCTGAAGGTCCGCAGGCGGTGGCCGCCGCCACGCGACCAGTGCGCCCCGCAAGGCGAGCAGCACCCAGGGCAGGAAGACGATGACGAGACCTGCCACGGCGATCAACCCCCCGACCACGAGCGTCTCGAGGTACACGTTGTGCGGTGCCTTGTCGAGCTCGTAGCCGTTGCCCGCCAGGACGCCTGAGGGCGTCAACGCATCGAGCCCCTCCTCGAGGAGAGCTGATCGATAGTCGTCAGATCGACCGACGCTCTCGCCACCCACCCGTGAGACGGCCGAGCTGTTCCCGTCCACCCGGACTCCGGTTGAAGCATCCGAATCACCGGAGGGGAGGATGCGCACGACGCCGACGGCGACGATGGCGACGACCACGACGGCGACGAGCACGCCGAAGGCACGCCGCAACACGTAGAGCAGGCTCGTGATCACGATGGCGAGGAGGCCGATCATCGCCGAACGTGACCCGCTGTCGTTCAACGCCGCCAGCATCAGCCCGCTGGCGACGAGCGCGAACAACCAGCTGACGAACCGACGGCGCGGGATGGCCCAGATGATGGGGAGGGTGATGGCCGAGATGATCCCGAGCTGGTTCATGTGGGCCGCCAGGCCGATCGCCCGGCCCTGGCTGCTCTCGATCGTGCCCGTGATGCCGTAGAGCGCCGAGACGATGGATCCGGCGACCAGCGAGGCCATCAGCGGCGCGATCAGGCGCGGAGATGCGCGCACCCGCAGCAGGATGATGGTCGGCAGCATGGCCAGGATGCCGTACTGCACGACGATGAGGATGGTCGAGTCCCCCAGGTCCGAACGGAGCTGACCCAGGCAGAGCCCTGCCACCATCAGGGTGACGCCCACGGCGAGGCGACGGGCCGCCCTCGGCAGGTACAGCCCTTTGCGCTCCCTGGGCCGCGCCGGGCGCGACGTGTACAGCACGACGCACACCGCAGACACGACGAGCAGGAGGTCGACGACCTTGTAGCCGGCGAAGCTCTGAGCGCTCATCGGCGCCGTGAACCAGGTGAGGCACAGCAGCACGGTGACGGTGCGAGGGACGACCACGGCCCGGTCGGCCGGTGGCGGCTCCGGCCGCCTGCCGAGGACGGAACGGCGGACGGAACCGTTTCGCCCCGCGGTCGCGGTCATCGTCCGTAGCCGAACGGCCAGTCGAGATCTCGGAGCACCTTGTCCCCCGCCGCCACGGTCTCGGGGCGCAACTCGTCCCGGAAGCCCCCGACGACGCCGCGACGGACCTTCATCGAATTGTCCGCACCGTCGAACTGCCGCATCCCCGAGATGGTGCCACGTCGCTCGCGTTCGCGCATGGCATCGGGCTTCGCGTCGTCGAGGATCGCCTCGCAGGTCGCGGCCCGCACCGGGCGGTGCAGGACGAACTCCATCGCCCGCGCCATCTGCTCGGCGTCACCGGAGCGGAGCTCCTCGTACCGCAGCAGGTGGAACGCTCGCGTGAGCCGCACGGAACGCCGCCACTGCCGCAGGAACATCACCGCCCGGCGCAGGCCCATCTGCGGGTCGAGGTAGAAGTCGTCGATGGAACCGACATCGAGCGGTCGAGCGGTGCGACGGGTCACCTGGTGGTAGTTGGACACGGTCACATCCCGCGGATCGCGCACCAGCAGCAGCACCCGACGGAACTGGAACCCGAGACGGACCGGGGTCAGGAACATCGCCGCCGGCGGTGTTCGGATCCCGTTCTCGAACACCAACGAGCTCCCGTTGTGGCTCCAGAGGATCCTGGGCAGCCCCAGTCGAGCGGTGAGCCCGTCGAGCTGCACCGTTGCCGCCGCGCCCTGGTCGACCTCGGCGATCCCTGACTCGTGCGCGATGACCTGGGCGGTGAGGTAGCGGAGCCACGTCACACCGCTCTTGGGGAACGACACGACGACGGTGGGTGCATCGGTGGCGAACGTCGGCCGGTAGATCTGGGCCGCCACCTCCCGGAGATCGGTGTAGACACCCATCATGCTGCTCCTCCTACCGGGTCCGCGGGGCGGGCATCGAACGTGACCCCGAACCGGTCGCGCGCCGCGAGCACATCGTCGGCGAAGTGGGCGGCGAGAGCCGCCCGCGTCTGCTCCGTCACCACGTCTGGCGGGATCCGGTCGACCAGCACCTTCTGGTCGATGAGGTCGCGAGCACGTCGCTCGACCGACCGTGCCAGCGATCGGTCCGCGAACCGACCGGCCCAATCCGCCGCCCCGCCTCTCGACCCTTGCCCCACGGCGGTGAACCGGGCCCGTCGGACGCTCTTCTGACCGGCCTTGAGGTGGAGGTGGGCATCGACCTGGAGGTCGTCGATGTCGAGCACCCTGCTGAGCGCCGACAGCGCCCCGGCGTCCCATGACACCTCGGAGGTCACGAACAGGGCGTCCCGACCGAACTGCTCCTCGTACCGGGTGAGAAGCCGACCGTAGCGGCTGTAACCGAGGATCTCGGGCGACCTCGGGAACCCGTCGAAGCCGCCGTCGGCGATCAGCTGTTGCAGACCGGCGTTGATCTCGAACGGCGGTATGAGCCCCTGACGCACGTACCAGAAGTAGCCGGAGATGGCACGATCCGTCGGTTCGCGCAACGACACGATGATCGTGACGTCGGAGCCGAACGTGGCGGTGAGCGCACCCGGTGCCTCGGACCGACCGAGCAGGTCCGCTCGCTTGAACCCGACGACGGGCTCGGGGCGGGACTCGAGGAACGTCCGGAACCGCTGCTGCTCGGCCACCGACCCGTGGGGGTACTCGAAGACCACGACCTCGCTCGGGTGGAAGTACACCTGGTCGTGGCGGGCCAAGGCTGCCGCCAGGGTGCTCGTGCGAGCCTTCTGCGCGCCGGCGATGATGACGACCCTGCTCACGTTGAGATCGCCCTCCCGATGACGGCGTCGAACCTGCTGAGAAACGAGCTCCAGGTGCAGTTTGCCACCACGAACTCGCGACCCCGGACACCGGCGGCGACGAGCTCGGACCGTGGTGTCGCGTGGTGCTCGATCAGGTCGGCGAGCCGCTGCGGCGCTCGATCCACGGTGTCGGGCTCGGCGCACCATCCGCCGTCGCTCACCTCGCTGAGATCGGGAAGCGAACCCACCGGCGCGGCGAAGAAGGGACGACCCAGGGCCATGCCCTCGATCGTCGAGGTCGCCACCCCCTCGAAGGCCGAGGTGACGAGCAGTGCGTCCACCCCGGCGCACAGCTCCCGGGGCGATGTCCATCCCACCGGATCGACGACGTCGCGGAGCCCCAGCTCCCCGATGCGGGCCAGGACCTGGTCGCGATAGGGGTTGGCGCCGACGAGCGACCCGGCGAGACGCAAGCGCACGTCGACCCCTCGTGCGCGCAGCTCGGCCACCGAACTGAGCGCGAGCGAGTGGTTCTTCTGCTCGGTGTAGTTGCACAGCATGCCCAGCACCAACGCCGACCCCTCTGCGTCCTCGACCCCGTCGCCCCCCTCGTCGCGGGAGCTGAGCCCACCGTCGGTCAACGCGTCGTCGACGGGGGGAAGGAAGTTCACCGATGTCGGCCATCGAGAGGTCCCGAGCAATCGGCGCTGCACACCGGGCCCTTCGGCGAACACGGCGGCCGAGGCCTGGGCGGCCAACTTCACGAGGGCGGCGACCCGGGTGCCTCGGTCGCTGTTGAGGCTCAGCACCACCGGCACGCGCGCCCACCGCGCCGCGACCACGATGTCGCCGACGTTCAGGCCGAACGCGACGACCGCGTCCAACCCGAGCCGCTCCATCTCCCGGGCCAGCTTCCGCTGCCGTGCCGGGAACCGCGCCAGGTACCGCACGATCTCGTGGTGGCCCGGCCGCGGCAACGGCGAGATCGGTGCTCGGACGTCACCTGGGCGACGGGAGAGCGCCGCACCGTCGGGGACGAGGACGATGAGCTCCGCACCCACCTGGTCCGACCGGTCGACCAAGCCGTCGACGATCTGGGTGACCCCGCCGGCCGCCCGGAAGGGGACGGCGAGACCGACCCGGGGTCGTTGCTCAACCAACGAGGAGCCCCAACAGGTCCTCACGCCACTCGGGTGCGTCGGCCCGGAGCCGGGCCGGGACGTCCCAGGCCCGGTGGATGGCTCGTGCGACCTCTTCGACGTCCGGGTGCGGTTCGAGGTAGGTCACGTCGTCGAACGGCGTGCTCACCACCTCGCGCACCTTGGGGTGGTACGGGGCGAGCACCGTGGGCACACCGATCCCGACGGCGACCAAGCCCGGGTGCAACCGAGACGACAGGACCAGGCGGTACGACGAGAACGCCGCGATGGCATCATCGACGCCCGCTGGACCCGGGCGGATCTCCGCCTCCTCCACCTGGCACGGCAGGCCGTACCGATCGGCCGCCCGACGAAGGGCGTCGACCGCGGCAGCATCGCCGTCGGTCGCCGAGGCCGATGCTGCCGATGCCACCGTCACCGCCTCGATCCCCACCTCCGTCAACGCACGGATGGTCACATCAGGCTCCGGATACATCCATTCGGGGAACTGGCGGTCGACCACGGGACACACCAGAGCCCGTGCCACGTGGTAGCCCGAGGCCGGGGCGTGGTCGACGCCCCCGGAGACATCGCCCACCGCGACCGGTGGACGCATCCGGGCCAGCCCCGATTCGATGGCGGGGAGCGCGACGTCGGGCACGAGGTGCGCCTCGGAGCGCAACCGGAGGTGGGAGCGCACCTCCGCGAGGCTGCGCGCATCACGCAGCAGCAGGGCGTCGCACGCCCGAACGAGCTGTCGGTCGAGAGCGACCGAAGCCGGGCGCCACGACGGGCCGAGCGACCCCACGAACGTCACGGACCACCCTCGGGCCCCCGCGGCCCGCGCCATCGAGACGTAGGCCGCCTTCACCACCTGTTGGCGCCGGTTGCGCGCCCCCGAGGGGTAGTAGTCGTGGAAGGTCGAGCCCGACACGATCACCAGGTGGCCCCGTCGGCGCGAGGCGATGGAACGCAGCAGCGCCGGGGCATCGCCCATCGCCCACGATCGAACCTCGACCCCACGGTCGACCCGTCCGATGAGCCCCTCGAGACCGCTCAACATGAGCTCGTCGCCGAGGTTCCGCCCCCCGAAGTGGCCGATCACGTCGACGGTTCGGGTCGTGATCTGGCGCACTAGCCGACCACGCCGTCGCCGAACTCGCCGAACTCGACGAGCTCGACCGGGGTCGTGCTGGGCTCGAATGCGGCAGGTGGGGGCGTGAAGGAGCGGCGAAGCACCCGCTTGCGAACGAGGTTGACCGCGGAGAGCGAACGCACCGCGGCCTGCCACGGCCACCGAGCACCGAGCGCATCGGCCAGCGCATCGGGGGTCAGCCGATGCTCCGCCCCGAGCTCACGAGCCCCGATCGCACAGGCATCGGTCCCCTCCACCCCTTCGACGAGCTCAGGCAGGACCGTTCGGTAGGCATCGACCTGCTGGGCGTAGGGAACCGAGTCCTGGATCCGGTCGGCGGATCGGGGAAACGGGCCGCGCACGATCGTCCGTGAGCCGACCGCCGCCGCGTACAGGACCCCGGTCGACAAGCGGTTCGAAGTGACCGTTCCGTGCGTCTCGAACAACCCGATCAGACGATCGAGGAACGCGGGATCGTCGCGGACGCCGTTCGTGACGACCTCGAAGCCGTGACACCGGTAGATCTCCCGAACGGGAGAATCGAACTCCGCCGGGTGCAGGCACACGGTCACCCGATCGATGTCGTCACGCCACTGCTCGACGAAGTCGGCATAGCGGACGTGCGCGCCGTCGAGGTCCACGCCGAACCCGTGATAGGGCATGACCAAGAGCGCGCCGCGGGGCGCGTCGAACGGAGCACGCCGGGCACGCTCGTGGTACAGGAACGGTGCCCCGATCAGCCGGAGGCGCCTCGTCTGCTGTGCACCCCGACTCCGGTCCCCCCATCCGAACCGCAGGAACGGCGATCCGGTGGTGATGGGCCGCCAAGGCTCGATCTCCCAACCGTGCTGCACGAGCCCCGCGAACCGCGTGCCCGCCGGGACCTTCATGTATCGGTTGAGGATGCGACGGTGCCCGTAGTAGTCGTTCTGCGGCGAGACCACGGGTCACGCGAGCGGTCGGTCGCCGGCCGACTGGACCTGCTCGAGCACCCAGGCATAGGTCTTCTCCATACCGGCGCGCAGGGTGGTGTTCGGCTCCCAACCGAGGCGGTCTCGGATCATGGTGTTGTCGCTGTTGCGACCGCGTACGCCCTGCGGCGCGGTCAGGTCGTGGCGCCGTTCGAGCTGCACACCGGCGATGGATTCGACCAGGTCGACGAGCTGGTTGATCGAGACCAGCTCTTCGCTCCCGAGGTTGATCGGCTCGACGATGTCGCTGTCCATGATGCGCCGGCTGCCCTCGAGGCAGTCGTCGATGTACATGAAGCTGCGAGTCTGCTCGCCGTCACCCCAGATCTCGATGGTGTCGCGACCGTGGACGACGGCTTCGGCGACCTTCCGGGAGATCGCGGCCGGGGCCTTCTCGCGCCCTCCGGTCCACGTGCCCAGCGGACCGTAGACGTTGTGGTAGCGGGCCACCCGGGTCTCGAGCCCGAAGTCCTCACGGAAGTGGCGACACATCCGCTCGCTGAACAGCTTCTCCCACCCGTATCCGTCCTCCGGCATGGCGGGGTAGGCGTCTTGCTCGCGCAGTGCGGTGACCTCCGGCGACGTCTGGTGCTCTGCGGCGTAGACGCAAGCCGACGACGAGAAGAAGAAGCGATCCACCCCGCTCTGCCGACAGGCCTCGAGCAGGTGCGTCGAGATCAGCACCGAGAGCATGCACAGCGCCTTGTTGTTCTCGATGAAGCCCATGCCACCCATGTCGGCCGCCAGGTTGTACACCGACGACACACCTTCGACGGCTTGGTCGCAGGCGCGCCGTTCCTGGAGATCGAGCTTCTCGAGCGACTCGGCGTCGGTGTGGATCTGCTGCCAGTCGGCGAACGGCCGGACGTCGACGGCCTTGACCGCGACTCCGTCGGCGAGCAGTGCGCCGACCAGGTGGCCCCCGATGAAACCACCGGCACCGGTGACCAGGACGACGTTCGACGATTCGGGCACGCTTCTTCTCCCCAGACGCTCGCGAGACACAGGCACGATAGACGTTCGAGCCGGCACGAGTGTACCCGACCAACCAAGACCGACGGTGCAACGCGACACGCTCAGCGTCGACGTGCCCACGCCGAGGCTCGCGGATCAGGGTGGCACCTCGATCTCACCGACGGGGTGGCCCGACCGCGGGGAGATCGTCTCGATCGGTGCGCTCGACGCCACCGACGACCGATGTCAGTGCGTGATCGGCTCGCCGGGGACGCCGGGTCCCGTGGGCGCCCCCGACCCGTTGCCGTTGCGAACAGGGTCCACCAGCGGCGACACCAGCGGCGGCTTCTCGCCCTTGCCATGGCCCTTGCGAGGACGGTAGCCGTAGGAGCTGTAGTTGTAGTTGCGGTAGCGGCTGCCCCGGTTGGGGACGCCGTTGAGCACGACGCCGACGACATCGGTCCCGATGTTGCGGAAGCGGTCGATGGCGGTGACCAGCGCATCGCTGCGGGTCCGTTCGGCGACCGCGACCATGATCACGCCGTCGACGTGACGGGAGATCGACAACGAGTCGGTGACGGGCAGGACAGGCGGGCAGTCGATGAGGACGAAGTCGACGTCGAGCGTCCCTCGGAGCGTCGTGATGAGCGACCCGAAGGCCTCGCTGCCCAGCAGTTCGCCCGGGTCGCCGGGCAACGGCCCGGCCGGCAGGAGGGCGATCCGCCGGCCGTTCGGCAGATCGGCCGGTACGATGCACTCCTTGAGGGGAGCATCGCCCAGCAGGGCGGTCGTCAGCCCGTCATCGCCATCGGACTTGCTGAAGATCGACGAGATCGTAGGCCTCCGGAGGTCGCCCGAGATGACAGCCACCCGCATACCGCTGCCGGCGAGCACCATGGCGAGGTTGGCGGTCACCGTGGTCTTGCCTTCTCCCTCCGAAGCACTGGTGACCGCGAAGACGCGATGTCCCTGGGCAAGCGCGCCGAACCGCAGGTTGGTCTGCATCTCACGGAACGCCTCGGCACCCCGCGACTCGAGCGGTACGAGGTGGCGCGGACCATGAGGGAGACCACGTTTGAACCAACCGGTCGTCCCGTCGGGTGGGATCGTCCCCAGCACGGGAAGCCCACCCGTGAGGGCCCGGACATCCTCGGGATCGCCGATGCGGTTGTCGAGGCGCTCGCGGGCGAAGGCGATCATCAAGCCCAGCACGAGACCGATGATCGCCCCCACGATGCCGTCGCGGATCGGCTTGGGCTCGAAGGGCAGTCGCGGCGGGCGGGCTTGCTCGGTGACGGTCACCGACGATGACCGCAGGACCGCGTCGAGATCGTACTCGTTGGCCCGGCGCTCGAACTCGGACTGCTGCTCCATGAGCGACTCGCGCTTCATCTCGGCCGTGGCCCGCTCGACCTCGCTGAGCTCCGGGTCGAGCAGGTCGAGGCCGATGCCTGCCACCTGGTCGGCCACCGCCTGCGCCTGGCTGCGAAGGTCCTGCGCCTTCGAGCCGAACCCCTCGGTGATCGAGGCCTTGCGCACGTCGACGTAGGCATCGGCGTAGGCGTTCGCCGCGGCGGCAGCCACCTCCGGGTCCTCGCTCGTGACGGTGATCCGCAAGATGTCGGTACCGGCCAGGGACCCGACGGAGAGCGAGTCGATGGCCGCCATCGACTCGGTACCGATGTCCTCCTCGACCGCCCGACGGATCTCGCTGCGCGACTGGATGAGGTGCGATTGCGTGTTGGCGAGGCGCTGGAGATCAGCGCCCCTGTTGCTCGACGACGACAGATCGTTCTCGGCGTTGGTGATCTGCACCTCGGCGGTCGCTCGGTACTTGTCGGGACGCGACGCCGAGAAGACGAACACACCGACGCCGACGCCCAGCGTCAGGACGATGATGACCAACTTGTGCCGCCACAGGACTTGAAGGATTCCGCGAAGGTCGACCACCGACTGATCAGCAGATTCCACAGGGCAAACTCGCCTTCCGTCTGGACGGACTCGCACTCGCCGACGGGGTTGCGGCAGAGGAGGTGCACATCGTAGCGCCACCATGGGCCGGCTCGGGGTACGGCGCCTCAGCCGGGTACGGCCGCGGTGCTCGAAGGCGACGTCGGTGAGGCCGGCAGCGAGGGCATCGCGCGGTGCGGGTCACCCGGCCACCGCCCGCGCCGAGTAGCGACCGTCGTCGTGACGCACGACCGTGAGCCCGAGACCGAACGCCTCGGACAGCACGGCGGAGGTGATCACGCGGTCCGCCGGCCCCCGGGCCACGACCCGCCCGTCGACGACGACCAGTGCATGGGTCATGCCCCGAGGGACCTCCTCGACGTGGTGGGTGACCAGGACGAGGGGCGGCGCGACCGGGTCGGCGACCAGAGATGTCAGCGTGGTCAGGAGGTGCTCGCGCCCACCGACGTCGAGGCCGGCCATCGGCTCGTCGAGCAGGAGCAGCTCCGGGTCGTTCGCCATCGCCCGGGCCAGCAGGACCCGTTGGCGCTCACCCGACGAGAGGGTCCCGAACTTGCTCTCGGCCACGTGGGCCACCTCGACACGTGCGAGCAGCGTTCGCGCCCGACGACGATCCTCGTCGTCGTAGTCGTGCCACCACGGCTCGAGTGCCCCGTTGCGGCCGGTCATGACGACCTCGACCGCGGTGACCGCAGGGCGCAGCAACGCGGCGAAGCCGGCACCGACCACGCCGATCCGGCGTCGCAGGGTGCGGACATCGGTCCGCCCGAGGCGCTCGCCGAGGACGGTGAGCGTGCCCGCTGTCGGGTGGAGGTACAGCGATGCCAGTCGCAGCAACGTCGTCTTGCCCGATCCGTTCGGGCCCAGGACGACCCAGCGCTCGTAGCGCTCGACGGTCCAGTCGATGCCGTCGACGATCCGACGGCCGTCGAGCTCCACGGTGACATCGCTCATCTCGACGGCGGGCAACGGGTCAGCCTCCGTGGGGTCGGTCTTCGGCGGGATCGGGCAACCTGAAAAACCCCAGGAGCCCCGCCCGAGGGCGGAGCTCCTGGTCTCAACACCTGCCTGCCGCTGGATCAGCCGGTGTAGCGGGGGTTGGCGCTCGCCGCACCGCCACCCGTGCCACCCGTGCCACCCGTGCCACCCGTGCCACCACCCGCGGTGGTGGGCGTCGTCGGCGGGACAGGTGGGAGCTCGCCGGTGAGCGCCGCGATGTGGACGGGCGACACCGGGCAGCTCATCTCAAGGGTGATCGGTGTATCGCCGACCATCGAATCCACGGTGAAGGTGACCGGCGAGACCATCGTGAGAAGGGCGTCTTCGGTGGAGTCGATGGTGAACGAACCACCGGCGGAGGTGGACACGCCAGCGCTGGTCACCGGACTGAACGAATTCGGAGATGCCGCGTACGGCCCACCGGTTCCACCACCCGTAAGGTTGGCCACGAGCTGGAGGTTGGTGATCGAGGACGGATTCTCATCGACGATCGGCCCGAGGTCCGACGGGATGCCGAGGAAGTAGTCGATGGAGAGGTCACCGGTGTCACCGACCTCGAGCCCACCCGGAGCGACCACGGTGACCTTGAGCGGGAAATCGATGCTCGCATCCAAGAGCTCCACATAGCAGGTCAGGGTTGCATCCGTGACCGTGGTCGTGGGGCCAGCCGTGGTCGTGGTCTCCTCGGTGGTCGCCGTGGTGTCGTCCTGGGCGCCGGCGATGGCCGGAAGGGCGACGGTGGAGCCAAGGGCGAGCGCAGAAGCGGCACCCACAGCAGCAAGACGGTTGAAACGCATGATCCTCCCCTGGATCTTCGGTTTTTGGGCCCGCCAAGCACAGGCCCGCCGGATCACGTGACCCTAGTCGCAGGACGCAGAACCGGCAAGCACCCACGCCCGGAGGCGGGGTCGAGACCGGTCGATTTCCTCGGCTAGGACCCGCTCGAGAGACCGACCACCGAAAGCTCCCCCATAGTGCAGGTGCATCACGAGCAGCGCGCCGTCCCGACACGCCATGATCTCGGCAGCCAGCCGCCACGGCGAGTGGTCGCGACCGTCGAGCTCGCGCCGCTCGAAGACGATCTGGCCAGGTGCCGTCCGGCTCGATGCCGGCCGACCCGATATCGACCCATGAGCAGGAGCAGGGATGGACTTCGGTTCGGTGTGCGTGGTCCGTACCATCCTGAGCCGCTTGGATCGGGCCATCGGGCCGAGGCGGCCTCGCAGCTCGACATCCCAGGCTGGACCAGGGTCGCCGGGGTCGGCATCGGTGGGAGAGACACGGGCCACGAGCCCGAGCCACTCCGGATAGCCACCGAGGTCGTCCATGGCGATGAACAGACCTCGGGGGTCGCACGGCAGGTCGATCGATGCCGACACGTCCATGGCACCATTCTGCCATGGTGCCTCCGCCTGGGCCGGACCGGAAGGCTCCGGCCCACATCGACGCCGGGACCAGACCCGGTCCCACGTCGCGAGGGGATTGGGCAGCAAGGGGATGGCACTCGTCGGCGTGGTCGGTCAGAAGTCGGCCTGGCCGGGCACGCGGAACCGGTCGATCACGACCAGCACCAGGGCGGTGACCGCCATGAGCACCGTGGCGAGCGCCATGGCCTGGCCGAAGTTCACCGGGCCGGGGCGTCCGAGGAAGCGGTAGATCGCGACCGGGATCGTGGGCGTGTCGGCCCGGGCGAGCAGCACCGTCGCCCCGAACTCACCGAGCGACACCGCGAAGGCGAAGCCCATGCCGGCCAGGGCGGCGCGACGCACGATGGGGAGATCGACGGTGCGGAACGCGCGGACCGGTCCGGCTCCCAGCAGCGCCGCCGACTCGCGCAGGCGCGGATCGATGGCGCGGAGCACGGGGACCATCGCCCGAACCACGAAGGGGACCGCGACCAGTGCCTGAGCGATCGGCACGAGCACGATCGAGTCGCGCAGATCGAGCGGCGGCTCGTCGAGCGCGATCAGGAAGCCGAACCCGACGGTCACCGCCGAGGTCCCCAGGGGCACCATGAGCGCGAGGTCGATCCACCGACCGATGCCCTCGCCCCTGCCCCGAGCCGTGATGGCCACCGATGCCAGCGAGCCGACGACGGCGGCGACGGTGGCGGCCGATGCCGCGAACAGCAACGAATTGCGGACAGCCTCGACGGGCGGCACGAACAAGGTGCTCCCCCGCCGGGACTCGTCGAGAGCCCAGTAGTGGTCGAAGCCCCAACCGGTCGGGGTCGACACCGACCGGAGGACGAGCACGAGCAGGGGCAACGCGAGCAGCACCGCCATGAGCGAGAGGTTCACGCCGAGCACGAGCCGTTGGTGCCACCGGATCGGCCGTCGGGCGGTCTCACGACTCGGTCGGACCCGCCAGGCCATCGCATGACGGCGCTGGTGGTGGGCGTAGACCGCGAGGACGGCCACGACGGCGACCAACTGGACCAGAGCGAGCACGGCGGCCTTCTCGAGGTTCAGGAGCCGAGCGGTCTGGGTGTAGATCTCGACCTCGAGCGTTCGGTGCGCGGGACCGCCGAGGAGCAGCACGACCCCGAAGCTGGTGAAGGCGAAGAGGAACACGATCGACGACGCAGCCGCGACGGTGGGGCGGATGGCGGGCCAGGTGACGGTCCGCAGCACGCGCACCGGCCCTGAGCCGAGCGAGCGGGCCGTGTCCTCGAGCGCAGGGTCGAGGTTCGCCCACACGGATCCGACCGTGCGGACGACGACGGCGTAGTTGAAGAACACGTGACCCAGCAGGACCGCCCAGATGGTCGAGCGCAGGTCGGTGCCGAAGGGGCTCCCCGGTCCCACCAGGCCGAGGATCGCTGATGCGACGACGACGGTCGGCAAGACGAACGGCACGACGAGCAGCGCCCAGATCACCCGCTTGCCGACGAAGTCGAGACGGGCGAAGCACCACGCACCAGGCAACCCGACGGCGAGGGTGAGGACGGTGGACACGACCGCCTGCCACGCGGTGAACCACACCACCCGCCAGGTCGCACCGCCCGCGAGGACCTCGCCCAGGATGGCGGGGTCCCACGACCCGTCGGGTCGCAGGCCGCGCAGCACGATCGACGCGACGGGATAGGCGAAGAAGACGACCCCGAAGCAGACCGGAACCGCGGCAAGAAGGACGCGGACGCGAAGGGTCACCGGCGGTCAGCCGATGCCCAGGCCCACCCAGCCTTCGATCCAGGTGGAGCTCTTGGCCCCCACCAGTTCCGGATCGAGCGTGTACGGGTCGGTCACCGGTACGGCGTAGGTGGTGAAGATCTCGGGCAGGGCGGCCGTGCTGCTCGCCGGGTAGACGAACATCTGGAGCGGGACGTCTTCTTGGAACGACTGCGAGAGCAGGAAGTCGACGACCTCCTCGGCCGCCTCCTGGTCGTCGGTTCCGCGCAGGATCCCGGCGAACTCGATCTGGCGGTAGCAGGTGGAGGCGAGCACGCCGGTGGGCGCCTGGTCGGCGGGCGTCGTGTCCGGGTCGCTCACCTCGAAGGGCGGACTCGACGCGTAGCTCACGACCAGGGGCCGGTCCCCGGACCGGCCGTTGGCGCTGAACAGGTCGTTGTAGGCGGTCTCCCAGCCGTCGGTCACGGCGACGCCGTTGCGCTGGAGCGCCTTCCAGTAGTCCTGCCACCCGTCCTCGCCCGCGGCGGCGACGGTGGCGAGCAGGAAGGACAGTCCAGGTGTCGAGGTGGACGGGTTCTGCACGACCAGCAGGTCCTCGTAGGTCGGGTCGGTCAGGTCCTCGAGGGTGGCGGGGGGTTCGATGTCGTGGTCGGCGAACCAGACCCGGTCGTAGTTGACGCACACGTCGCCGACATCGATCGGCGTGACACGGTGCTCGGCATCGAGCTCGAGCTCGTCGGGCACGTCGGCGAGACCGGGCGATTCGTAGGGCACGAAGAGGTCGGCCTCATAGGCGCGGGCGAGCGTGTTGTTGTCGATGCCGAAGAGGACGTCGCCCTGTGGGTTGCCTGCGGTGAGGACCGCTTCGTTGACGACCTGGACCGCATCGCCCGCGCTGACGAGCTCGATCTCGATGCCCGACTCGGCCTCGAACGCGGCCAGGACCTCTTCGCTCACGGCAAAGGAGTCGTGGGTCAGGACTCGCACCGTGCGCGTGACGGCGCCGCCGGTCGGGTCCGTGCTCGACGTGTCGTCGGAGCTTCCGCATCCGGCGACGATCAACCCGATCGCCACGACGGCGCTGGCACGTGCGAACCGGCGGCTGGTGGATGACAGGCTGGTGGATGACAGGTTCATGGTTCTCCTGGTGGGGATCCGGCCCGGTCGGCCGAGGGTTCGATGGACAGGCGTGACACCGCCAGCAGCACCCCGTCGCACAGCGACACCGTGCCCGACGTACCGACGAGCTCGTTGCTCATGCCCCGGGGCGAGCCAGGTTCGAGCGTCTCGTCGCGCAGCGGGTACCGAAGTCCTTCGGTGACGATCCCGAGCACGGGGCCGTGGACGGGGATCAGGGACACGAGATCGCCAGGTCGCCCCAAGATCTCGAGCCGGCGGCGCACCACACGGACGACCGCATCACCGAACCGGCCCTCGACGACGACGCCGGCCAGCGCGGGCGCGGCGAGCACCAGAGCGTTCGCCAGGACGTGGTCGAACCGGTCGCCGGCGAGACCGACGACGACCACCCGCCTCGCCCCCAGTTCGACCGCGAGGCCGAGGGCGAGCTCCAGATCGGTCTCGTCCTTGTCCGCAGGGTGCCGATGGATCGCGGTGCCCCACGACTGGGCGGTCTCCAGACCTGAAGGCGTCACGGAGTCCAGGTCCCCGACCACGGCGTCGACGGGCCAACCGAGCGCGAGCACTCGATCCAGACCGGAGTCGGCCGCGATCACCGTGGCCCCGCCCGGGAGGTCGACCACGGTCGCCGGGGAGATGGGATCGCCCCCGGCAACGACGATGGCGACATCGGCGTTGCGCGTGCGACCTGGGTCGACCGAGTTGGAGGGTTCCATGGAAGCTCCCTGCGCCGGCATGATCCGGATCAGGTTCGAACGGTCGGAGGGGTTCGCCCCTCCCTCTCAGCCCGGTGCACCGGACTCCCGTGTGGTTGGCCCGCACCCTATCGTCTCGCCATGACCTCGACGAAGCGGGCAACGTGACCGGACCGTCCGCCGCGGGGAGATCGGCGCGGCCGACGCGATGGCAGTCCGCTCGCGCTCGGCTCGCGGCCCTGTTCGCCGCAGTGCTGGTGGCAGGAACCGCCGCGGCGTGCAACCCCACCTCGTCGTCTCCCGAGGCAGCACCCGGCGACACGTCGCCCTCTCCTTCCCAGCAGCAGCCCGCTGTCTCACCTCAGGGCCCGCCAACCTTCGACGGGCCCGGAGCCCCCGTCGCCGACCTCGGTGTCGAGGTGATCGCCGTGTACCCGCACGACGACGGGGCCTACACGCAGGGGCTCGTCCACGCCGGCCCCGGACGACTCTACGAGACGACCGGGCGCTACGGGAGCTCGTCGCTCCGAGAGGTCGACATCGCGTCGGGAGACGTGATCAGGAACCACGACCTCGACGCCACGTTCTTCGGTGAAGGACTCGCCGTCTCCGCGGGTCGCCTCCTCGCTCTGACATGGAGGGAGCACACCGCGCTCGCGTTCGATCCGACGACCTTCGAGCAGTTGGGCACCTACACCTACGACACCGAGGGCTGGGGCCTGTGCGACGACGGTGACCGACTCGTGATGAGCGACGGGTCGTCGACGCTCACGTTCCGCGACCAGCAGACGTTCGCCACGACGGGCTCGATCACGGTGACGATGGATGGCCGTCCGCTCTCGGCGCTCAACGAGCTCGAATGCGTGGACGGCATGGTGTACGCCAACGTCTACCGGACCGACCAGATCGTGGTCGTCGACCCCGGTGCCGGGGTGGTCGTGGGTCGCGTCGATGCCGGGACGCTGCTCGACGCCGACACACGTGCCGGGCTCGAACCGGGCGAGGTGCTCAACGGCATCGCCTACGACCCCCAGCGCGGCACCTTCTATCTCACAGGCAAGCACTGGCCGTCGCTGCACGAGGTTCGCTTCACGTCATCGTGAACATCGCCGTTCGCTCGAATTGGACCGCTGACGTCCAGCCCGGCGAGCTCCCATCCCACGTTCCCGATGCGACGCTCTCCCCCGCTGCCCTCCCGCCCGATGTCCGCGCCCGAAAACGCCGGGTGGCCCCCAGCCGGAGCCGGGGGCCACCTCGTGATCACCTAGCAAGGGTCGAAGCCCTCACCGAGCGAACGACCTCACGTCTCGCTCAAGCGGGCGCCAGTGCGTGGTCGATGACGGTTCGGCCCTGCCCGAGGGACACGGTCGCGGCCGTCGCACAGGTGGCACCGGGATCGCTGTCGACCCAGTCGATGTCCCACTGGGACGGGTGAGCGTGCTTGAACTGCACCTTGTAGTCACCTGCCGGCACGTTGGCGATGATGTAGGAGCCATCGGGCGACGTGATCGCCTGGCGGAACACCGCCGAGCAGTCCGACGCGAGGTACAGCGAGATCCTCACGCTCTGCAACGGTGCCGAGGTGACCGCGTTGGTCACCGTGCCCGCCACCTTGGCGAGGCCACCGATGATGATGTTGGTCGACACGGTCGCGTCGACTCCCAGGCTGATCACCGGAGCGGCCTCGAACGTGAGCGCCCCACCGTTGAACGTGGTCTGGAAGCCCGGCTTCGCGAAGCGCAGCTTGTAGTCGCCGGCGGGAACCGTGATGTTGTACCGACCGTTCGAGATCGTCGAAGACGAACCGACCGCGACACCGGTCGTCGCGTCGAGAGCGACGACCTTGCCACCCTGGATGGGAGCACTCGCACCATCACGCACGAAACCGGTCAGCAGACCGTTCTCGATAGGCGGCGGGGTGTACGGCAGCTGCACGTTCAAGCTGATCGTGGTGTCGCTGCCAGCGAGGAACATGTTCATGATCGAACCCAGACCGCCGCAAGCATCATCGGCGAGCAACGGGATCTCGAAACCGGCCTCGGAGACCGAGACCAGACCGAACTCGTCCTGGGCACCCGACGCGTTGACCGGGATCCCACCGATCAGGCAGTCATCACCCATCGCGTCGTAGGTCGCACCGCCGTCGAGGCTGATCCCGACGAGCTGCATGACCAAGTCGAAGCTCAGCGTTGCATCACCCTCGGCATCGACCTCACCGGTCACCGGCCCAGACGTACCGAGCGCGCTCTGCGCGAACACACCAGGGATCGGCTCGAAGATCTGCGGCGCGAAGTTGAACGTGCCGCTCAGATCCGTGACCCCACCATCCTCGGCGAGCACCGACACCAGGTTCGTCCCCACCGGGATGGGCGCACCGATCGGCTCCTCCGACGAAGCCTGGATGACCATCTCACCCTCGGCCGGGTTGTCGACCGCACCAACCGCAGCGACCGACACCAGCTCGAACGCGTTCGAACCGACGAAGGTGTCATCACCAAGGTACGCAGCGCTCAACACGTGGCCACCGACATCGTCGGCGTCATAGCCCAGGTACGCGGTACCCGTCTCGTCGAGCGCCGCGGTGCCCAGCGAACCAGCACCATCGAAGAACTCGACCGAACCAGTCGGAACACCAACCATCTCAGGCGAGATCACCGACGCGACCAACGTCGCGCTGTCACCCACCGTCAACGTCGAAGCCGACGAGTTCAAGAACGTCACCGACGCCTCAGTCGGCTCCGGAGGATCGACATCGCTGACCTCGATCGAAACCGGCGTAGCACTCGAACCAGCGAAGCCCTCAGCACCGCTGTACACCGCGGTCACCTCATAGGTACCAGCCGGATCGAAGCTCGTGTCCACAGCAGCGACACCCGAACCATCGACCGAAGCCGAACCGACCGAGTCACCATCGACGAAGAACTCCACCGAACCCGAAGCCGGGTTCGGCGACACCGACGCCGACAACGACACCGTCTCACCGGTCTCAGCCGTTGCCGGAACATCGAGCACCGTCGCGGTCTCGACATCGGCCGAACCCGTGATCTCGATCGAGGCGAGGGCCCCGAAACCAGCGTTGGGCGTGTTGCCGTCCGTAGTGGTGGCCGGGCGGCAGTAGGTGCGCGCCCAGGTGTCACCGACGACGGAGGCGTTGGCCAGCGCCGCCGACGTGTTCCACCAGGTCGGGTTGCCGTTGGCGTTGTAGGTCATCGACTGACGGGTCTTCGGCTCGATCGTCGAACCGACCTCGCCAGTGGCCTGCAGCGTGATCTCGATCGCCGGCAGCTGGAAGTAGGTGTTGGTGCCACCCGAGCTGCCGTCGAGCTGCTTCTGGTTCCGCGACAGGGTGATGCCACCCGCAGACCCGGTGTTGCCGAGGCCGTTGCCGATGGTCTGGTTGGCACCAGAGATGCGGATGATGTCGCCCGTGGCGCTCTCGAGGCCTGTCGCACCGTCGATGAGACGGACATCAGGAGCCACGTCGGAGAACACGTTCACGCCACCGGGGTAGTTGCCCAGCTCATCAGGCGTGCTCCCATAACCGAGCGCATCACCCTCCTTGGGCACCACGGTCCCGCTGATGAAGGTGGTGTTCGACGGGATCTCGTAGTCGTTCTTCATCCGGTACACACCCTTGGTGGTGGCACCGGAATCCGAGTTCGGCAACACACCAGGGGTGGGCTGGATGCGCATGGTGAAGATCTCACCCTGCTCCACCGACTCCGGTGCGTCCACGAAGATCTGCGTGTCTTGGGGCTTGTTCACGTTCAAGACACTGCTGACCGCACGGCACTGGTTCACGAACGACGTGGTCGTCGTATCCGCCCCAGCGGGCACGCTGGTCAGACCGGCCACACCCACCGTCGACGCGATCACTGCGCCGGCGGTGACCAGCGCAGTGCTGACACGGTGACGCTTGATGAAGCGCCCCGGTCCATGTTTCCCGGAGTACGTGGTCGAAGCCACGCCCCCGCCCAAAGGATTACCCACAGGATTCCCCCTGCTTTCGGTGATTAGGGACAACCGGCACGATCACCCCGAAACCTCATGGGCCCGCGCCCCGGCGTGACGGATGCTACCCGATAGGTCGGACACCAGCCGGGCCACGCGCCCAGAACGACGATGATTCCGTGAAAACCCCGTTTCACGGGGTTTCGCACACCCCTACCTTCCCTGCAGGCGAAACCTCTCGGGCGGAGCACGGACCACCCCGACCTTGATCCCCGGTCCCCCCGCAGCTACTCGATCGGGGGCGCGCAGTCGACGTCGGTGCGAACCGTGCCGTCGGACATCGTCGTGCGGCACACCGTGGCCTCGTCCCAGTTGACGCCATCGACCGATGCGCCGGCGAACGTGCTGTCCTCGATCTTCGTGAACGAGAGGTTCGCCCCGGTCAGATCCGCGTTCGTGAAGTCGCTGTCGTAGATGTCCGAGGTCGACAGATCGGCCCCGCTCAGGTTCGCCCCCACGAAGCTCATCCCCGAGATGACCGAGACCCGCAGCTCGACTCCGGACAGATCGGCCCCGTCGAGGATCTCTCCCGACACGATCGCGCCCACCAGGTTCGCCCCCGGGCACCCCCCGACCGCGACGCACACCGCGACCTCCCCCGCGAGCTCGATGTCGCGCGGCGAGAACGTGGTCTCGGTCGGCGACGTCGACGGCGTCGCCTCGCCGTGGTCCTCGTTCGTCGAGCTGCTCGCGTCCTCGGAGCTCTGCTCGTTCGCGCCGACGGTCGTCGTCGTGCCCCCGTCGCCGTCCGAAGACGAGCACGCCACTGCCGAGAACGCCAGCGTCGAGACGATGGCAAGGCACAAGGCCTTCCCCAGGAGCGATGTCGAACGGCCCCACCGTGAGGACGTCGCCCGCTCGCGTTGCCGATCGAGGTGTCTACCCATGTCCACTCCTGGATGTCTGCGGTCGTTCACGAAAAAAGCGATGTGGTCCCCGGCCGGGGCCGGGGACCACACCAAGGTACTGCGCAGAGGGCGGTGCCCTCAGGTCAGGTCAGTCCCCGAGGGAACCGACCCGAGACCGATCACTGCGGCGTGATGGCCTGGCTGTAGATGTTGATGCCCGACCCGATCGTGACCGTGGCCGCATCAGCACACGAGGTGCCTCCACCGACCCAGTGCGTCTCGTACTTCGGAGCGTTGTTCTTCTTGAACTGCAGCTTGTACTGACCCTCGGGAACATCCGGGATGTTGTACTTGCCCGACGACAGCGTCTGGCCCTGGCGGTACATGGCCGAGCAATCATCGGCGAGGTACAACGTGGCCTTCACACCCGACACCGGAGCACCGCCATCGGTGCTGGTCAAGATGCCCGTCACCTTGGCCGGCACGAGACCGACGATGATGTTGGTCGACACGGTCGCGTCGGCTCCCAGGCTGATCACCGGAGCGGCCTCGAAGGACGTGCCACCACCGTTGAAGGTCGTGACGTAGCCCGACTTGGTGAACTTGAGCTTGTAGTCGCCGGCGGGAACCGTGATGTTGTACCGACCGTTCGAGATCGTCGAAGACGAACCGACCGCGACACCGGTCGTCGCGTCGAGAGCGACGACCTTGCCACCCTGGATGGGAGCACTCGCACCATCACGCACGAAACCGGTCAGCAGACCGTTCTCGATAGGCGGCGGGGTGTACGGCAGCTGCACGTTCAAGCTGATCGTGGTGTCGCTGCCAGCGAGGAACATGTTCATGATCGAACCCAGACCGCCGCAAGCATCATCGGCGAGCAACGGGATCTCGAAACCGGCCTCGGAGACCGAGACCAGACCGAACTCGTCCTGGGCACCCGACGCGTTGACCGGGATCCCACCGATCAGGCAGTCATCACCCATCGCGTCGTAGGTCGCACCGCCGTCGAGGCTGATCCCGACGAGCTGCATGACCAAGTCGAAGCTCAGCGTTGCATCACCCTCGGCATCGACCTCACCGGTCACCGGCCCAGACGTACCGAGCGCGCTCTGCGCGAACACACCAGGGATCGGCTCGAAGATCTGCGGCGCGAAGTTGAACGTGCCGCTCAGATCCGTGACCCCACCATCCTCGGCGAGCACCGACACCAGGTTCGTCCCCACCGGGATGGGCGCACCGATCGGCTCCTCCGACGAAGCCTGGATGACCATCTCACCCTCGGCCGGGTTGTCGACCGCACCAACCGCAGCGACCGACACCAGCTCGAACGCGTTCGAACCGACGAAGGTGTCATCACCAAGGTACGCAGCGCTCAACACGTGGCCACCGACATCGTCGGCGTCATAGCCCAGGTACGCGGTACCCGTCTCGTCGAGCGCCGCGGTGCCCAGCGAACCAGCACCATCGAAGAACTCGACCGAACCAGTCGGAACACCAACCATCTCAGGCGAGATCACCGACGCGACCAACGTCGCGCTGTCACCCACCGTCAACGTCGAAGCCGACGAGTTCAAGAACGTCACCGACGCCTCAGTCGGCTCCGGAGGATCGACATCGCTGACCTCGATCGAAACCGGCGTAGCACTCGAACCAGCGAAGCCCTCAGCACCGCTGTACACCGCGGTCACCTCATAGGTACCAGCCGGATCGAAGCTCGTGTCCACAGCAGCGACACCCGAACCATCGACCGAAGCCGAACCGACCGAGTCACCATCGACGAAGAACTCCACCGAACCCGAAGCCGGGTTCGGCGACACCGACGCCGACAACGACACCGTCTCACCGGTCTCAGCCGTTGCCGGAACATCGAGCACCGTCGCGGTCTCGACATCGGCCGAACCCGTGATCTCGATCGAGGCGAGGGCCCCGAAACCAGCGTTGGGCGTGTTGCCGTCCGTAGTGGTGGCCGGGCGGCAGTAGGTGCGCGCCCAGGTGTCACCGACGACGGAGGCGTTGGCCAGCGCCGCCGACGTGTTCCACCAGGTCGGGTTGCCGTTGGCGTTGTAGGTCATCGACTGACGGGTCTTCGGCTCGATCGTCGAACCGACCTCGCCAGTGGCCTGCAGCGTGATCTCGATCGCCGGCAGCTGGAAGTAGGTGTTGGTGCCACCCGAGCTGCCGTCGAGCTGCTTCTGGTTCCGCGACAGGGTGATGCCACCCGCAGACCCGGTGTTGCCGAGGCCGTTGCCGATGGTCTGGTTGGCACCAGAGATGCGGATGATGTCGCCCGTGGCGCTCTCGAGGCCTGTCGCACCGTCGATGAGACGGACATCAGGAGCCACGTCGGAGAACACGTTCACGCCACCGGGGTAGTTGCCCAGCTCATCAGGCGTGCTCCCATAACCGAGCGCATCACCCTCCTTGGGCACCACGGTCCCGCTGATGAAGGTGGTGTTCGACGGGATCTCGTAGTCGTTCTTCATCCGGTACACACCCTTGGTGGTGGCACCGGAATCCGAGTTCGGCAACACACCAGGGGTGGGCTGGATGCGCATGGTGAAGATCTCACCCTGCTCCACCGACTCCGGTGCGTCCACGAAGATCTGCGTGTCTTGGGGCTTGTTCACGTTCAAGACACTGCTGACCGCACGGCACTGGTTCACGAACGACGTGGTCGTCGTATCCGCCCCAGCGGGCACGCTGGTCAGACCGGCCACACCCACCGTCGACGCGATCACTGCGCCGGCGGTGACCAGCGCAGTGCTGACACGGTGACGCTTGATGAAGCGCCCCGGTCCATGTTTCCCGGAGTACGTGGTCGAAGCCACGCCCCCGCCCAAAGGATTACCCACAGGATTCCCCCTGCTTTCGGTGATTAGGGACAACCGGTTCGGAGTACCCCAGAATTCCGCGGGTCCGCCCGGTAAGTAGCTGACTCTAAACGACCGTTCGAGGAAAAGGCAATCACCCCTGTGACCCCCGCTACAGCCCAGGAGAGCAGCGAGCGCCGCCGAAACGCCTGCCGACCGCTCGTCCTCCGCTCCCTGTAGCGCCGACGAGCGGGACTGGCGGGCGGTGGCGCCCGACGGTCCGGACCCCCGAAGCACCGCCCCCACGCTGCGGTCGCGGCCCACTGACGCCACCGGGGGCACCGCACGGCTGCCACCTCCGCCAGACCCGCTGACGGGAAGACGTCGACGGTCCCGCGTGACCGCAGGATCGTCGACACCGCGGGCGGCGTTCGTCACAGACCCGCGCGGAAAGGGGCCGATCGGACCACTCCCGTCGACATCGGTCACGTCGCTGACCCAAGGAAGCCACGGACGTTCGCGTCGGCGTGACCCGCTCGATGACGGCCCTGTTCAACGGGTCCGGCGACCGCGACCAGCGTCGTCACCCGGGGCCCCGGACCCCTCGTGACGAACCTCGATCCGGCGGCCGGCGGCCGACGTCCTCCCGAAGAGCCTGCGCCGAGATCCACGATTCCCGGGCCGCGCTCGAGGGTTCTCGGGCCGTGGTCGAGGGTTCCCGGGCCGTGGTCGAGGGTTCTCGGGCCGTGGTCGAGGGTTCTCGGGTCGTGGTCGAGGGTTCTCGGGCACCTTGCTCGAGACTTCATCCGACACCTTGAGGGTTCGGCGGCCGAGTCGAGGTCTCTCGCCGGCCGAACCGGATGCTCGCGCGGCCCCTAGGTTGAGGGTTCTACCGGAACCATCGGGACGAGCTCCGTGTCAGACCGAGGGGCCCCGCGGACCGGTTGAGGGTTCACCCGGGACGAACGTCGCCCACGCGGTGCCCCAGGCTGGGAGCTCTCGGAGCTCCGCCCTCGGTGGCGGTCGGGCCTCGGACGTCCGACGGGACTCGTCCACCTCGTCCTCCGCGTGGGACGCGCTGCTTCAGGGTCGAGGGTTCAGGATCGAGGGTTCGAGTGCCACCGACGGGACCGCTCAGAACGCGAGCCAGGTTCCCTCGAGCACCACCTGGCCGACTCCGGGCTTCGACCAGTCGCACACACCGTCGGGGAACACCACATCGAGGCGCGCCATGAGCTCGGGGGGCAGATCGACCGTGCCGGAGCCGTGGGGGCCGGGACCGTTCAGGGCAGCGACCGGTCGCTTGACGCAGCTCACGACGTCGTTCGCCAACGGGGCTCCCGCGACGCGTCGCGGATCGGACGCCACCGGGTAGGCCTGCGCGCACGGCGTGGCGTCGGCGTAGATCCCGTCGCCGGTCTCGCTCGTCCCGTCGGGCAGCGTGCAGGTGTCGGCCGCGACGACCGGCTTGTGGGCCGCGAGCTTCTCGGACCAGGGCCGGTTGCTGGCGTCGGCCGCCGCGGCGGTGAGCCACGCGTCGAGCGTGACGACCGCGTCCGCCTGGTCGAGGCTCCCGGTGAGCGACCCCAGCAGGTCGCCCGTCGCGGGTCGGGTCCAGATCACCAGGTTGGGGTCGGGGGTGCCGTCGACCATGAGGCGCTCGCGGATGGCGAAGACCCGCTGGCGGTCGTGGATGTCGCCCTCGGCATCGGTGTACACGTTCGTGACGATGATGGGCACGTCCTGCAGCGCGCTGACACCGGTGGTGATCCGTCCCGTGGCGTAGACGTGCTCGAAGACCTCGGCCGGCGCGGTGTGACGTGCCGCGACGAACCCACCATCGACGTCGTAGCCCCCGACCCTCTCGTTGAGGGTCACGAACTGCTCGGCGGAGATCACCCCGTCGGCGAGCGCCTGCAGGCCGTAGGCCACACCCGTGTTGTCGAGCGGGCGGTTGGCGAACCCGGTGGCCTCGTCGCGTCCGACGAGGTTCACGACGCTGTCCTGCATCGTGCAGCGCGCGCCTGCGGGATTGGCGACGGGGTCGTAGACCTCCTCCGCCGCCGCCAGCGCGGGCGAGCAGCCGACGGTGGGGTCGATGGTGGGAAGGAACGACGATGCCCACAGGTCGCAGGTGCCTTCGGTGCGATGCCCGTTGATGGCCACGCGCTGCTCGGGGGTGAGCTCAGCGCCGTCGGGGGTGCCGTAGTAGTTGCGCAGCAGACCGCAGTCGGTCACCCCGGCCGAGATCGACACCGCATCGGGGAACGGCACGCTCGGGGCGAGGCCGTCGAGCAGGCCCGGGTAGTTCTGGGCGATCAGCAGCTGTTGGATGGCCCCGCCCGATCCCCCGTCGCCGACGGTGAAGGTCGGCACGCCGTACTGCTCGATGACGTGCTCCTTGACCATCATCACGACCTCGGCCGACAACACGTCGTTGCACGCGGTCTGGAAGGTGTTGAGCGTCGAGGTGACCACGGCGTAGCCGTCGTCGAGCAGATCGGGACGCTCGACGCCGGTGAAGTCGCCGCCCTGGCTGAAGGTCGTACCGCACCCACCGCCGAAGCGATAGACCAGCCGACCGTTCCAGGCGTCGTCGGGCCACGCGAGGGAGTAGACCGACCGGTCGATCACGCCGCGCTCGAGCGTGTATCGGGCACCCGACGGCGTCGTCTTCGTCTCGATCCTGGTGGGTGCCGAGCAGTCGTCGTCGGTCGGCTCGCCCAGCCCGAGCTCGGCCGTCGTGCACACGAACGGGCTCTGGTGCGGCCCGGAGAACACGGGCCCGGTGCTCGGGTGGTTGGTGACGACCAGCTCGCCCGACTCGTCACCCGCCGAGACCTCGATCGTGGACTCGCCCACCGGCAACCCCGCGACGAGGCCACGAAGGCGTGTCGGCTCTTCGTCGAGGGGACGGAGGTCGACCTCGACCGGCGTGCCATCGACCGAGACGGTCACCGTCGTCGCGTCGGCGACCGCGGGCAGCACGACCTCGACGAGGACGTCATCGCCCGTGACGAACTGCGGTCGGGTCGAGATCGTCTCGATGCCGATCGACCCCGTGCTCCCCGATGCGACGGCAGCGGCGTCGGTCGTCGTGCTCGACGCGTCGGGCTCCGACCCCGACGAGCACGCCACGGCGCCGACCAGCAGGACCGCGACCACAACCCGAGCACCGACGTCGACCACACGAGACCGGGCAGCACCACGAGACCGGGCAGCGCCACGAGACCGGGCAACACCGAGCTCGGCTCCCATCGCGTCCTCCTCACTTCGCTCTTCCGAATCGCTGGAGAGGCCTGACGGCCCGGCCGACCCGGCCGGGCTCTCCGCCAATTCGGGCTTCGTGGTGGTGTGCGACCAGCAGCCGGTGACGAGCCGTCCTGCCGGCGTGCGTGGGTACGTCGTCTACTCGCCCTGGAGCTCTTCGGTCGTCGAGGTGGTCGGTGGCGCGGTCGTGGTCGTGGTGGGCGGCGCCGTCGTGGTGGTCGTCGGGGGCCGGGTGGTGGTGGTCGGGGGCCGGGTCGTCGACGTCGTGGCCTCCGTCGTGGTCGTGGTCGAGGACGAGGAGGTCGTGGAGCTCGACGTCGTGGTGGTGTCGTTGGGCTTCGTGTCGTCGCCCGCGCCGCGCAGCACGAGCACCGCGCCGACGACGGCGATCACCACGATGAGGATGGCGACCGCCCAGATGAGCGGGTTCCGCGACGGCGCCTGGTCGTGGTTGACCGGCGGCTGGTACGGCGGCTGCGGAGGGCCGCCTGCGCCTGCAGGGTCGGTAGCCGGGTCAGCACCGAGACCGGGGGCGTCGCCCTCGCCGGGAACCGGGGGCATCGCCTCGGTGGGATCGCTCCCCGCCGCGCCAGGTGTGGCACCCGTCGGCGTCGACGGGACAGCCGTGGTGGGATCGTCCGCTCCGACCCACGGGTCGGGACCGTCCGGTCCGGTGCCGCTCGGCGGGTTGCCACCCTGATCGCTCATGTCGTTCCTCCGATCGCGGTCGACCCGACAGTCGACCCCACGACCTTACGCGGACCGCAGGTCCCGTCGCGGGAGCCCACCGGATACCGGGACCCGGGCAACCCCGACCAGCTCAAGTCCCCCGGCGAACTGGCAGGCCCAACCCGTCGGATACGACGAACGCTCCCAGCCAGTTCAAGTCCCCCGGCGAACTGGCAGGCCCAACCCGTCGGATACGACGAACGCTCCCAGCCAGTTCGCTCGAATGGGTCAGGGCACGTCCATGAAGCTCTCGAAGCCGTACTTGTCGTGGGGGCCGAGGAACATGAACTCGTGGAGGCCGTAGCCCACGTCCTGGCCCAGCTCGAAGCGAGCGACCTGGTCGACGATGCCGAACAGCTTGTCCTTGTCCGTCTCCATGTCGATGGCGAGGCCCTGCACCACGAGCTCGGGGCCCTGGTACATGCCGTGGCGCCAGTCGGCGTCGAACCCGTAGCCCGTGCCGACGGTGAGGTAGCACTCGACCAGTGGCGTCACCTTGACCGACAGGGGCCCCTCCGGCGCGTCCGGGAACCGCAGCACGGCGGATTCCACGTAGCGCGTACCGGGGCGGAAGGTGTGCTCGTGATCGGGACGACCGAGCCACTCGGGCGCCTTGGACGAGTCGTGCCAGATGCGCACCGCCTCCTCCATCGAACGAGAACCGTGCTCGTCCTCCTGGACGATGTACAGGATCGAGTAGTCGTCGAACTGCATGGGCGCGTAGTTCCACATGTTGAAGCTCATGCCGTCCTGAGCGTGGATGCCACCGGGCTCCGCTTCGCCGACGGGGCGAACACCCCAGGAGCGGTCGCGGGTGCCCTTCCACCGGTCGGGGGTGACCTCGATGGTCTCGCCGCCGATGCGCAGCTCGCCGCTCCAGTAGCCGGTCTGCGCGAGGCGACAGGTGTCGAACATGACCCGACCGTGGCGGCGGATGTAGTGACGGGGCTCCTCGAAGGCCTCGATGGCGCCTTCCCACACGAGGTCGCAGGCGATGCCGTGCTCGTTGTCCTCGATGGTGAAGCGCAGCTTCTTGAGCGGCTCGACGATCTCGACGTCGAACGGACCGATGTGGCTGTCGAGCCGGTTTCCCAACGGTCGCGATGCCCGCACGACCCGGTGGTCGTTGCCCCGCCGCACGACGGCGAAGGCGTCCTGCACGCCCAGGTTCGGGTACTGCCCGACGCCCATGACCATGAACAGGTCGTCGCTCGAACCGTGCAGGTTGAAGTAGTAGCGGTCGTAGAAGTTGCGATCGCTGGTGCCGGCGTGGCGGATGGGCTCGGCCACCTGGTGGATCGGATAGTCGTCGCCTGCGGTGAGCATCGAGGTCCCCCTTGGGCGGTGTCGCCCGGACGTCGTCCCGTGGGTCTCGACACCCACCGACGTCGTGACCCTAGCCCGATCCGGACATCTGACTGATGCTCGCGTCAGCCAACTGGCCCGGTCGGGACCGATCGGCGATCGGCGGTCGCGCGGCGATCGATCGACAGACCGGGTCAGGACACGCCGTTGAGCTCGTTCACGACCCGCATGAGATCGCCCTGGCCGAAGAAGTTCACCCCTACGAGGTTCGGCCGCATCCCCCGCTCCTGCTGGCACCTCTGCACGGCCGGCATCAGCACGTCGTACGAGTTCACCTGAGCCGCCACCACCGGGCTCGGTGGCTCGGTGTTCGTGATCCAGTGGTTGATCTGGAACAGCGGCGAGTCCTTGCGCCCACGGTTGGGCGCACAGCTGAAGTCCGACGGGTTGGCGAACGTATAGGGCGTGTCCTGCCACATGCCGTAGCCCGGGTTGTTCCACGCCGGCGGCTGGCCCGAGTGCTCGGAGAAGACGATCACGTTCTTGCCCGACTCGATGAGGTCGCGCAGCGTCGGCAGCGGTGCCGAGAGGTCCGACGCGTCCGACTCCCACAGGCGGTCGGCGAGGTTCGCCGCCTCGAACGCGGCGTAGGTGTCGTCGGCCGACACGAAGTCGCCGATGAACCAGATCACGACCTCGTTCGGGTTCCGGTCGAGGAACGCCTTGAGGTCGGCGAGCGCGTCGGTGAACTTGGTGGCGCCGAGCTCGCAGGCCACGTGGCAGAGGTACACCTCCTTCTGCCCGGTGGGCTTGGGCGCCGACGCCGCCATCTGCTGCACCCGGGCCAGCTCCTCGGGGGTCAACTCGTCCTCGGCGCCCTTCACGTTGGCCTGCAGCTCCGCCGCGGTGTCGGTGACGACGAGCTCGGCGCTGCCCACCTTGACCCCCGTCGCGAACCCGTAGTGGGACTTCACCAGCAGGGCGCGGATGCCGTAGGCGAGCTGGCTCGGGATACCCGTCTCGTTCTCGGCGAAGAGCCAACCCGGTTGGTTCGCCGCCGACATCGCGTTGTGGGCACCCGCGAAGGTGACCTCGTCCAACCGGCGGTCGCACAGCTCGCTGTAGCCGTTGCACCGAAGCTCGTTGGCCACCCGCACCCGGTTGCGCGTGCTGGCCACCGAGCCCGCGGCGGTGACCGACGTGAGCGCGACGGCCACCGCAGCGACCGCCACCACGACGATCCGTCGACGGTGACGGACCGGCGCCCCGCCCGAGGTCGCGGCGCGCGGCAACATCGAGCTGCCACGCGGGCGCCCCACGACGTGGAGGACCTGCAAGACGCCCCGATAGGCGATGTAGGCCCCGAGCAGGGCCATGGCGAAGGGCACGAGACCGTCTCGGGCGAGCAGGACGATGCCCCCGACCGCGACGAGCGCGATGCCCCGGAGCACCTTCCCGCCGTCCGACGCGGGCTGCCACTGCTCCACGAACCCGCGGGCACGCTCGTAGAGCTCACGCAACGGCATCGGGGGGCGATCGGGAGCGACCGCCGATGCGGCCGCCGCGGTGATGGCGCCGACGAGCACGATCCACAACCCGAGGTTGGTCAGGTCCTGGACGAAGACCCGCACCGCGGCGGACACCGCGTTCGCCAGGGTCGGGTCGGCGACGAACGTCGCGGCGAAGCGAGGAGCAGAGGCGGCGATGGCGAAGACCAGGGAGCCGGCGAAGACGAAGGCGACCCCCATCTTCACGACACCCATCCGACGGATCGGGTCGAGCACGACGACGAGGATGAAGGACACGAACCCGACGACGATCAGCGCCTCGTTCACGGTGTCGAGGGCATCGAGCTGCTTCCAGAGCTCCATGCCCTTGATGTGCTCGGTGACGTCGACGACCGTCGTCGAGGCGTCCGCCGGCAGCTTCTCGGCGACACCGGGGAAGCTGACCTGCAAGGTCTGGGTGAAGAGGCTCACGCCCTGACCCAACTGGAGCAGGGCCGCACTCCCGTCTTCGGTGAACACCGCATGATGGGCGCGCAGGACGGCCTCGTGGAAGATCTTCTTGAACCCTTCGGTACCGATGACCTCGGTGACCACGTCGACGAGCACCGTGCGGAACGAGATGAGCTGCGGCGCGCCGTTGGCGATGAGCTGGTCGGCGATCTCGTCGGCGAGCTCCTCACGGATGGCCTTGGAGTCGAGCAGAGCGACGGCACGATCCGCGAAGGCCTCGGAGTCGTAGACCGTCTGCTCGATCCACGTCGTGACGATGCCGAGGCTCAACGCGATCGCCGCGAACGCGGCGATGGACATCGTGAGCCACGACCGCCGACGGCCCGGGTGCCGCGCCCGACGCGAGCCGTCGTCCGCGACGCGGTCGTTCGCGACGCGGTCGTCGACCTCATGCCCGTCGAGCACAGGCCCGTCAGGCACAGACCCGTCAGGCACAGACCCGCCGTCGCCGGGGTCGTCGTCGTTCGGCACCGACTTCGTCACGCGGAGAACGCTAGTGCTGTGCCATCGTCGTGCCCGGGCACCGCAGCGGGGCGTCCCGGCAGAGGCGGTCAGCCGTGGCGGACCCCGGTGCCCTCGAGGTCGTGCAGGAGCTCGTGGGTGGCGAACCGGGCGAGCATCGCTTGGAGGAGGTCGATGAGCCGGGCCTCCTCGTCGGTCCCCGCCACCGGCCGGGTCACCGGTCGCGAGGGGTGCGGGGCGACCCGCACCGCGGTCTCGGCGTAGACGATGGAGACGTCGGTGTCGTCGTCGGATCGCACACCCAACGCGGCGAGCATGCCGAGCGGCAGCGCCTCGTCGACGAGGTCGGCGGCCACCGAGCGGCAGGTCGCCGCGTCGAGGGTGGTCCCGAACGCGAACAGCCAGCGACCATCGAGCGGAACGCGGAAGATGCCGCCGCCGAACATCGCACCACGAGCAGGCAGGATCATCTCGACCCGAGGGTCACAACCGGGGCCGAGATCGAGGAAGGCCATGCGCCTGCCCTGCTCGTGCAGCGCGTGCGCCTGGGCCACCGCCTTGCGGAAGGCACACGGCGTCAGGACCAGTGTGTCGCGACCCGTCTCGGGCCGGTCGGGGTCCGACTCGGTGCCGGCGTGTCCCGATCCGGCGTGCCCCGATCCGGCGTGCCCCGATCCGTTGGGCCAACCCACCGACGCCGCCACGTCGCCGCCGCTCCCCCGGACGGTCATCTGGAGGCCGGGAACGCCGTGGACGAGCGTGGCGGCGATGCGAAGTCCGGCGAGGCCCTGCGAGCTGATCATCGGTTTCGTTCCTCTCTCCGGGTCGCCCCCGGACCTGTCCCCCCGAGGTGCAACCCCGGATCGGTGGGCGTCGGCCGAGCTGTGCCAGACCCATGTGTTAGGTGACCCTAATAGTTTGGTTGAAGCTTGCGCAACACCCCCCCGCCCACCGGGCCCCCAGCACCGAAGCGCGATTGGCGCGGCTCACGCCACGGCGTCGGTCAAGGTGGTGCATGGCCGACCCCGACCCACCTCCGTCGCCGACCACCGCGGTGCCCGCCGAGACGCTCGCCAGCGGTACCGCCTCGGACGCCTCGGATGACCTGAACGCCTCGGATGCAGGCGTGATCGGAGACGGTCGCCCTCGCATCACGATCGCCTTCGGCCCCTCGACGGTCCTCCTCGTGCTCGTCGTCACCGTGGTCACGGCGTGGATCATCCGCTCGCTGCACGCCACGGTCGGCATGGTCAGCGTGCTCGCCCTCTCCGCGACGCTCGCCGTCCTGCTGCGCCCCGCCGCCCTCGTCGTCGCCCGCCGCATGCGGCTCGGACTCGCCATCGCCGTGGTGCTGCTCGCATCGCTGCTCGTCGGAGGCTTCGTCGCCTTCGGGGGCGCCATGGAGCTGGCCCACAGCACGAACGAGCTGGCCGCACGCGTCCCCGAAGCCGTCGACCGGTTCCCCGAGGACTCGACGGTCGGCCGGTTCCTGCGCGAGTCGAAGCTCGCCGATCGCGCCGTCGACGGCATCAAGAGCGTGCCGAACCGCATCATCTTCGGCAGCGACAGCCCCGAGGGCGGTCTCGGGCGACTGGCCACCATCGTGCTGGCGGTCACCACCAGCTTCATGTTCATCACCCGGGGGCGCAACGTCGTGGCCGGAGCAACAGGCCTGTTCCGCGACCCCGGTCGCGCCGAGCGCGCCTTCGCCGTCGCTCGCGCCGCGTTCATCGACGGCGGCTCCTACACCGGGCGCCTCATCGTCCTCGCGCTGGTCCAAGGGGCGATAGCGGGGTCGGTCGCGGTCGCGGTCGGGCTGCCGGCACCCATCGCCGTCGGCATCTTCGTCGGCAGCGCGTCCCTGCTCCCCGGCATCGGCCTCGCGTTCGGGTGGATCCCGCTCATCACGCTCGCCGCCGCGCAGGACCTCACCGATGCCGGGTTGTGCGCCGCGGGACTCGTCGTGGCCGCAGTGATCTACCGCATCGTCTACCGCCGGTGGGTGCAACGGCCCGCCTCCGGTGTCGGGCTCGTGCTCCCCGCGGTCGGCTTCATCGTCGGCTACCAGCTGGCGGGGATCCCCGGCACGGTCACCGGGCTCCTCGTCGCCGCCATGGCATCCGCGGGGCTCGCCGAGCTCGGCGGGATCACCGGGCTCACCGCCTGGATCCCGTCCGAGGACGACGAGGCCGCCGCGCTCCAGGCCCAAGACGACCGGGCCGCCGTGCGACGACGACCGATCGGCGGCGCCACCGTGCTCGCCGACCTCTCCGTGCGCTCCGTGCTCATGGCCGCCGCCATCGTCATCGGGCTGGCCGGCATCGGCATCTTCGTGTTCGACCGCCCTGGGTTCACCGTCGCCCTGGTCGTCGCGCTCGTGCTCGCGCTGGCGCTCAACCCCATGGTCGATCTGGCTCAGCGGCTCACCCGCGACCGGGGAGCGGCGGTGGCCCTGGTGCTCGTCGGGCTGCTCGTCCCCCTCGCCGCGTTCGCGGTCCTGGCCCTGCCCGCGACGGTCAGCCAGTTCCGGTCGCTCGACCGCGAGACGCCTCAGGTCGTGAACGAGCTCACGGAGATCCCGGTCATCGGTGGCGCCATCGAACGGGCCGGCCTCGCCGACGAGATCACCCAGGCCATCGACGACGCCCCCGAGACCCTCGCGGCCGACACGTCGTCGTTGGGCGAGTACGTCCGGTCGTTCGGCGACGTGGCGCTCATCACCGTGATCACCCTGATCCTGCTGCTCTGCTTCCTCCTCGACGGCCCGCGGTTCCTCGCGCAGGTGCACGGCGCGGTGCCCGGCCACCATCAGCACCAGGCCGAACGGCTCGGCGACATCGGCTACCGGGCGTTCGGCCGGTTCTTCGGCGGCAAAGCGTTGACCGCGATCATGGACGGGATCTGGGTGACCTCGTTCCTCTTGGTGTTCCGGGTGCCGCTTGCACCGGTGCTGGGCGTGTGGGCCGCGCTCACCAACCTCATCCCCCAGATCGGAGGCCTGCTCGGGGGCGTCGTGATCTTCGTCTTCGCGCTCACCCAGGGCATCGTGATCGCGCTCGTGTGCACCGCGCTGTTCGTGGCGTTCATGACGCTCGAGAACAACGCGATCTCACCCGTCATCATCGGCAAGGCCGTGAACCTGTCCCCGCTCGCAGCGACCGTGGTCATGCTCCTCGGCGCCGCCGCCGGCGGCGTGCTCGGCGCCATCATCGCCACGCCCCTCGCCGGCGTGGTCAAGATCGCCTACCACGAGTTCCGACCCACGCCGGCTCCGGTACCGGCTGTCGCCACGTCGGGGGACGACCCGCCGGACCCGGCCACCGCGCCGCCTGAGCCCGACCCGTGATGACCGACCACTGATGCCCGACCGCAGATGCCCGACCACTGATGGCTGCGGCGCGGCCGGATCTGGCACCCGCGCCGTGCTCCGGTTTGCCGGCTCCGGTTTGCCGGCTCCGGTTTGCCGGCTCCAGGTCAGCCGATCCAGGTCAGCCGGCCCCAGGTCAGCCGGCCCCAGGTCAGGAGACGGCGGCGGGTTCGCGCTCGGGTGCACCGAGGTCGAGGACGCAGGCATCGTCGCTCGCCGCGGAGCCGGCCTTGACGGCGACGGCGCCGAGGCCGACCGCGGCGGTCGAGACCGCCAGGCCCCCGACGCCCCACACCGCGGTAGCGGCGACGACCCCGACGACCACCTCGGTACCGATGACCACCCGACGGAACACGGGACCCAGCGCATCGAAGCGGCGGTGGAACGACAGCAGCGCGGCCGGGCTGGTGATGCGGGCCCCCAGCAGCACGGCGAGGCCGCGGACGAACCCGAACAGCACGGCGAGGCCGAAGGCCACCGCGGGTGCACCGGTGAGGGCGGACAGGACGATGAGCAGGTAGACGCCCGCCGTCATGATGTAGGTGCTCAGCCCGGAGCCGATCTGCCAGCCGAACCCGCCGCCGTAGACCCAGGACCGGTACTGGTCGAGCCAGTCCTCGTTGACCTGGCGGGCGTGGAACGGGATCTGCACACCGAACACTCGGCTGTCGGATGCCGCGGCGACCAGCGCAGCCACGGCGCCGACCGCGAGCGCCGTGGTGGCGCTGATGTCGAGCGTCGCGACGATCGCCGCCAGCGAGGCGGTCACCAGGCCGAGCGACGCGCCGCCGAGCACGGCACCGACGATGAACCACGTCGCCGTCGAGCAGAACCGGTTGTTGCGGCCTCGTTCGCCGATGGGCGTGATGGTCGACAGCATCGACAGGCCGCACGGCGACCAGGTCGATCGGATGGCGGCGGCCACCGCGACGAGCGCGGCCAGGGCGACGAGCAGTCCTGAAGCGGTCACGGGCCCGAGGGTAGCGGAGGTCGTCTCGCCCCGAACAGACCCTGGTGCGTCGCAGGCCACCGGCGGCCCGCGGTGGTGACCGGGCGACCTGATGACCGGGTTGATCTGACGACGGTCGGGCAGGCGGAGTCGATCACGATCGATCGACGTCAACGACCCGTTCGCCCAGCCACCACCTCGGCGACGCGCCCGGGAGCGACGCCCGCGGCGAGCGCGACCTCGGTGATCTCCTCCGCGAGTGCGGCGACGAGCAGATCCTCCCGTCCGTCGTCGTCGTCGAAGTAGCGGTCGTCCGGGGTCAGTCCGAGTCGTCGATCGACGTGGTTCCAGCGCGCCCTCGTCAGGACCCGACCGATCGGATGCGACTCGGACCGGTACGGGCTTCCGAGGATGCGACCGTTGAGGAACCGCTCCAGGCGGGGCGGTCCGAGGTGCGTGCGGTTCTTCGACGGGGTCCGAACACCGGAGGCTCCCGCGAGACCGTCGAGACCCAACCGAACCGATACCCCGGCCCAGAAGCCCGCGGGATCGGCGAGGAAGTCCTCCATGAACGCGACGCACACGTCGTCCCGGCCGAATGCCGCGACGTAGTCGCCGACGATCCGGCTGATGGCGAACGGTCCGATCTGGTCGACCCGTTCGTCGCGGATGGCCTCCAGGAACTGCCCATAGGTCCGAGTGGAACCGAATCGGACCTCCTGGAGGTAGGTCGACCGGATCAGCCCTCGAGGGCTGCGCAAGGTGATCAGCACCGTCGCCCGCCACCCGTCGGGAGGCTGGAGGCGCCGCATCGTCTCGACCTCGCCGACGTGCCCCAAGACGTGGCGCGACACCGGTCCGCCGATGATTCGCTCGTCGGAGAGCAAGACGGGACGTTCAGGGTCGACCAGCGCGAAGTCGAGGAGCGCGTCCAGGAGCCCGGGCTGCCACACCTGCCCGAAGCAGAGCTGGTCCAAGATGCCGTGGCACAGCTGTCCAGCGGTACCCCGGTACCAGGGATGTGCCGCGACGTTGGGGTAGTCGACCATCCCGTGCTGGAGGGATGTCGTCGCCGTCTTCGGCCAACCGGGGTGGTAGAGGACCTCCTGCATGCAGCCTCCCGGCGACTCGTACGTTGGTCGACCTGCTCGGGTTCCTGAGCCGACCACGTCGTCGGCCCGACCTCGCCGGAGCAGGGAGCGGTGGACGGTAACAGCCATGGTCGCGCCGAGCGAACAGGTCCGGTCCTGGTGCCTGGTGCGTGGTCACGGCACGTGTACGCTCCCCTGCGGCGATGGAGCCCGCCGCACCACGGCCTTCGGGCCGGGTGGAACCGCTTCGGCTGATGGCCCCTACCTCGATCTCGTCTTCCGACGCGCATCGTGGAGGGTCCGTCCACCGCACCTGCCGCTCCGCCGGCTCGGCACCGGATGGCACGACGCGGTGTGCACCAGGTCCTCTGGAGCCCGTGTGTCCCACCTCCCTCACCCACCCGACCCCGACGACCTCCCACACCCACCCGACCACCGGCCCGACGACCGGGGCCAGGCCCTCCGTGCTGGCGCCCCCGGACCTCCGACCGAGCGCACCGAGCGGGACCGCCGGACCCGAGCGGTCAGCCGGCTGGTCGGTGCAGGGCGACGTGCGGTCGACGCGACCCGTCGCACCGGGTGGTCCCTCGTGCGCTGGACTGCGCTCGCCGCGCTCGTCGGCGTCGTGGCCGGCCTCGCCGTCGCGGCGTTCCTCGCCTCGCTCACGTGGGCCACCGAGACCCGGCTCGAGCACGGCTGGCTCCTCTTCCTCCTCCCGGCCGCGGGCCTGCTCGTCGGACTCCTGTACCACCACCTCGGAGGCGACGCCGTGGCAGGCAACAACCTCATCCTCGACGAGATCCACCAGCCGAAGAGCTGGATCCCCCGCCGGATGGCCCCGCTCACCTACGCGGCCACCGTCGTGACCCAGCTGTTCGGTGGTTCAGCGGGTCGCGAGGGCACCGCGATCCAGATGTCGGGCAGCCTCGGTGACCTCGTGGCCCGGCTCGGCCACCTCGGGACGAGGGACCGCCGCATCCTGCTGATCGCCTCGATCGCCGCCGGGTTCGGCGCCGCCTTCGGCGTTCCCTTCGCCGGCTGCGTGTTCGCCCTCGAGGTGCAGTCGATCGGCGAGCTGCGCCACGAGGCGATCGTGCCCGCGCTCACCGCGTCGATCGTTGGCGACCTCGTCGTGCGGAGCGTCGGCATCGACCACGTCCACCTGGTGCAGATCGACCACGTCGAGCTCACCGTGATCACGCTGGCCAAGGTCGCGCTCTTCGGGGTCATCTGCGGCCTCGCCGCCATCGCGTTCGTCGAGGCCACCCACGGCGTGAAGCGCCTCGCACGCCGCGGGATCAGCTACCCCCCGCTTCGCCCCTTCGTCGGAGGGATCCTGATCATCGGCCTCACCGCCGCGGTCGGCTCCCGGTCCTACCTGGGCCTGTCCGAGCCCCTCATCTACGGCTCGCTTGCCGGCGGGGTCGGGGTCGCCACGCTGGCCTTCGCGTGGAAGCTCGTGTTCACCTCGGTCACGCTCGGCTCCGGGTTCCAGGGCGGCGAGGTCACGCCGATGCTCGTGGTCGGCGCCACGATGGGCGTGACGTTCGGGCGACTGCTGGGCCTACCCATCCCGCTGCTGGCGGCGGTGGGGTTCGCCGCCGTGTTCGCCGGGGCCAGCAACACCCCGATCGCCTGCACGATCATGGGCCTCGAGATCTTCGGGGTCGGGCCGATCGTGCCCATCGCCGTCGGCTGCGTGCTGTCCTACGTGGTCAGCACCGACCACGGGATCTACTCGTCGCAACGGACCCGCGTGCCACGATCGTCGGGCGACGTCGACCTTGCCGACCCCGATGACCTTGCCGACCCCGATGACCTTCCCGGCCCCGGCGGCCTTGCCTACCCTGGCGAACGGCCCGACGAACCACCCGACCGGTGATCGCCCCGATCCGACCCGACCTGTGCGCGACCAAGCCTGACCGACGACCACGAGACCCAGGAGCCCACCATGACCGACGCCATCGACTCCTCCGCCTGGCCCGTCGTGGCCATCGTCCTCGACGACGCGGTCGACCTGCCCGCCGCCGAGGCGATCGCCGCCGAGCTCGAGGACCTCCTCGGGCGGGGCGAACCCGTCGGCCTCGTCTTCGACTACACGGGGGCGTCGCCCGACGTGCAGCAGCGCATCTCCATGTGGCTCGCCGAGCAGGTCGTGCGCCACGGTCGACCCGTCGGCGCCGGGGTCACCGTCGTGCCCGCCGACCGGGTCGAGCACATGCAGGCGGTCATCTCCGGCGGCGGCTTCTCGATGCCGTTCCCGGCGTGGGCCACCGCGACCATCGCCGAGGGGGTCGCCTGGGCCCGCACCGAGATGGGCGTGGCTGACGCCGTCTGACGCGACACAGCGGCCGGCGCCGCCCCCGCGCTCCTGTCGGAGCGCGGGGCCGCGTCCGTGCGCAGAGGCCATCGGCGCGCCCCGGTAGGGTGAGCCCGCTGTGCGCTCGTCCGGATCCGAGGACCAACCCGACCACATCACGGCGCGCGACCGCGTCGAGGATCTCCGTGTCCGCGGGCTCGAGGTCCGCAACCAGGCCACCGAGAAGCTCGACGACGCCGTCTCACGGTTCTGGCCCGTCGCCCTCGTCGTCGAGGGGGTCAAGCGCTGGCTGAGCACCAACGCGTCGATCCTCGCCGGCCACCTCGCCTTCCGCTTCTTCTTGTTCCTCGTGCCCACCGCGGTCGTCCTCGTGTCGTTCCTCGGCTTCGCCGCGTCCGGCGGGACGGCGGACATCGAGTCGACGTCGAGCTCGCTCCGCCTGAGCGGACCGCTGGCCAGGGCGCTCTCGACGACCAGCGCCGACACCGAGGGCACCCATGTGCAACTCGGGCTCGCCGGCCTGTTCGGCATCGTCATCGCCGGGTTCAGCCTCGTCGCCGCGCTGCGCACCGTGTTCGCCGCGGTGTGGGGCGTCTCCCCCAAGGCGCACAAGCGATCCCGGCTCCTGACGCTCCTCGGCATCATCATGCTCGTGGTGATCCTCGTCGCCGCCAACGCGCTGCGCCGCCGGCTCATGGCCGAGGGATTGATCTTCACGACGATGGGGGTCGTGGCCATGCTGGCCGTCAACGGGCTCTTCATCGGTGCCCTCACGTGGCTGCTCCCCCGCCGCGGGGACCGCTGGGTCGATCTCGCGCCGAGCACGATCGTCGGTGGCATCGGCCTCACCGCGCTCAACACCGGGGCGGCGTGGTACTTCACCGACAAGCTCGAGTCCCAGTCCGAGACCTACGGGGCGTTGGGGATCACCCTCACCCTGCTCACGTACCTCTTCGTGTGGGGGGAGGTGCTCGTCCTGTCGGCCATCGCCGGAGCGGTCTGGTACGACCGCGATGCGATCCTGGGCCGTGATCCTGCGCTCGGGTCCGACGCAGGCGGGCCGGCCGCAGCCGCGGGCGCGGAATCACCTAGCCGGCAAACAGGACGCCGGGAACCACCCGATGTCAGACTCGGTCGGGACGCAGCGAACCCGCCGAGCCCGCCTGCGTCACCCCAGCCACCCGACGCCACCGGTCTCCCCGGCTGACCCACGCGCCACGTCGGATCGGCGACCGATCGTTCCTGCGTCGAACCCGGTCAACCGATCGTGATCACATGCAGCTCCGCCGGACCGGCTGCGCCGGCCTCGCTCGCCGTGACCAGCGACCGACCATCGGAGGTCACCGCCACCGATTCGCCCTGGCCTTCGACGATCGGCGGGGCCTCGCACGCTTCCGTGTCGAGCACCTCGGCGAGGTCGGGTGTGGTCTGTGGAAACAACCGGACCTTGCCGTAGGTGCGCACCGCCGTCACGCCCGCCGTGGGGGACCCATCCATCGCGGTGACCGGATCGCCGTCGGTGTCGAGCGCGAACCCGACGGCTTCGACGACCGCGAGCTCGTCGCCGCTCACCGCGGCGATGGCGTCGAAGCCGAGGTGGAACAACGGTGCCGACCCACCCGCCCACTCCTTGCCGAGGATCCAGATCCCGTCGGTGGTGACCGCCAGCGCCTCGGCATCGGTCGCTCCGGTGGCGTAGCGAGCCAGCACGGTCCTCGGCGTGGCCGTGGTCGCGGTGAGCGACGGCTCGGGGAAGGCCTGGATGCGTATCCGCTCCCGCTCCGACGTGTTGTCGCCGATGTCGGCGACGTACAGCCAGGTGGCCCCGGATCCGTCCAGGGCCGGACCTGCGGCGAGGTCCTCCCAATCGTTGTTGTCGACCCCCTCGACCGCGACCGTCGTGACGAGGTCTCCCTCGAGGTCGACGGCGAAGACCGACGCGGCGCTGCCACCGTCACCGACCGCCCAGACCACGTCGGCCCGTTCAGATGACGGGGCGATCCCCGAGACCTCTGCCAGCTCGGTGGGCAGAACGATCCCCGGTCCGACCTCCAGCTCTCCGGCACACGCCGCGGCGTAGAGGTCATGGGGGTCGGCGACCCCGGCAGCGTCGGCGACACCGGCCGGGTCGTCTGCATCGCTCACCTCACGAGCGTTCGTCGACGCCGAGGATCCACCGT
>CAZGEF010000004.1:0-57225 GCA_964525005.1 uncultured Rhabdothermincola sp.
CCTCGACGCCGTCGATCTCGGCGAGGAGCTGCGGGACGATGGTGGCCTCCATGTCCGAGCTGATGCCCGTGCCGCGGGTGCGGAACAGCGAGTCCATCTCGTCGAAGAAGACGATGACCGGCCAACCCTCCTCGCTCTTCTCGCGGGCCCGCTGGAACACGAGGCGGATCTGGCGCTCGGTCTCGCCCACGTACTTGTTGAGCAGCTCGGGGCCCTTGATGTTGAGGAAGTAGCTCCGGGCCTTCTGGTCGCCGCTGACCTCGGACACCTTCTTGGCCAGCGAGTTGGCCACGGCCTTGGCGATGAGCGTCTTGCCGCAACCCGGTGGGCCGTACAGCAGGATGCCCTTGGGTGCGGGCAGCTGGTGCTCGCGGAACAGCTCCTGGTGCAGGAACGGCAGCTCGACCGCGTCGGTGATCATCTCGATCTGGCTGTCGAGGCCGCCGACGTCGTCGTAGGAGATGTCGGGAACCTCCTCGAGCACCAGCTCCTCGACCTCGGGTCGGGGCAGCTTCTCGAGCAGGAGGCCGGACCGACCGTCGACGAGCACCGAGTCGCCGGCCCGGAGCTTGATCTCCTTGGCCGCATCGGACAGCTCCACGACGCGCTCCTCGTCGGCGCGGCCGACGATCATGGCTCGGGCACCGTCTTCGAGCAGCTCCTTGAACGTGGCCACCTCGCCAGTGCCGTCGGCGGTGCGGGCCAGCACGACGTTGAGCGACTCGTTGAGCACGACCTCGGCGCCCCGGGTGAGCTCGACGTCGCCGAGCTCGGGATGCGTCGAGACGCGCATCTTGCGTCCGGCGCTCAACACGTCGACCGTGCCGTCGTCGTTGCGCTGGAGGAACGTGCCGTACGCCGACGGCGGCTGGGTGAGCTTGTCGACCTCGTCGCGCAGCGCGGCGATGTGCTCGCGCGCCTCCCGCAGGGTGTAGGTGAGCTTCTCGTTCTGCGACACAGCCCGGGCCAGCTCGCCCTTGGTCTCCAGCAGGCGCTCCTCGAGGGTGCGGACCCGCTTGGGAGCGTCCTGGAGCCGACGGCGCAGCGCCACCACCTCGTCCTCCAGGGCTGTGGCCTGCTCGCGAAGCTCGTCGAGGTCGAGCTCGTCGAGGCCCGAACCGGTGGCACCTTCGGCGGACCGGGCGACCGCGTCGCGTTCGGGTTCCGCGGGCCAACCGTCGGGGTGATCGGCGTCCTGGTGACCGTGTGCGGATGTGATCTCGTCCACGGGAACCACCTCCTCGGTGCGTCGGTGATGTTCGGCAGCAACCTACACCGGGCCCTTCGCGTTTCGGCACACCCTTCAGCCCATCGTGGCCGCCGCCTCGCGACCGTCGTCGTCACGACCTCGCCCTCCGTGACGGGGATCGCCCACTGGATCGACGTGCCAAACGACCGTTGGGCCATCGCGGTGGTTACCGGTGTCGGAGGTCGACGGCGCTACAGTGACCGCGCACGACCGACGAGCCTTGTCGGATCGGCCCCCCCCACCGTGACCCGTACGGGAAAGGACTCGCCAAGATGAAGGTCTGGATCGATCAGGATCTGTGCACCGGTGACGGTCTCTGCGAAGAGATCTCGCCCGAGGTCTTCACCTTGCTCGATGACGGCCTCGCCTACGTCAAGGACGCCAACAAGGTCTACAGCGACCCGGGTGGGTCCGAAGGCATGGCCGAGATCCCGGAGAAGGAGCTCGAAGGCGTCATCGAGTCCGCCGAGGAGTGCCCGGGCGAGTGCATCTTCATCGAGGTCGAGTAGCCCCGACGTCGAGTAGCCCCGACGTCAGGTAGCCGACGCGAGGAGCCCCGACCTCGGCCCGAGTCGAACGGTTCGTGCCCTGCGGCCGAACCGGCTGGCCATCTCCGTCGCATCCGACGGCTTCGACCTGCCAGTTCGCCGGCCCGCCGACTCGAGCACGTGGTGACCGGGGCCACCTGCCCGGTGGCACCTCTCACACCAGGCAGTTGCCGGTGTCGATCCCGACCGACCCCACGGTGTCGAGCACGGCGCGGAGCTCGTCGGTGCTGAGCGCATAGGCGACGTCGTCGACGTCCTTGGCGACGGCGAACGCGACCCCCACGACCTCACCTTGCGGGTTGACCAGCGCGGATCCCGAGTCGCCGGGGCGCAGCGAGGCCGCGAGCTCGAGCACGTCGCGCTCGGTCAACCCGCGGCCATAGATGTCGCGGCCCGTCGCGTCGAGGCGTCGCGCCACCTCGAAGGGCGCGATGCGCAGCTGCTCGCCACCGGGGTGCCCGAACACCCCGCCGACCTGGCCTACCGCGGAGGCCGCGACGGGCAGCGCGGGACGATCGATGTCGGGAGCCGACAGGATCGCCAGGTCACGGTCGGGGTCGAACGCGACGACCACCGCGTCGAAGGACCGACCGTCGTCGCGCCGCACCCGCGTCGTGCGCTCGCCCGCCACGACGTGCGCGTTCGTCGCGATGAGGCCTGGAGCGACGACGAACCCGGTCCCGCTCTGGATGCGGTCGCACGCCTGGCCCTCGACCAACACGACCGAGCGGGCCACCGCCGCGGCGGTGGCCTCGCCGAGACCCGACGCCACCGGAGGCGGGCCGAGGTCCGGTGTGGGCTGGAGCGCGGCGAAGACCTCGGGGAACCGGTCCTCACCGACGAGCGACCGCAGGGCCTGCAGGGCATCGGGAGCGTCGGGCAGCTCTGCGTCGATCGACTGGGCGATCCACGAGCTGCTCACCTGGCGCGACACCCAACCCGGCGTACCCGACAGCAGCGGGAGCAGCAGCCAGACCACGACGACGACCCCCACGCAGCCCGCGAAGGCACCCGCCGCGCCGTCGACGTGCGCGGCCAGCCCGTCGCGCTCGACCGGGCGCATCCTCGAGCCGATGAACAGGCCCAGTGCCTGGCCGAGGAAGCAACCGGCGAAGACGAAGCCGAGGGAGACGACGACGACGACCGTGTGGTTCTCGGTCCCGGTCTGGTCGATGAGCCACGGCAGGGTCCGGGCCGACAGGAACAGCCCGATGCCGATACCGATCCACGAGCTGACCCGCGTCACGAAGCCCATGCGGAACCCCCCGACGATCGCGGCGATCGCAACGGCGATGACGATGAGGTCGAAGAAGCTCACCGCGGCGACGATGAGCCCGGACTACCCACGCTGCAGGAGGCGAGCGTGGGTGAGGAAGCCCGTGTGCGCCACCATGCGGTGGTCGGGGCGCACGGCTTGCCCCTCGATGTGCCAGCTCCGGTTGAGCACCTCGACGGTCTCGGCCATGTCGAACGCGCTGGCCTCGATCGCCTCGCGGAACTGCATGACCTGGGTGATCGAAGGCGTGTAGGCGAGGATGATGCCGCCGGGGACGAGGGCCTCCGCCGCGTGCTTGACGATGTGCCACGGCTCGGGGAGGTCGAGCACGACCCGGTCGAGCCCCGTCTCGTCGATGCCGTCGTAGCAGTTGCGCAGCTCGACCGAGTAGCGCTCGGTCGCCTCCGCGCCGAGGAACGACCGGACGTTGTCCTGGGCCCGTTCGGCGAAGTCCTCACGGAGCTCGTAGCCCGTGATACGGGCACCCGCCCGGAGCAGGGTCATCGACAGGGCCCCCGATCCGACCCCCGACTCGAGCACACGTGCCCCCGGGAAGATGTCGGCCAGCATGAGCATCGGGCCGAGGTCCTTCGGGTAGATGACCTGAGCCCCGCGCGGCATCTTGAGGATGAAGTCCGACAGCGTGGGCCGGATCGCGAGGTAGGCGGTGTTCTTGGTGGACCGGACCGTGACGCCGTCGGGCCGCCCGATGAGCTCCTCGTGCGGGACGAAGCCGGAGTGCGAGTGGAACTCACCACCGGACTTCAACGTGACCAGGTAGCGCCGCTTCTTGTTGTCGATCAGCAGGACCTTGTCGCCTTCCTCGAAGATGCGGGTCATCGGTGTGCTCCCTATCGGGAATCGGTGGCGGGGATCGGTGGCGGGGGCGGTCATCGGCGTCGACCGAGCTCGACGGGAACCGGCGCGTCGTGCCCGGCCGGGCCCGGCGCGGGCGCGGGGCCGGGCGCGGGTAGGCGGCCACCGGCACGCTCGACGAGACGGCAGAACGCACAGGTCTCGGTGGGGGTCGGGGCGCCGCACGAGACGCACGGCAGGAGGTCGTCGCGACCCGCTTCGGCCTCGGGGCGGAACCGCTCGGCGCCGCGGGCGAGGAACCCGAAGTAGAAGGCGAACTTGGAGCCGGGCGACTGCACCTCGATGTCGTTGAGCGCCTCCTTGTACGCGGTGTGGCGATTTCCCGCCGACATGGGGCACTCCTCGATCTGGTAGTCGATGCCCCGAAGGATGCAATAGGCCGCCATCTCCCGTTCGTAGAGCCGGACCAGGGGCTTCGCCTTGCGAGGGAAACCGGGGCGAGCGGGAAGGACGGGCCACTGCCGTCCGAGGTAGTCGGCCTGCCACACCAGCACGTTGCCGAACAGCACCGCGGCCTCGTCGTCGAGGTTGTGGCCGGTGACCACGACGTCATAGCCCCCGTCGAGGGCCGCCTGGTCGAAGAGGTGTCTCTTGGAGAGGCCACACGCCGAGCAGGGGGCGCGCTTCGCGGCGCGGGACCCTTCCGGGATGTCGTAGCCGAGGTCGTTCGGCAGGTCGATCTCGCGCAGCGGGCGACCGATGCGTTGCGCGAAGGAGCGTGCGTGGTCGGCAGACTCGTCGCTGTAGCCGTCGATGCCGAGCCCCAGGTAGAGCCCGTCGGCCTCATAGCCCAGCGCCACGAGCAGGTCCCACAGAGCGAGGGAGTCCTTGCCCCCCGACACGGCGACGAGCACCCGCTCGCCCGGCTGCACCATGGAGAACTCCTTGATCGCCTTGGCGACCTGGTCGCGGCACGAGCGGAAGAAGTGGTCCCGGCAGAACCGGGCGTTGTGGCGCCGGAGGTCGATCACCGCCGGTTCACGGCACACCTGGCACTTCACGTGGCACCGCCCGAGATGACCGACCGGATCTCGACCTCGTCGGATGCGGTCAGCTTGCGGTCGCCCGGCTCGAGCTCGCCGTTGACGATGACCAGCACGCTCTCGCGGTTGATACCGAGATCCGTGAGGATCCGGTGGACGCGGGTCGGGGCTGCGACGTCGATCTCACGGGTTGGGTTGCGCAGCAGCACCTTCATGCGGCGCCGATGGTACCGGTCGTCAGCGCCGACGCCGCTTCGCCGCCCGACGGACCTCGGCGTTCGTGCGGGCGTCGTGGACGATCTCGAGGGTCTCGCCCGGCTTCAGCACGGTGCGATAGACGACGCTCTCCTCCTTGGGCCACGCCCATTGCAAGGCGCGCAGGGCCCACACGACGGCACCCACCGCGACCCACAGCCGGTGGCCGTGGAGCACGCCCTGGGTGAGCGACCGGTTGCGCAGCTCGCGCAGGGTGACACCCATCGTCAGAGCCGACGCACTTCGACGACGGTGCGGCTCCGCTTCCCCCTGCGCTTGCCGAGCCAGAAGATCACCACGACGGCGGTGACGACGACCGCAGCTGCCGCGATCGAGGCGTAGTTCATCGCCTCCTCCTCGACGGTGTCGACCTCGCCCTGGATGTCGCGGAACCGCGCCTCGAGGTCGTCGCGCGTGATCCGTCCACCCGGGCCGCTGCCTGCGGTGGGATCTGGGGTCTCGGTGCGTCCGAGGTTCACGGCTGGTCTCCATCGCTGGATCGGGGGTCGCCGGGCCGAGGCGAAGGCGCGTTGCGAGGCGAAGGCGCGTTGATCGGGGTCGTCGGGTGGGTCGGGTCGGGATCGGTCGCCGTGGGCAGGCCGGCATCGTCGAGGTAGGTAGCGTGCAGGCCCTTGTTGATCCGGCTCACGGCGATCACGATCACGATCACGAGTCCGACGAACACGATGAAGTAGGGCACGAAGGACCAGGTGCCTGCGAACACGTCGCCGGTCTGGCTCTGCAGCGCGCGCAGCGCGGACAGCGCGAGGAAGAACAGGCCGAGCGACAAGATGACCGCGCCCGATATGCCGAAGCCGAGGTAGCGACCGAGTGCCTTGAGCGGGTCGATCGTCTCCTGCTGCGCGTAGGCCTTCAGCAGTGACCAGAGGTCTTTGAGGGTCTCGGCGATCGAGGAGTTCGTGGGTGCCATGGCTCGCTACGTCGTATCACGATTGCCTCCGAGCGGACGACCACGCGACCGATGGCCTACCCGCCGGGCGACGCCGGCTCCCCCGGGCAGCGGTAGCGTTCCGCCCGTGATCGTCGATTGCGCGGCCTACGCCGACGGGAAGCGGGCGACGGGGAGGCTCGACCTCGACGAGGTGGTCGACCACCTCGGTCGAGACGACCGCGCCGTGTGGATCGGCCTGCGCATGCCGCGCCGGGACGAGCTCGCCGCGGTCTTCACCACGTTCGGCATCGACGAGCTGGATCTCGACGAGGTGCTGTCACCGCACGATCGGCCGGTGCTCACGCGCGACGAGGACATCACGGTGCTCGTGCTGCGCACCGCCCGCTACGAACCGCGCGAGGCGCGCTTCTCCCTCGGAGAGCTCTCGGTCATCGTCGGCGACGGGTTCGTGATCACGGTGCGCCACGGTCAGGCCAGCCCGCTGGCAGACCTGCGCAGCGAGCTCGAACGCGACCCGGAGCTCCTGCAGTTCGGGCGCGACGCCATCGTCGCCGGCATCGTCACGCAGGTGATCGACGACTACGGCCCCGCGCTCGACGCCTTCGAGCGCGACGTCATCGACGTCGAGTCGGCGGTCTTCGACGAGAACCAGGCCCAGCCGGTCAAGCGCATCTACGACATGAAGCGCAACGCCCGCGAGCTGTTCGTCGCCATCGACGCCCTCCAGGCTCCGCTGGCCCGGCTGGTGCACGTGAGCCGCTTCAGCTGGGACGAGGAGGTGCTCTACGAGATGCAGGAGGCCCACGACCAGCTCAACCGCACGGTCAAGCGGGTGCGCTCGTTGTCGGACCTGCTCACCAGCGCGATCGACGCCAACCTCACGCAGGTGTCGGTGCGCCAGAACGAGGACATGCGCAAGATCTCGGCGTGGGTGGCCATCGCCGCGGTGCCCACCATGATCGCCGGTCTCTACGGCATGAACTTCGAGCACATGCCCGAGCTCCGCTGGACGCTGGGCTACCCCGCCGCCCTCGCGCTCATCGCCGTCGCCTGTGGTCTGCTGCACCGGAACTTCCGCCGGTCCGGTTGGTTGTAGGCGCGTCTCGCTGGCCGGACGGTCTTCTGGTCTGGTGTGTTCCGGTCTGGTGTGCTCCGGTCTGGTGTGACTGACCAGGACCTCCGGGTCCTGTCCGCCGGTCCGCAGCGCCTTGTCGGTGGGGCCGCAGCGGGGTGGACTACCCCAGATGGCTGCGGCGGGCGAGGTCGTCGAGGTCTTCTCGCAGGAGCTCGGTGAGGGTGGCGAGCCGGTTGCCGGCGTCGGGTTCGGCGAGGAGCTTCTGCTGGTCGAGCGGGCCCAGCGGGGCGAGTGCCGAGAGCGCGGACGAGGCGAGGCTTGCCCGTGTGAGGGGGTCCTCGTCGGGATGCGCAGCGAGGGCACGGGGGACGGCCACATCGGGCGAGACGCGGTCGCCGAGGAGTGCGTGGCGGCCGAGCGCCTCGACGAGCAGGGCCGCCGTCTCGGCGATGAGCTCGGCGAAGGCGTCGACGTCGCCCGGGATGTCGTCGGGCCATGCCTCGACGTCGGCGAGCGGATGCGGATCGTCGGCGTGCCAGCCGACGACGCGGATGCGGTCGCCGCCCACGCAGCGCAGGCCGATGCGACCGTCGGGGAAGCTCGTGGCCTCGACGATGTGGGCGAGGGTGCCCACATCGGTGCGCACGTCTCCCCCGCCCACCTCGCTGCCCCGCTCGATCAGCACCACGCCGAAGGGCTCGGATCCGTCGAGGCACCGGGCGGTGAGCACCCGGTAGCGCGGTTCGAACACCTGGAGCTGGAGCGGCATCCCCGGGAACAGGACCGCACCCAACGGGAACATCGCGATGGAGGTCATGAGCACGTCTTCAGGTCGCCGGAGCCTTGGGCTCGAGCTCGACCAGCAGTGGTCCGTCGTCGAGGCCGGCGAGCGTGGTGGCGAGCTCGTCGAGGTCCCCGTAGACCTGGTAGATCCCGGGTTGGTTGATGATGTAGGCGAAGGTGAGGTCGGAGCCCGCCGCCGTCGTCACGAAACCGGCCAGTGCGCTCACCGCGGCGAGCGATCCGGTCTTGGCCTGCACGTTGCCCTCGGCGGGCGTGTCGCGCATGCGGGCCTTGAGCGTGCCGGTCTGGCCCGCGATCGGCAGGGCGCGGCCGACGACCGACTCGCGGCCCTGCTTGTCGAGCGCGGCGACCATCAGCGCGCAGGTGACCGAGTAGTCGGGATCGAGGCCCGACCCGTCCACCAGGTTGGCGCCGGTCATCGGGAGACCGTTCGCGGTCAGGGTCTCGTTGATGAAGGCGACACCGGCCGGCGTGGACCCGTCGCCCTTGTGCCGGAGCCCGAGCTCGCGGGTGAGCAGCTCGCCGGTGACGTTGTCGCTGTCGTCGATGAGCTCGAAGACCAGCTCGGCGACCGTGTGCGACGGGAGCTCGGCGACCGTCGTGAGGCCGTCCGGGGCGCGATCGGCCCGCGCGCCACGCACCCGCACACCGCGCGCCTCGAGGAGCGTCTCGAGCGTCTGCACGGCGAGCAGCGGCGGGTCCCCGGGCTGGATCGTGCCCGACCCATCCGGATCGTCGACGTAGCCCACGAAGCCGTCGTTGACCATCAGGGCGCTGAGCGGTCCGACATCGCCTTCGCTGCGGTAGTTGGTCGGCCACGACGGGATCCAGCGCTCGGTGGAGTACCTCGAGTCGTCACCGACGAGATCGCCCCGGATCTCGGTGACCCCGGCCGATGCGATGGCATCGGCGAGCCCGGCGAGCTGGTTGGCCGGCTGCTCGGGGTTCTTCAAGGTCGCGAGGTAGCCCGGTGTGGAGAGCAGGGGGTCGCCCCCGCCGATGATGTAGAGGTCGCCCTCGACCACACCGTTCGACACGGCGCCTTGCGCCGCCGCCACGGTGGTGAGCCTCGACTCGGGGTCGAGACCCTGGAGGACGGCCGAACCGGTGAGCACCTTGGCGAGCGACGCCGGGACCTTCGGGGCCTCGACGTCCTTGCCGACCAGCAGGCGACCGTCCTGGTAGACCGCGATGCAGCTGCCCGAGGCAGCATCGTCGATCAGCGGCTCGACGGCGCCGCGGATGTTGCGCTGGGAGATGGTCGACCGGAGGATCTCGGGAGCACGGCGCAGCGACAGCACCGGCGTCGTGAGGGTCGCCGTGGGCGGGGCAGGCGGGTTCGTCGGATCGTCCTGGGCGAGCGCCGGCGCGGGGACCGCCGCGCCGGCCACGATGGCCATGATGGCCATCGCGAGGGCCGCACCGTGGAGGACGCGTCGGATTCGGGGCGCGTGCTCACGACGCGCCAGGCGGGGGGACATCCGGTCGAGACTAGAAGGCGCGGCGGCTCAGGTGCGGGCGGCGAGCCAGCGGGCTCGATCGCGCAGGTGCGCCAGTGCCGTCACCGCCCGGTTCGACGAGGGGTAGCAGTAGCCGCCGTTGTCGACGACCCCTCGGACCGCGGCGTTGCCCGGTGCGGCCACGGCGAGCTCGGTCGCCACCAGGATCGGTTTGCCGGTCTGCGCCGACAGCGCTGCGGCCGTCGTCGTGTACCGCCGGTCCTGGCGCTCGTGGAAGTCGACGATGCGCTCGAGGCCGTGATCGGGGAAGAAGTCACCGTTGCGCGCGAGGTCGGCCTGATTCGCCTGGATGCCGCTGCCGAGGTAGACGACCGACCGGACCTCCGGGTGGTTGGCGACCGCGGTGAGGACGTCGACGATCGTGTCCTTGGTCTCGCCTCCTGCGAGGTCGACCGGGTTGTTGCGGCTCCACCGGGGCGGGAGCAGCTCGTCGAGCTGAGCTTCGAGATCGGTCGGCAACGGGAGGAGGTCGAGCCGGGTGCTGGCGAGCGCATCGGCGGTGACGACACCCCAACCACCCACCGTCGACACGACGACGACGTCGTCGGTGGTCGGCAACGGCTGCGTCGCGAAGGTGGCGGCCGCCTCGAACGCCTCCTCGATGGTGGCGGCCCGGATCGCTCCTGCCTGACGGCACATCCCGTCGAACACGCGGTCGTCGGTGGCGAGCGAGCCGGTGTGGCTCGCGGCGGCCCGGGCGCCTCCGGCGGTCGCTCCGCCCTTCACCAGCACGACGGGCAGACGCTCGCAGACGGCGCGGAGCCGCTCGTAGAACGCCCGGCCGTCGGTGACGCCTTCGACGTAGGCGAGCGCCACATCGGTCGCCGGGTCCCGCGCGAAGTACTCGAGGAAGTCGACGACGCCCACCTGGGCCGCGTTGCCGGCCGATACGGCACGGCTCACGCCGACGCCGCTGGCGACCGAGTAGTTCTCGAAGGACGACACGAAGTTGCCGGACTGGCTGGCGATGCCGATGCGACCGGGAGGCGGGTTCGGAGCGACGATCTGGGCGCACATCGACACCGGTGTCGAGACGACACCCTGGCCGTTCGGACCGACGATCAGCAGATCGAGGTCGTCGGCGAGCGCGACGAGCTCGTCCTGGGCCCGCAGCCCGTCTTCGCCGGACTCGCCGTAGCCCGCCGAGGCGATGAAGGCGGCCTTGATGCCCTTGTCGGCGGCGACGCGCAGCAGGTCAGGGTTCGACTTGGCCGGAGTGCACACGAACACGAGGTCGGCCGCGCCCGCGGGGACGTCGTCGAGCGACGGAAGGGTCTGGCGGCCGAGCACCTCGGCTCCTTCGCGGTTGGTGGCGAAGATCTCGCCCTCGTAGCCGCCGGCCAGGATGTTGTGCAACGCGACGAAGCCGAACTTGCCGGGATGGGTGGACGCGCCTGCGACGACGATGCCCTTCGGTTCGAAGAGCGCCTGGAAGTGCTCGAACGACTTGGTGCTCATGGTTCCGCGACCTCCACGAGGGCGTCGACCGCGACGGGGCTGCCGTCGACGATGAGGACCGGGTTGAGGTCGGCGGAGGCGAGCTCGGGGTGCTCTTCGCCTGCACGGGACAAGCCGAGGAGCAGCTCGACGATGGCGTCGCGATCGATGGCCGGTTCGCCGCGGAACGCGCCGAGCAGCGCCTGGGTGGCGAGGTCGTCGAGCATGTCGTGGGCGTCGACGGCGGTGATGGGCACGAGGCGGATGGCCACGTCGCTGATGGCCTCGGCGAGGATGCCGCCGATCCCGATCATCACGGTGAGCCCGAACTGCGGGTCGCGGCTGAGTCCGGCGATGAGCTCGCGGCTGGCCCGCAGCATCGGGGCGACCAGGACGGTGACCGCACCGTCGTCCTCGGTCGCCGCGGCCAGCAGCTCGCTGGCCGCGGTGGCGACCGCGACGTCATCGCTGAGGTTGAGCCGTACGAGGCCACGCTCGGTCTTGTGGGCGATCCCGGGGCCGTTGAGCTTGGCCACGACGGGGTAGCCGATGGCGGCTGCGGCCTGGACGGCGTCGTCGACGCTCGCCGCATGGCGCTCCTCGGGGAACGGGATGCCGTAGGCGGCGAGCAGGGACTTGGACTCGGCCTCGGACAGGGTGCGCGTGCGCACGTCCTGATCCGCCGAGCCGGACGCGGGGGTGCCGGACATGGTGCGCACCCTACCGCTCGGCTGATCCCGCCTTCGAGTGGACTGAACGATGGTTCAGACCCGGCCCGCCCCCGCCCCCGGCCCCGGACGCGGCCCCGGACCCCGCCCCTTCTGGCGTCGATCTCGCCCGGCGATCGCGCAAGATCCACGCAATTTGGGGAGAACCGTGCAATTCGGGGAGAACGGCGGCGACCGGGCCGTCAGTGGGTCAGCGGGTCAGTGGGTCAGCGGGTCGGCGCCTTCAGGGGTGAGCGCGGCCCGGATGAATGCCCGGAGGTGTTCGAGGCGGGCCTCCAGCAGGTCGGGTGCGAGCGGGTCGCGCCCCAGGAGCCCTTCCACGAAGGGCAGGTCGCTGAAGTAGCTGAGCAGCGCGCCGTAGAGGGTGACGATGAGCTGCTCGGGATCGAACCGCCGGAACGTGCCGGCATCCATCTCGCGCGTGAAGTACGACACCGCCCACTCGAACAGCGGCTTGAGCATGACGCCGAGCTCGACGCTGAGTCGGTTGCCGCCGTCGAGCGCCTCGCGGCGAGCGATGCGGACGAACTCGGGGTTCGACTCGAAGAACCGGAATCCGGCGGTGAGCACCTGATCGACGCGGTCCCAGCCCGCGAGGCCGTTGTGCTCGGGCCCGGTGGCGTCCTCGACACGGGCCATCCACTCGACGAGCGCGACCTCGAAGACCTCGCGGTAGATCGCATCCTTCGACGGGAAGTGGTGCAGGACGCTGCTGCGCCGGATGCCGACCGCCTCGGCGATGTCGTTCAACGAGGTGCCGTCGAATCCGTGTTCGGCGAAGCAGTGCCTCGCCTCGACGAGGATCACATCGCGCGTCGGTAGAGTCGCCTCGCCCACAGCCATCGCCGTCACACTACCGACCGCCGTGAGACCTGCGTGGCGATCCCTTCCGGTGATCCCATCGCCGGTCGCGGTGTCGAGTCCCAGGTAGCGTCGGATGCGTGCACATCCTCGCTGCCCTCTTCATGGACGGGATCGACCTCCGACAGGTGCCCGGTCCGTCCACCCGCATCGATCTGACCGGCGTGCAGTTCTCGCTGCCGGCGCCGTCACCGGTTCCGGTGACGATCGAGCCCCACCTGGTGGTGATCGTGCACTGCCCCATGGGGGACAAGACGACCGCGGCGCTCGAGGTGGTCTACACCCGCGACGGCGAGCAGATCGCCCGCAACGTGCAGCCGCTCGAGGTCGAGCAGGGCAAGTTCAACTACCGCCTGGTGCGGGCCCAGCTCGACTTCGACGACTACGACTCGATCGAGGCGCACTGCCGCCTCGACCTCGGCCCCGCGACGGTCGTGCCGTTCACCCTGCTGCCACCCGTGGACTGACTGCCCGGGCGAACTGGACTGCCCGGGCGAACTGGACTGCCCGGGCGAACTGGACTGCCCGGGCGAACTGGCTGGGAAGACCTGGGTCATTTGACGTATCTGTCCAGCCAGTTCGGCGGGGCAGTTCGGCGGGGGCCAGAACGAGGACCCTGCGCGACCGATTACGATTCCCGCCCGTGACCGACCCCGAGATCGAGCAGCGCTGCATCAACGTCATCCGTGGCTTCTCCATGGATGCCCCCCAAAAAGCCAACTCCGGCCATCCGGGGACCGCCATGGCCCTCGCCCCGCTGGCCCATGTCCTGTGGACCCGCATCATGAAGTACGACGCGACCGACCCGCGTTGGCCGGCCCGTGACCGCTTCGTGCTGTCGGCTGGCCACGCGTCGATCCTTCTCTACTCGATGCTCTACCTCACCGGCCACGGCCTCACCCTCGAGGACCTCGAGGACTTCCGCCAATGGGGATCGGCCACCCCCGGCCACCCCGAGGTGCATCACACCGCGGGCGTCGAGGTCACCACCGGTCCGCTGGGCCAGGGCATCGCCAACGCCGTCGGCATGGCTCTCGCTGAGCACTCGCTGCGGGCCCGTTTCGGAGAGGAGCTGTTCGGCCACCACACCTACGTCATCGCGGGCGACGGCGACCTCGAGGAGGGTGTCAGCCACGAGGCGGCTTCGTTCGCCGGCCACTTCGGTCTCGGCAAGCTCGTCGTGATCTACGACGACAACCACATCAGCATCGACGGCCCCACCGAGCTGGCGCTGTCCGACGACGCCGCCAAGCGGTTCGAGTCCTACGGCTGGCACGTCGAGGTGGTCGGCGAGGTGGCCAACGACCTCGATGCCCTCGAGGCGGCCATCAACCGGGCCAAGGACGTGGACGACAAGCCGTCGATCGTCGTGTTGCGCAGCCACATCGGCTTCCCGTCGCCGAAGTTCACCGACTCGCACCTCGCTCATGGCAGCCCACTCGGCGACGAGGAGATCCGCATCACCAAAGAGCTCATGGGCAGCCCACCGGACGAGACCTTCTGGTCCCCCGACGACGTGGTCGCCTACTACCGGGCGGCCGGTCTCAAGGGCTCCGCTGACCGCGCGGCGTGGGAGGACCTGTACGAGTCGTGGCCGGACGACAAAGCGGAGATCGCGGCCGCGCTCGCCGACACGGGCCTCGACGGCTGGCAGGCCAAGTTGCCGGTGTGGGAGGCCGGCGAGAAGGTCGCCACCCGCAACGCCGGCAAGAAGGTGCTGGAATCGCTGCTCGACGTCGTCCCGGGGCTCATCGGCGGCGGCGCCGACCTCACGGGCAACACCGGCGTGCAGATGCCCGACGATGCCGGCGTGTTCTCCACCGAGAACCGGGCCGGTCGTCAGATCCACTTCGGTGTGCGCGAGCACGCCATGGGCTCGATCATGAACGGCCTTGCGCTCCACGGTGGGGCGATCCCGATCGGCGGCACGTTCTTCGTGTTCAGCGACTACATGCGCCCGCCGGTGCGTCTCGCTGCCATCTCGGGGGCCAAGGTCATCTACTCGTGGACCCACGACTCGGTCGGCGTCGGCGAGGACGGCCCGACCCATCAGCCCATCGAGCACCTCGCGTCGCTGCGTGCCATGCCCGGCCTGCGCGTGTTCCGACCGGCCGACGCCAACGAGACCGCAGCCGGCTACCGCGTCGCCATCGAGGCGGAATCGGGCCCGACCGCACTGGTGCTGTCCCGCCAGAACCTGCCCGTGCTCGAAGGTACGAGCGACCACGACGGGGCGATGAAGGGCGCGTACACGATCTCGGGGATCGACGACCCCGATCTGGTGATCGTCGCCACCGGCAGCGAGGTGTGGGTCGCGCTGGATGCAGCCGAAGCCCTCATCGCCGACGGGATCCAGGTCAACGTCGTGTCGATGCCGTGCTGGGAGCTGTTCGAGGACCAGGACGACGACTATCAGGACAGCGTACTGCCCGCCGGGGTGCCGACCCTTTCCGTCGAGGCCGGTGTGACCTTCGGCTGGAGCACCTGGGCTGACCACAGCGTCGGCATCGACCGGTTCGGCGCCAGCGCCCCCGGTGACGTCGTGCTCGACAAGCTCGGCATCAACCCCACCAACGTGGCGAACGCCGCCCGGAGCCTCCTCGCCGAGTTCGACGAAGCCTGACCACCACCTGTCGCCAAATTGGTGGAGGATCCCGCCGATGTGACGGAGCCCACCGCCAATTTGGGCCGCTGTCCGGTGACGCCGGCGTGCGGAGCGGGCAGACTGGCGCGGCCGCCGACGCCATCGGCGCGTCGCCACCCGTGCTCCGTGCGACCAGCACGTCCTCTGTCGCCCGACCGACCCCCACCCTCTGAGAGGCCCGCGTGACCACCCGACTCCAGCAGCTCCACACCGACCAAGACCTCAGCCCCTGGCTCGACAACCTCAAGCGCGACTGGGTGCAGAGCGGCGAGCTGGCGGCGTGGGTCGCACGCGGGGTGCGCGGCCTCACCTCGAACCCGTCGATCTTCCAGAAGGCCATCGAAGGAAGCGCCGTCTACGACGAGCAGTTCGGTGCGCTCATCGCGGATGGCCAGTCGGTCGAGGACAGCTACTGGCAGCTCGTGCTCACCGACATCGCCAGTGCGCTCGAGGTCCTCCGACCGGTCCACGACGACAGCGACGGCGTCGACGGCTTCGTGTCCGTCGAGGTCGCACCCAGCTTGGCCCGCGACACCGAGGCCACCAAGGACGCGGCCCGCCACCTCAACGAAACGCTCGACGCGCCCAACCTCTACGTCAAGATCCCCGGTACGGCCGAGGGCCTCCCCGCCATCGAGCAGATGCTCGCCGAGGGCCGCAGCATCAACGTCACGCTGCTCTTCTCGCTCGAGCGCTACGCCGAGGTCATCGAGGCCTACCTCGCCGGCCTCGAAGCGGCCGACGGCGACCTGTCGGCCATCTCGTCGGTTGCGTCGTTCTTCGTGAGCCGGGTCGACACCGAGGTCGACCGTCGCCTCGACGCCATCGGAACGCCCGAGGCCCTCGCGCTCAAGAGCAAGGCTGCGGTCGCCAACGCCCAGCTCGCCTACGAGCTGTTCCTCGAGAAGTTCTCCGGGCCTCGCTGGGACGCTCTCGTCGCCCGGGGCGCCAAGGTGCAGCGACCGCTGTGGGCCTCCACCTCGACCAAGTCCCCGTCGCTCCCCGACACCCTGTACGTCGACGAGCTCATCGGTCCGAACACGGTCAACACGATGCCCGACAACACCCTCGACGCCTTCCTCGACCACGGCACCGTGGCTCGCACGGTCGATGCCGACCTCAGCGGCGCACGAGCGGTGCTCGACGATCTCGCCGCCGTGGGGGTCGATCTGAGCGACGTCACCCAGACGCTCGAGGACGAAGGCGTCGCCGCGTTCGCGAAGTCCTTCGACGACCTGCTCAGCGTGTTGCAGACCAAGGCCGAGAGCCTCGCCTGACGTGCACGGTTCGCTCCACGTCGTCGACGACGTCGCCGCCGAGTTCGCCGAGCGCGTCATCGAGGCGTTCCACTCCCGGCCCAACGACCGCTTCGCCATGGCGCTGTCCGGCGGCGAGACGGCGCGGGCCTGCTACGAGCGGCTTGCCGCCGATGCCGACACCCAGATCGACTGGTGGAAGGTCGACGTGTACTGGGGCGACGAGCGCTGCGTCCCGCTCGACGACCCCGATTCCAACTACCTCCTCGCCCGCCAGGCGCTCCTCGACCGGGTCGGTGCCGCGAACGCGACGTACCCGATGCGCTGCGAGGAGGGCGCTGACGGCTACCAGCTGCGCGTGGGCGAGCTGGGACGCTTCGACGTGGTGCACCTCGGGCTCGGACCCGACGGCCACACCGCATCGCTGTTCCCCGGAAGCGAGGCGCTCGACGCCGACCCGGGCCGGCTCGTCACCATGAACGAGGACCCCCTCGGGCACAACCCCCATCCCCGCATGACCCTGACCTACGCCGGCATCGCACGAGCCCGGCTCGTGCTCGTCACGGTCTCGGGTGCAGCGAAGCACGAAGCACTGGCCCGCGTCGTCGCGGGTGATCCGACCGCTCCCGCCAGCGCGGTGCGCGGCGAGCGCATCATCTGGCTAGCTGACCCCGCCGCTGCCGGGGACTTGGTGAATCCATGACTGCAAACCCATTCCTTCGATGCGCGGCACCCATCGCGGTCGTCTCGCTCGCCGTCGTGTCGCTCGCGGGGTGCAGCGACGACAAGGCCGACTCGTCCGGTACGACGACCGAGCAAGGCAGCGACTCGTCCGCCGCGGGACCGTCCTCGAGCGACTCGGACGGGTTGGCGGCGACCACGATCACCCGACCGGAGGGATCGCAACCCCTCGACGTCGCCGACTCGACGGTCGTCACGCCTGTCACGTGCTCGGTCGTGCCGGACGTCCCCACCGAGGAAGAGGAGGTGGCCGCCGAGATGGGCGACTACGACGTCGACTGCACCGCAGCGCACAACGTCGAGTCCTTCTCGATCAGCAGCGCCCCGGATCTCGACGAGTGCTACCGGGTGATCGCCGACGCCAGCGACATCGTCGTGGTCGTCGACGACGAGGGCGAGCTCAGCTTCGACGACGAGCGGATCGACGGCCACTCGTTCGGCCTCGTCGGCGACGGCTCCTACCAGTGCCAGATCATGCTCGCGGAGACGCGCACCGAACCGCTCGTCGACCGATAGGGTCGCCACCCATGACCGGTGAGCTCATCGACGCTCCGCTCGACGACCTCCTGGCGCGAGCTCGCAAGGTCCGCGATCGCCAGACCGGCACACGGGTCACCTACTCCCCCAAGGTCTTCGTGCCGCTCACCATGCTGTGCCGCGACAAGTGCGGCTACTGCACGTTCGCCCAGCCCCCGGCTCGCCTCGACGCTCCCTACCTGAGCCCCGACCAGGTGCTCGCCATCGCCCGCGCCGGTGCCCGCGCCGGTTGCCACGAAGCGCTGTTCACCCTGGGTGAGCGTCCCGAGCTCCGGTACCCGGCGGCGGCGACCTGGTTGCGGGACAACGGCTACGAGTCCACCGTCGACTACCTCGTCGCCATGTGCCGACTCGTGCTCACCGAGACCGGGTTGCTGCCGCATGCCAACGCGGGCGCGCTCTACCGCGACGAGCTCGCCGCGCTTCGGGAGGTCTCCCCCTCCCAGGGGATGATGATCGAGTCGACCGATCCCGACCTGGCGTGCCACCGCGGCGCGCCCGACAAGGATCCTCGCCGCCGCCTCGACACCCTCGAGCTCGCGGGCGAGCTCCAGATCCCGTTCACGACGGGCCTGCTCGTCGGCATCGGCGAGTCGCTCGACGATCGGATCACGACGATCTCGGCCATCGCGGCCAGCCACGAGCGCCACGGTCACGTCCAGGAGGTGATCGTCCAGAACTTCCTGCCCAAGGCGGGCACGACGATGCACCGCTCGGCTCCCTGCCCCGCCGAGGACTTCCTGCAGGCCATCGCCCTGGCCCGATTGCTCCTGCCCCCGGAGATCCACGTCCAGGCGCCGCCGAACCTCTCCGACGACTTCGGTGTGCTGCTCGACGCCGGCATCGACGACTTCGGCGGCGTGTCGCCGGTGACGGCGGACCACGTGAACCCTGAGCGGCCGTGGCCGGCGGTCGACCGACTGCGCGAGGTTGCCGAGGCCCGGGGGTTCGCGCTCGCTCCCCGACTGACCGTCTACCCCGAGCACGCCCTCCGGCCCGATCGCTGGCTCGACGAAGCGCTGCGCTTCCCCGTGCTCGACCGCAGCGATGCCGAGGGCCTCGGTCGGGACGACCCCGGCGCGGTGTTCGTCCAGAACCTGCAGCCACCGAGCCCCGAGCAGGTCGACGACGGCATCGAGGTGCTCCACCTCGGCCCTCGGTCGACGGCGTGGTACAGCGGCGCTCCGAGCCACCCGGCGAGGATCCTGCCGGGTCGGGCCGCCGCGGGCGGCGCGGTGGCCGAGGTGCTGGCGGGCGTCTCGCTCGGCCAGGAGCCCGGAGTCGACGAGATCGTCACCCTGTTCGGGGCACGGGGCCCCGAGGTCGCCGCGGTGTGCGAGGCGGCCGACGACCTGCGCCGCCGGATCTCGGGCGACACGGTCACCTTCGTGCACAACCGCAACATCAACTACACCAACGTGTGCACGTTCAAGTGCAAGTTCTGCGGGTTCTCCAAGGGCCCCCTCTCGTTGAACCTCCGGGGCACGCCCTACCTGCTCACGCTCGACGACATCGCAGAGCGGGTCCGCGAGGCCGTCGACCTCGGGGCGACCGAGGTCTGCCTCCAGGGCGGCATCCACCCGAAGTTCGACGGCGACTACTACATCGACGTGACCCGCGCCGTGAAGGAGGCCGCTCCCGACATCCACGTGCACGGCTTCACCGCCCTCGAGGTGACCGAGGGAGCGAAGCGGCTGGGGGAACCGTTGGCCGACTACCTACGTCGGCTGATGGAGGCCGGTCTGCGCACCCTCCCGGGTACGGCGGCCGAGATCCTCGACGACGAGATCCGCGCCGTGCTCTGCCCCGACAAGATCGACACCGAGGAGTGGCTCGACGCCCACCGCACGGCGCACTCGGTGGGCCTGCGCTCCAACGTCACGATCATGTTCGGCTCGGTCGAGCAGCCCGTTCACTGGGCGCGCCACATGGTGCGCACCCGCGACCTCCAGAAGGAGACCGGCGGGTTCACCGAGTTCGTCCCGCTGCCGTTCGTCCACATGGCCGCACCGATCTACCTCCAGCGCAGGGCGCGCCGCGGGCCCACGTTCCGCGAGGCGCTCCTGATGCACGCCGTCGGCCGCATCGCCTATGCGGGAGCGATCGACAACATCCAGGTGTCGTGGGTGAAGATGGGCGTCGACGGGGCGCGTCAGATGCTCCAGGCCGGCGTGAACGACCTGGGTGGCACGCTGATGGACGAGAACATCTCTCGGGCCGCCGGAGCGAGCCACGGTCAGCTCATGGAGGAGGCGGACTTCCGGGCGCTCGTCGAGCCCCTCGGCCGCACACTGGCCCAGCGCTCGACCCTCTACGACCTCGTTGCGGTCTGAGTCACGATGGTCGGAGCGATCGCGCATCATCGGCCCGCTCGGGCCCGATGCGCGATGGGCCCGATGCGCGACGGGCCGTTCAGCGCTCGTCGCGGTCGTCGGGTTCCCGCAGGATGTTCGCCGCCTTCTCCACGGCTCGTCGCGCCCGCGTGAGCCGCTTCTCGTCGACGGGGAGCTCGGAGCCCCCGGCGTCGATCGACGCCTGCAGCCGCTCGATCGCGAGGTCGGCGAGCTCTTCCGAGATCGCTTCGAGTCGGTGACGGATGTCATCGAATTCACCAGCCATGCCGAAGGCTAACCCCCCTCCGCTAGGTTCAGGACCGATGCCAGACGACACCCACCAGTGGCTGTCCTTCGACTTCGAGGACGAGACCTTCATGTTCGATCTCACCTTCCTCGGGTCGAACTGGTCGTGCATCTTCGGTCGAGGCTGCCCCGGAATCGACGAGGAGCCCGCGGTCGAGCTCGAGATCGGGTGCTGCACGCACGGTGCCCACTTCGTCGACAAGCACGACCGCAAGGAGACGAAGCGCCACATCGACAACCTCGGTGACGACGAGTGGCAGCACAAGGCCACCGCGGAGGAGCTCGGTGGCGCCATCCACAAGAACGAGTACGGCGAGTGGGTCACGCGCACCGTCGACGGTGCCTGCATCTTCCAGAACCGCCCGGGCTTCGCGAACGGAGCGGGTTGCGCGTTCCACCAGGCGGCGGTTCGGCGGGGCGAGTCGATCGTCGACTGGAAGCCGACCGTGTGCTGGCAGGCTCCGCTGCGGCAGGACTACCACGTCGACGACAACGAGCACCTCACCCGGATCCTGCGCGAGTGGAAGCGCCGCGACTGGGGGCCGGGCGGCGACGACTTCCACTGGTGGTGCACCGAGTCCCCCGGGGCGTTCGGCGGATCCCGCAAGGTCTACGAGACCCTCGCCGAGGAGATCGTCGCCATGGTGGGCAAGGAGCCGTACGAGCACCTGGTCGAGCACTTCGAGGACCTGGCATCGCCGACGACCCAGCAGCTCCTCCCGCACCCGGCGGTTCGCCGTCGAGCCGATCGATGAACGCTCGCCGATCGGCGAGCGCGGGCGATGGGCCCGTCGGCCTTTCCGTGCTCTCCTCAAGCCACGGGCAGGCAGGCCGACAGGTACAGCACCATGCGCCAGTTCAACGCTGAGGAGCTCACCCGGGCCGCCGAGGAGGCGGGCATGCTGTTCCCCGAGTACGTCATCGAACAGCTCGTCGCTGCCGTCGACGCGGCCAAGCACGTGATCTTCACGGGCCCGCCGGGCACCGGCAAGACGACGCTGGCCTATCTGGCCGCGGATGTCGCCCGTGAGGCCATGTTCTGCACCGGGTACCTGCCCACGACCGCGACCAGCGAGTGGACCACCTTCGAGACGATCGGGGGGCTCCAGCCCACTCCGGACGGGCTCATCTACCGACCCGGGCTGTTCGTGGAGGCGATCGAGTCAGGTCGCTGGCTCATCATCGACGAGCTCAACCGCTCCAACTTCGACCGTGCGTTCGGCCAGCTGTTCACCGTCCTGTCGGGCCAAGCCGTCGTGTTGCCCTTCAAGCGCAAGGGCCAGCCCGATCCCCTCTCGCTCGTGCCGAGCGGCGTCGAGCCTCCGGCCAGGACCGACGTCATCCGGGTCCCGGCGAACTGGCGGATCATCGCCACGATGAACGTCTTCGACAAGAACCTGCTGTTCGACATGTCCTACGCGCTCATGCGGCGCTTCGCGTTCATCGAGGTCGGCACCCCGTCCGAGCCTGCCTACGAGACGCTCCTGCAACGCCCGGGTGGTGACATCGTCGCGAAGCTGCTCCCGTTGCGCCGGTTCCAGAACCTCGGTCCTGCCGTGTTCCTCGATGCATCGAAGTACGCGGCACGGCGCGCCACCGACGACGTCACCGAATCCCGGCTCGTCTACGAGGTCTTCTACGCCTACTTCCTTCCCCAGTTCGAGGGCATGGAGGATCGTCGAGCCACCACGCTCTACCGCACCGTCGCCCAACATCTCGACCCGCCGGAGCAGGCCGAAGCCCAACGCACGATCGCCGAGGTGCTGGGTGTCGAGCTCGCGGTGTAGGTGTCGCCCTCACTCGCGTCGGTCGCTGCGCTCGGTCCCGCGCTCCGAGTGGAGTGGAACGAGTGAGGGCGCGACGTGACTGATCCTGGCGTTGGCGATGAGGCAGTTCCTGAGTCGGATGATCCGTTGGATCAGATCTGGTTCCGGTTGAGCCGGCCGTTCGATGTGGTCGGCACGGTCGCGGCGCTCACGGGGCTGTCGCTCGCTGCGGTGTCGCAGCTCGTCAGCATGATCGTCGCGACGTCGCCCGAGGCGGCACGCGTGCTGGATCACTTCCCGAGCACCGTGCGATCGCTCGCCACCTCCATCCAGACCCACGCCGAGCGGTGCGTCGGCTCGCTGCGCGGTCCGGTGCTGTGGAGCGAGACGATGTCGGCGCGTGCGTCCAGCTTCGGCGACGAGGGCCTGTTCGTGTGCATGGCGCCGTCACGGGCATACGACATCGAGGAGAACCAGGTGCTGGTTCGAGCGCTGCTCGACATCGCCGACGCGGCCAAGGAGGCGGAGGCGGCGTCCGTCGACGGCGCCTACGAGGACGCCGCGCTCGGCTCGGCGCGGCGCAACGGCACCGATGCTGCCCTCTACGCCAGCCACCCGTCGCTGCAGCGGGTGACCCGCAAGCGGCCCAACCCTCGGGCGGTCAAGCGCACGCGCTCGGGCAAGCACGCCAGGTCGTACGCACCGGCGCTCGCCATGCTCGAGCGAACGGCGAACCCGGTCGACGCCGCCGACATCCGGGCGTGGTGCGATGCCCGGACGCGGGCCCAGCACGCCGCGTTCGCCGGTATCGTCAGGCGACTCGAGGCGCTGGGCGGCCGACTCCCCCCGTACCGGGTGGAGCGCGGTGCCCTCTACGCCGGTCCCGTCCAGTACCGCCATGGCCGGGCGATCGGTGACCACGCCGCGCTGTCGGGCATCGTCATCGGCGACCTGCTCGTCGACGTGCCCGACCGGATCGGCGACCCGAATCGCAAGCGCGCCGAGAGCCAGCTCCACCAACGGTCGGGGCATCGCCGTTCGATGGTGGTCATGGACGAGGACGACCTCGACCGTGCCGTCGCGTTCGCCATCGAGCTCGCCACCACCACCTGACCCGATCGCGGCCTTGCGCGGGCGAGCTGGGCCCGAACCTCAGCGTGCCTTTCGGCGACGGTCGGCCTCGCTCAGGAGGCGCTTGCGGATCCGGATCGACGACGGGGTCACCTCGACGAGCTCGTCCTCCTCGATGAACTCGATGGCGGACTCGAGCGTGATCGGGCGGGGCGGTGCCAGCTTGATGGCGTCGTCGTGACTGTGGGTACGGATGTTGGTCTTCTGCTTGTCCCGGATGATGTTGACGACCATGTCGTCGGACCGGGCGTTCTCACCGACGATCATGCCCTCGTAGACCTGCACCCCCGGTCCGACGAACATCTCGCCGCGCGTCTGGAGGTTGTCGAGCGCGTAGCCCGTCGAGGTCCCTTCGCGATCCGCGATCATGGCGCCGCCCGTCCGGCTCGGGAGGTCCCCGACCCAGGGGATCCAGCCGGCGCGGTGCTGGTGCATGAGCGCCGTGCCCCGGGTGGAGGTGAGCAGCTCGGACCGGAAGCCGATGAGACCGCGCGCGGGTGCCTCGAAGGTGAGGATCGTGCGACCCGTGTCGCCGCCGCGCACGTCGACGACCCGACCCTTGCGGGGGGCGAGTCCCTGGGTGACGGTGCCCACGTGCTCGTCGGGGACGTCGACGACGCCTCGCTCGAGGGGCTCGTTGCGCTTCCCGTCGATCTCGCGCTCGACGACCTCGGGACGGGAGACCTCGAGCTCGTAGCCCTCCCGGCGCATCGACTCGATGAGAACAGCCAGCTGGAGCTCGCCACGGCCGGCGACCTCGATGACGTCGGGAGAGCCGGTGTCGGCCAGGCGGATCGACACGTTGCCCAGGATCTCGCGCTCGAGGCGGTCGCGCAGGTGACGCGACGTGAGGTACTTGCCTTCCTTGCCGGCGATCGGCGAGGTGTTGACGCCGAAGGTCATCGACAGCACCGGCTCGTCGACGCTGAGCCGGGGCAACGGCTGCGGATCGGTGGCATCGGCGATGGTGTCGCCGATCTCGACCTCGGGGAACCCGGCCACGACGAAGAGGTCACCCGCGCCGACGGCGTCTGCTTCGAGGCGCCCGACACCGCTGAAGGTCATGAGTTGGCTGAGCTTGCGCTTGAGGGGCGACTGGCCCTCGTCCTCCTCGCACAGGGCGACCTGGTCGTTGCGGCGCAGCGTCCCCTGCATGACCCGCCCGATGGCCAACCGGCCAAGGTACTCCGATGCGTCGAGGTTCGTGACCAGCGCCTGCAACGGTGCCGACGGATCACCACCAGGGGCGGGCACCGTGGCGAGGATCGCCTCGAACAGGGGCTCGAGGGTGGCATCGACCGCCGGCATGCCGACCCCGGCGACGGCACGGGCTTCTTTGGCGACCGCTGAGATGATCGGGAACTCGATGTCCTCCTCCGATGCGTCGAGGTCCATGAACAGCTGGTAGATCTCGTCGAGCACCTCGTCGGGACGGGCGTCGCTCCGGTCGACCTTGTTCAGCACGACGACCGCAGGCAGCTTGGCCTCGAGCGCCTTCGACAGCACGTAGCGCGTCTGGGGCAGCGGCCCCTCGGCGGCGTCGACGAGGAGCACGACGCCGTCGACCATGGTGAGGGCGCGTTCGACCTCGCCGCCGAAGTCGGCGTGACCCGGGGTGTCGACGAGGTTGATGCGCACGTCGCCGTAGGTGACCGATGCCGCCTTGGCGAGGATGGTGATGCCGCGTTCCCGCTCCTGGTCGTTGGAGTCCATGACGCGGTCGACGAGCTCTTCGTGGCTCGAGAACACGCCGGTGTTGCGCAACATGGCGTCGACCAGGGTGGTCTTGCCGTGGTCGACGTGCGCGACGAGCGCGACGTTCCGCAGAGTATCAACAGTCACAGGTTGTCTTTCCCAGTCAGGAGGGTGGAAGGCGAGGAACAGACCTACCAGGGCTCGTCGTGGATCGCGTCTTCGACCATGCACCACGACGCGTGGTCGTGTCCGGGTGCGGCATCGCACTCGGCACATGGTTCTGCATCGCGTGCGTCGAGCAACGCGTCGAGATCTCCCTCATTGCTTCGCTTGAGCGCACGTGCTTCCTCGAAGCGGCGATGACGGCCCTTCTTCATGGGCAGGCTCCCGATCTGGTCCTGATGATCGACCGGTCAGTGTACAGGTGATTTGCGTGGTGCCTGACATCCGTCGGAACGACAGCCTGGCCGCGGGGGGAACCGGTCCCGGCCAGGATCGCCGCGTCGGCCGCCGGTGACGGGGATCACCTGTTGGCCCATCTCGGTTCCTTTCCATCACGTTCAGGGCATGCGATGCAGCGCGAGCGGCAGGACCGCCGTGGCCCCCGCCTGGCGAAGTCGTGCCGCCGCGACGGTGGCCGCCCATCCCGACCGGTAGCGGTCGACCACGAGCAGCACTGGTCCCGCCGGAACCGAGGCCGCGGGGTCGACGTCGAGGCTCGCGACGAGGCTGCGGACGGTCGGCGCCGACGCGAGGTCCTCCGCGGGTGGCCGACCCCGGACGCGCAGCGCGTGGAGACGGTCGATCTTGCCGACCGCTGCGACGTGCTCGGCCACGGCGGAGACGAGCACCGACCGGCCCCAGGTGGGAAAGGCCTCGACCGCGACCGGGCGGGCGTCCCACGTGCGGCGCCACCGCCCGAGCACGGCGACGATCGCCGCCGCGACCTCGTCGGGTGGGGCCTGGTCGGACAGCGCGGCGACGACCGCGCTCCAACCGGGATCGTCGGCGAAGGCGAGCGCTCGACCCTCGACGCACCCCCGGATCGTGCCCTTGAGCTCGGCATCGACGCCGCCGGGCCAGCGCTTGCGCGGCTCGATGACCACGTCGAGGCCCCGGACGAACGTGGCGGCGGCCCGGGATCGCCCGGGCGACGGGACCGGGCCCGGAGCAGGCAGGACCCCGGTGCACACCGAGCAGCGACCGCAGGGGCCGGGATCGCCGTCGTCGAGAGCGCGCTGGAGGAACTCCATGAGGCAGCCCTCCTCCGCGGCGTACGACCGCATGAGCCCCGCCTCACCGGCGCGCACCCGGGCCAACGTCGCCCACTTGTCGTGGTCGTACACCCAGGCGCGACCGGTGGAGCGCCAGCCGGAGCCGTCACGCACGACGGCGTCATCGACGGCGAGCACCCGCAACGTCGCATCGAGGCGTCCCCGACGGATGCCGGTTGACGCCTCGAGCGCGGGCACCGACAGGGCCCCGTCCGACCCGTTCAGCTCGGCGAGGATGCGGTCGACCACTTCGGGGTCCGGTACCCCGGCGGTGGCGAAGTACTGCCACAGCCGCGCGTCGGTCTCGGCCGGGAGCAGCACCGCCCGGGCATGGTCGAGCGCCCGCCCGGCTCGTCCGACCTGCTGGTAGTAGGCGACCGGGCTCGACGGTGAGCCGACGTGGAGGCAGAAGGCGAGGTCGGGCTTGTCGTAGCCCATGCCGAGTGCGGAGGTGGCGATCACGGCCTTGAGCTCGTTGGCTCGCAGCGCGTCCTCGACGCGGGCCCGCTCGTCGGCTTCGAGGCCCCCGGAGTACGCCGCGACGTCGAAGCCCTGATCGGTCAGGAAGGCGGTCAGCCGCTCGGATTCCGCCACGGTCAGGACGTAGACGATGCCCGAACCGTCGAGCTCGGCGAGCGCGTCGGCCACCCAGGCGTAGCGGCCCACAGCGTCGAGGCCCGCCACGACGGACAGCGTGAGCGACGCGCGGGCCAGGCTGCCCCGCAGGGTGACCGTGCCCTCGCCGAGTTGGCGGGCGACATCGGCGGTGACCCGCTCGTTCGCCGTCGCGGTCGTGGCGAGCACCGGTGTGCCGGGCGCGGTGTCGAGCAGCACCCGGGCGAGACGCAGGTAGTCCGGTCGGAAGTCGAAGCCCCAGTCGGAGATGCAATGCGCCTCGTCGACCACGAGGAGGCCGGTGCGCTCGACGAGGTCGGGCAGCACACCGGCGAAGCGCGGGTTCGCCAGGCGTTCCGGCGACACGAACAGGACGTCGAGGACGCCGTCACGGACCTCGTCGAGGACGGAGGACCAGTCGTCGGGATTGGTGGAGTTGATCGTGTCGGCCCGCAGTCCGGCACCACGCGCCGCGGCCACCTGGTCGCGCATGAGCGCCAGCAACGGTGACACCACGAGCGTGGTGCCCGCCCCCTCGGCACGCCGGGCCCGGGTCGCCCCCCAGTAGACCGCGGACTTGCCCCATCCCGTGGCCTGCACGAGCAGCACCCGGGACCGACCGTCGACGAGGGCGGTGACCGCTTCGAGCTGATCGGGCCGCGGGCGTGCGTCGGGGCCCGCCATGGTGGTGATGACCTCGCGGAGGTGGTCGGTGGCCGATGTCATGGGTCGAGCCTGGCGGATCCCTGTGACGGGAACCTCGATGTCGGGCAGTCGAGCGCTCGTCGAGCACGTCGAGCACGTCGAGGAGCGACGCGAGCGCCGAGCGAGCGCCGGCCGTCGGCCGCACGCGTCGCCGTGAGGTCCACCATCACCTTCGACGTGCCGGTTCCGCTCCGAACGAGCACACCGGGGCGACCGACGTCACGGCCGATCCCCCGCCGCCGTCACCGTGGTGCCCATCGGGCGAACCCTACTGCGGCGTGTGGTCAGACTCCGGCGACGGCTTCGACGCGGCCCGACGCGATCGCATCGAGGAAGCCGGATCGGCGGCCCGGCGCCGATGCCCCCGGATCGGCGGCGCGGGCCGGTGCCGGGTGCGCACGGTGGCACGTGTGGGAGCCACGCTCGATCAGGCGATCGGCTTGCGCGACCGCTCTTCGAGGGCGAGCTCGCCGTTGCCCGCGAACGCGAGGGCAGCCTCACCGTCGACGAGGCGCCGAATCGGTTCGCCGACCAACCTCTGCCGCCATCCCGTCGCCAGCCGTGCGTCGGCATCGCCCCGGAGGAACGCCTCGAGGTCGGAGCGGGTGGCGAGCAGCGTGGTGTCGATGCGCTCGTCACGCGCCAGCTGGCTGACCCAGGCCGAGACCAGCCCGACGGCGGGCCGGAGGTCGCGGTCCAGCTCACGGGACGGCGCGTCGCTGCGCTCGGGTAGCGGGGCCTCAGCGGCCGCCGCGACGGTGGCGAGGAGGTCCTCGGCCTGGGCGTCGCGGATGTGGCGTCCGTCGAAGCCGCGGACCTTCTGGAGCTCGCGGACGGTCTTCGGCGGCCGCTGGGCGATGCCCACGATGGCGAGGTCGGCGAGCACGTAGCGCACCGGGACGTCGACGGCCGCAGCGCGGCGTTCGCGCCAGGCCGCCACCGCCTGGGCGACGACCCGGGCCCGGCCCCGGAGCTGGCGGGCCTCCTTGATGCGCCGCCAGGCGTCTTCGGGGTCGCGTGCGCCACGGGCACGCACCCGCACGAGCTCGCACTCGTCGTGGGCCCACTCGATCCGTCGGCGTTCGGAGAGGTCGGCGACGAGGATGTCGTGCACGTCGAGCAGGCGGTCGACGTCCGACGCCGCGTAGTCCAGCTGGGCGTCGGTGAGGGGACGAGCGAGCCAGTCGGAGAGCCGATCGGCCTTGGGGACGCGGATGCCGAGGAAGCGCTCGTACACCGACGCCAGCGAGGGCGAGCTCATGCCGACGAAGCCCGCGGCGACCTGGGTGTCGAACAGGCGGCTCGGAATCGTTCCGCACGTCAGCTCGAGGATCTCGAGGTCCTGGTCCGAGGCGTGGAGGACCGCGACGCCGGGACCGTCGAGGATCTGGGCGAGGGGGCCGAGATCGACCTGGATCGGGTCGACCAGCGCGAGGCCGCCACGCCAGGCCAGCTGCACCAGTGCCAGCTTCGGGAAGTAGGTGCGTTCGCGGTGGAACTCGGTGTCGAGGGCATAGGCCGGCTGGTCACGTAGCGCGGCGAGGACCTCGGCGAACCCGGCCTTGCTGTCGACGACGTCGTGGGGCACGAGCGGCTCAGCCGGCGTTCGGGCCGGTGACGGTGGGCTTGCCCGCGTCGATCCAGGCCAGCGTCCCCCCCGCGACGTTGGTGGTCACGATGCCCTGACCGGCCAGGAACTCGGCGGCCTTGAGGCTCCGGCCCCCGCTGCGACAGATGATGAGCGCCGTGCCGTCGGCAGGGATCTCGGCGACGCGGTCGGGCACCTCGGCGAGCGGGATGAGGACCGCCCCCGGCACGTGACCCTCCTCGTACTCGTCGGGCTGGCGCACGTCGATCACGGGCGCGCCCCCGGCATGGAGCCGTTCCAGCTCCTCGACATCGATCTCGTCAACGGCCACGTGCCTGCTCCTCGTGCTCGGTCCCGGCAGGTTACCGGCGATGGCTCCCCACCTCGGAACACCTACCCGCTCGAACTGGCAGGGAGCGTCCGTCACATACGACGGATTCGGCCTGCCAGTTCGGTGAGAGGGGCGAACTGGCAGGGAGCGTCCGTCGCATACGCCGGATTCGGCCTGCCAGTTCGGTGGGCGATCGGCGGGTCGGTGCCGTTCCGCTCGACGGTTCCGGGCGGCTGCCGTCAGGGGGCGATGCCGCCGTAGCCGATCCGCTCCCCTCGCCCGGCGCCGTGCTCGCCCACGGCATCGGCGAGATCGGCCAGGAGGTCGTCGGCGACGTGCTCGTGGTAGGGCGACACCATCAGGTGCAGGCCTCCCTGCTGCCGGTCGAGGTTCCAGCCTCGGTCGTCCATGACATCGCCCACCCCGTCGATCGAGACCGGCGGTCGGCCCGACGACGAGTCGAGCGCCGCCACCGCCGCCACCTGGAAGACGGACAGGTCGGGATCGCCCGTGACCTCGATCCCGTCGATCGAGTCGATACCGGCGCGGATGCGCTGCGTGGCCCGGCGCACCTGATCGGTCTTGGCCAGGTAGCCGTCCAGGCCGAGGAACCGCGTCGCCGCCCACGCGCCGGCGATCGGGGCCGCCGGACGGGTACCCGCCATGGTCACCGACCCGTACAGTCCGCCGGGCCAGTCCTCGTAGAGGAACCACTGGTGCTGCACGAGGTCGGCGTCCGCGTACAGCACCACCGACGCGCCCTTGAAGGTGTACCCGTACTTGTGGGTGTCGGCCGAGAGGGAGGTGACCCCCGGGACCCGGAAGTCCCACGGCGGGACGGGCTCGCCCAACCGCTCCCAGAACGGCAGGATCCACCCTCCCAGGCAGGCATCGACGTGGCACAGCACGCCCCGCTCCGACGCCGCGGCGGCGATCTCCGGGATCGGATCGATGACCCCGAACGGGTAGCAGGGTGCCGAGCCGACCAGCAGCACGGTATCGGCGTCGGCGGCATCGCCCATCGCCGCGGGGTCGGCTCGGAGGTCGCTCCGCACCGGCACCTGGCGATGCTCGACGTCGAGGTAGTGGCAGGCCTTGGCGAACGCGGGGTGAGCGGTGTCGGCGGTGACGATGTTGAGGCGGCCCCCGCCCTGCACCCCGCCGTGCCTGGCGCGACGGCCGTGCTCGCGGGCGGTGTGGACGGCGAGGAAGATCGACTCGGTGCCCCCCGAGGTCATGGTGCCGGCCTTCGGTGGGGCGCCGACGAGGCCCGCCGCGGTGGCGACCACCTCAGCCTCCATCTCGACGAGGCTCGGGTACTTGAAGGGGTTGAGGGCGTTCTCGTGCAGGTACCGGCGCCCGACCTCGTGGAGCAGGTCCTCGAGCGCGACGTCGTCGGGGTGGTACACGAGGCTGAACGCCCGCCCCCGCCGCCAGTCGAGGTCACCCGCCTGGCGCTCGGCGAGTGCGTCCAGGACCGAGTCGGCCGGCAGCCCCTCGGCGGGAAGCCCCGAGAGAGGCCGATCGATCGCCGGGGCATCGGTGATCGGGTCGTCGGTCATGTCGTGCTCCCCGTCCGTGTCGGCCGGCCTGTCATCGGCCTGTCATCGGCCTGCCCCCGGGCCTGCCCTCGGCCTGCCATCGGCCTGCCATCGGCCTGTCCTCGGCGCGGAGGGTACCGGGCCCCGGTGATCTCTGCCCGGCGGAGCGGACCGCCTACGCTTCGGTCGTGGCGCCGCTCCCATCCAACGCACCAGGTCGGTCGATCCGCCTCGTGCCCCGCACCGGGGCCACGCCGATGCGGTCCGGAGCGTGGGACTGACCCATCGGATGAGCGACTACCGCCCTCAGCACGTGCGCAAGCCGAAGCGCCTGCCGCAGCACGTCTACTACCGGCGACGAGCCGTTCTCGGAGCGATCGTCGCCGCGCCGGTCGTGCTCGGTGCGAACACGCTGCGCCGCGCGCTCTGGACCCCCGGGGATCGTCCGGGTGGCCCGCTCGATCTCGCCGGTTCCATCAGCGACCACCGCCGGGGCGTCGGCGACACCGGGCTCCTCGTCGAACCGGTGGTGTCGATCGCCGAGGAGAACGCCCGGCCGGGCACCTCGGAGTGGAGCATCACCGACGACACGCGCCAGTGGGACAAGATCCGGGGCTACGCGAGCCGCACCAGCGTCGCGCCGGGCGAATCGTTCGACCTGTTCGTCAGCACGAAGGCGTCGTCGTACGAGATCAAGGCGTTCCGCATGGGCTGGTACGGCGGCCTCGGTGGGCGGCTCGTGTGGGAGTCCGGGCCCCTTGCCGGCCGCGCGCAGGCACCGGCGGTGGTCGACGCCAAGACCCGGATGGCCGAAGCCCGGTGGGAGCCGTCGGCCACGGTGACCGCCGACGATCGGTGGGTCCCCGGCAGCTACCTGTTCACCCTCATCGCCGATGACGGGGGCCAGTCCCAGATCCCGCTGGTCGTGCGCAACGACGACTACCCCGCGCCCGTCCACATCCAGCACGACGTCACGACCTGGCAGGCCTACAACCGCTGGGGTGGCGCCAGCCTCTACCTCGGGACCGACGGGCGCGCCGACGTCGTCAGCTTCGACCGCCCCTACGACCTCAGCGGATCGGGCAACTTCCTCGGCGGTGTGCACGAGATCGCCGCCCTGATCGAGTCGCGAGGCATCGAGGTCACCTACTCCACGAGCCTCGACCACCACGCCCGGCCCGACGACGCCGCCCGGCACACGGCGTGGATCTCCCCCGCGCACGACGAGTACTGGTCGCTCGAGATGCGCCGAGGCGTCGAGGCCGCCCGCGACGCGGGAACCAACCTCGTGTTCCTGGGCGCCAACTGCATGTTCCGGCGCATCCGGCTCGACGACTCGCCGATCGGCCCGAACCGGCGTCAGGTGAACTACCGCAGCGCAACCCGCGACCCCGTGGCCAAGACCGACCCCGAGCGGGTCACCACCAGCTGGCGTGAGGCCCCGAAGGCCAACCCCGAGAGCTCGATCATCGGCAACTACTACGACTCCAACCCGGTCGACGCCGACATGGTCGTCGTGCATCCCGACCACTGGATGTTCGCCGGAGCCGACGTCGAGCGGCAGCAGGTGTGGAAGCGGTTCGTCGGCAACGAATTCGATCGGGTAACGCTCGAGGTGCCCACGCCCGACAACATCGAGGTGCTCGCCCACTCGCCCGTCGTGTGCAACGGCCGCAAGAGCTACGCCGACATGACCTACTACACGGCCGAGAGCGGCGCAGGTGTGTTCTCATCGGGCTCGATCTGGTTCGAGCGCCACCTGTGGCCGGGCTCGACCGCGCCCGACGACGAGCAGGCCCGGATCATGGTCAACAACATGATCGACGCCTTCACCGCGGGCCCGGCCGGCGAGGTGCACCCGTCGCAGAACAACCTGGCGGTGTTCGGCATCAGGCGCGGCTACATCTGAGCGCGGCGACACCCGAGCGCGGCGACACCCGAGCGCGGCGACACCCGAGCGCGGCGACACCCGAGCGCAGGACCTCCGGATCCCACGGGTGTCCGTGCGCCCACCGTTCGGGCCAGGTGCGTCAGGCGGCTACCTTCCGGCAGCAGAACGATCGGCGTCACCACGACGCCGGCGACCACGGCCGCGACACACGAGGGAGACCCGATGGGTGCCAACCAGCGAAGCCAGATCACGATGACCGACGAGGAGGTCACGACGTTCATCGAGCAGACCCGCACGGCGACGCTGGCCACCGTCGGCCCCACCGGCCACCCGCACCTGGTCGCGATGTGGTTCGCGGTGATGGACGGCGGCATCTGGTTCGAGACCAAGCGCAAGGCCCAGAAGGTCGTCAACCTGCGTCGCAACGAGCGGGTCAGCGTGCTGCTCGAGCACGGTGAGACCTACGACGAGCTCCGCGGCGTCGAGATCGAGGGGCGGGGCATCGTGATCGACGACGCCGACGAGCTCTGGAGGGTCGGCGTCAACCTCTGGGAGCGCTACAACGGCCCCTACTCCGATGAGGTCAAGCCCCTCATCGAGCTCATGCTCCACAACCGCGTCGTCGTCAAGATCGAGGCCGATCGCATCCGGTCGTGGGACCACCGCAAGCTCGGCATGGAGCCCATCGAGCTCGGTGGCACCACCGCGGCGTTCCTCTGAGCCCGACTGCACCCGCCTCCGGGCCGGCTCAGGCGAGACCGTCCGGCGGCCAGGACGGGTCGAGTTGCTTGAGGAAGACGGCACACCGCTCGGCCTCGTCGGCCTCGTCGATGGCGGCGGCCATCGCACGGAGCCCTTCCAGGGTCCGGAGGAAGCCCCGGTTGGTCTCGTGGGCCCACCGCACGTAGCCCGAACCTCGCCAACCGCTGGCTCGCAACAGGTCCAGACCCCGGTGGTAGCCGATGCGGTAGTAGGCGTAGCGCTCGACGTCGTCGCGACCCAGCGCGCCGAGGGCGGACCAGGCGTCGATGAAGCGGGGATACCGCGCCACGACGTCGGCCACGGCGGCGCGCCGGTCGGCCTCGGGGGTGGCGAGCGCCCGCTCGAGGCCCCCGGCCGCCTCGCCCGGGGGCGGCGGGAGCACGGTCTCGGGCGGGCCGGACGGGGTGAGGTTCACAGGGGCATGGTCGGACATGGCCGCACTCTACGACCTGTGTGCCGCGTGCCCACGGGTGGTGCCGAGCCCATCGCCGCCCTGCTCGGACGGGGATCAGAACCCCGACAGACCGACGGCGCGCCGCACGAGGTCGGCCACCTCGGCCGGGTGCGTGTCGGGGGCCATGTGACCGGCGCCCGCCACCACGTGGAGCTCACCGGACGGGACCTCCTTGACCAGCTCCTGCGCGCTGAGTCGGTGCCGCTCACCCGATTCGGTTCCGTGGGCCGCGACGACGGGACCGGCGATGCGGGTCGTGTCGAACGGCGCCGTGCCGGTCGAGGTGATCTCCATGTCGACGAGCAGCGCCCGCCCGTCCGCATAGCGCTGCGCCCGAGTCGACGGCGGGAGCGACCGCCACCGGTCGGCACCGACCACGGCGTCCATGAAGCCGTCGACGGCCTCGCGGACCTGCTCGTCGGACGCGTCGGTCGCGGCGTGGACGGGCCGGTGCCGTCGGTACCACGGCGCCCATGGCGTGGGCGCCTCGAACGCGAGGACCGCGGGCACGAGGTCGGGCCGGCGTTCGGCCGCGACCAGCGCGACGATCCCACCGGCGCTGTGGCCGAAGAGGACGGCGGGCTCCTCGCCGATCACCGCGAGGAGGTCGTCGGCCTGGGCATCGAAGGTGGCGGAGACGCCCGCATCCTGCGAGCGCCCGTACCCGCGTCGGTCGTAGCGCACGACGTCGAGGTCGGTGAGGTGACGACCGACCTTCACGAAGCCCGCAGCTCGGTCCATCGCTCCGTGGACGATGACGACCCGCGGTGCGCCTCCGGGTGCAGCGGCACGGCGGTACACGGCGAGGCCGTCGACCGTCGACCGGCCTCTCACCCGGGGCTCCACCGGGGAGTCGAGCACATCGGACGGCTCAGGGGATCTGGATGAGGCGGAGCGTGTCGGTGACCTGGCCGCCCTGCATCGGCGAGCCCGACAGCACGGCCACGAGATCGCCGGTGCGCACCGCTCCGGACCGGACCGCGCTCTCGATGGCCTCGGGGATGAGGGAGTCACCCTGCTCGGTCCCCGTCAGGAGGTGCGGCGTGGCCCCCCAGCTCATGGTGAGCTGGCGCATGGTCCGCTCGTTCGTCGTGAACCCGAGGATCTCTGCCTCGGGACGGAAGCGGGCGATGGACCGCACCGTGAAGCCGCTGGCCGTGATGCAGATGATGGCGCTGGCATCGGTCTGGGCCGCGGCGCGGTGGGCGGCCGCGGTCATGGCGTCGGTGACGACGTCGCTCACCTCGGCGGTGGTCCGACGGACCTCGGCGAGACCCGTGGCCCAGTCGTCGTAGTCGAACTCGTCGTCGGCGCGCTCGGCGATGCGGGCCATGGTCGACACGGACCGCACGGGGTCGATGCCGATGGCGGTCTCGCCCGACAGCATCACCGAGCTGGTCCCGTCGAAGACGGCGTTGGCGACGTCGGAGGCCTCGGCGCGGGTCGGAGACGGTGCGTGGACCATCGACTCGAGCATCTGCGTGGCGGTGATGACGGGACGGCCGAGGGCGATGCACTCGCGGATGATCGTCTTCTGGAGGTGCGGGAGCTCCTCGATGGGGAACTCGGAACCGAGGTCGCCGCGGGCGACCATGACCCCACCGGATGCCTCGATGATGCCTTCGAGGTTCTCGACGGCGGCGCGGGTCTCGATCTTGGCGATGACGAGCGGCCCTCGGGGGAACGGTTCGGTGCCGATCCGGCGGATGTCGTGCGCGGATCGCACGAACGACAGCGCCACCATGTCGGCGCCGACCTCGACGAAGGCGTCGAGCAGTCGGAGGTCTTCGGGTGTGGGGGTGCTGATGCGCAGGCGATCGGACGGGATGTGCAGACCGGGGCGGCCCTTGAGCATGCCGCCGTGGATCACCCGGACCTCGATGCGGTCACCGGAGCGCCCCAGCGACTGCACCGTCACGGCGCCGTCGCCGAAGGCGAGGGTGTCGCCGGTGTGCACGTCGGAGAGCAGCGACTCGTAGTCGACCTCGACCACCTCGGCGGTGCTGGCGTCGTTGCCCGGCGCCAGGAAGAAGGAGTTGCCCTCGCTGAGCACGAGCCCTTCGTCGGGCATGTGCCCGCACCGCACCTTGGGACCGGGAAGGTCGACGAGGATGCCGACGGGACGACCGAAGTCGGCCGCCGCCTTGCGGATGCGACCGAACCGGGCGATCGCCTCGTCGAGCGAACCATGGGCGAGCCCGATGCGGGCGACGTCCATGCCCGCTTCGATCATGCCTTTCAGCGTGGCGTCGGAGTCCGAGGCCGGTCCGATGGTGGCGATGATCTTGGTGCGCCGTGACATGGGGGCAACGCTACCGGTCCGCGACGTCACCTCCGGGCCGATTGCTTGTTCCGTCGGTCACGCAGGCCCCCATCACCGCATCGCGGGCGACTGGTCCCGACATCAGCTCGTCGATCAGGTCGCGGTGGGACCCGGTGCGGTCCAGCACACGACGTCGCCGCCGTCGGGGTCCTCCAGCGCTCGCACGAAGGTCCCGACCGGGAAGCCCGGGAGCCGCTCGAGCCGTTCGAGCAGATGGGAGTCCCCGATCCGGTCGAAGGGCACCAGGCAGCCGTGGTCGGCATCGCCGGCGAGCATCACGACCCCACCGGCCGCGGCGTGCGGGCCCCGACGGGCGTGCACGACCTCCACGCGCGTGACCTCGTGCCACGCGACGCGTTCGACGCGGCCGTCGGCGAGCACCCGACGTGCCTCCAGATCCCCGACGTCGAGGGCCTCGGTCACCGCGCGCCGGGCTCCGAACCGGGCCTGGTTCCGACCGATCGCCATGATCGCCAGGACCAGCACCACCACCACGATCGCCACCCATGCCATCGGGACGCCCGATCAGTTCAGCCGGGCGCGGAGCCGTCCGGCCCGCGCCGCGTACTCGTCGCCGAGCGTTCCTCCCAGCTCATCGGCGAGCAGACCGAGCTCGTGGGCCGCGGCGTCGAAGCGACCCGACGCGGCGAGCAGCTCGGCGAGCTCACCCCGATCCTCGGGAGCGGACCCCGGGACGAGCGTGCGCAGGCGCAGCACCCAGCCGAGCGACGCCCGGTCGCCGGTCGCGGCGTAGATGCTGCGGAGGTTGGCGAGCATGCGGGTGACGATGGCGGTGGCGCCGACCGGATCGAGGTAGGCGTCGGCGAACGGCACGTCCTCGCCCTGGAGCGCGCGGAAGATCCGGATGCATCCCTCCCGGTCGAGTCGGGACCCGGCGGCGAACGGATCGACGAAGACCTCGCGGTCCACCTTGTCCCGGAGGAGGAAGTGCCCGGGCATGCCCACGCCGGCGAGCGGGATCCCGATCCGGCGCCCCACGCTGATGGCGACGACCGCGAGGGAGATCGGTATGCCGAGGCGACGTTCGACGACGTCGGGGAGCATCGAGTTCCTCGGGTCGTAGTAGCTCACCCGGTTGCCGGCGAAGCCCTCGTCGACGAAGAGGTGCTGCACGAGCCCGTCCAGCGTCGGGTTCCGAACGCCTGCGGCCAACCGATCGAGCCGCTCGAGCTCGATCTCGATGTCCATCGACGGATCGGCGTGGCCGGCGATGACCAACGCGGCCTCGTCGAGCGCGATCTCGGGGTCGGGTCGCTGCAGGAGATCGGCGAACCGCTCGGTGAGATCCATCGGAGCACGAGGGTATCGGCCTGCCTCGGACCTCCCGCGGCGCGGTGGCCGTCAGGGGTCCGCGACGTGTGGGTCGCGGCCGCCTCGCCTGCTCCCCGGCCTCGCCTGCTCCGGCCTCGCCTGCTCCGGCCTCGCCTGCTCCGAACTCAGGTCCTCCGTGCCGGCCATCGACCGGGGTTCGGGCCGATAGCGTCGCCTCGGTGTCCGAGACCCTGCCGTTCCTCGACAGCCCTGGCCCCCTCGCCATCGCGCATCGAGGAGGTGCCGGGGACTGGCCGGAGAACTCGCTGCGCGCCTTCGAGGGCGCGGTCGCCCTCGGGTACCGCTACGTCGAGACCGATGTCCACGTCACCAGCGACGGCGTCGTGGTCGCCTTCCACGACGATCGGCTCGACCGCGTGACCGATCGCGAGGGACGGATCTCCGACCTGACGTGGTCCGAGGTCAGCCAGGCCCGGATCGACGGCACCGAGCCCATACCGCTGCTCGAGGACGTCCTCGGTACGTGGCGCGACATCCGGGTGAACATCGACCCGAAGGAGGACGACGTGGTCGAACCGCTGATCGCCGTGCTCCGAGCGACCCGGTCGGTCGATCGCGTGTGCGTCACGGCCTTCTCCGACCATCGGATCGACCGGATCCGCGATGCGTTCGGGCCGCAGGTGTGCACCGGACTCGGCCCTCGGGCCACGGCGCTGCTGCGAACCGCGAGCTACGGCGTGCCGGTGGGGCACATCGGCGGGGCCTGTGCCCAGGTCCCCACCCACATCAAGGGGATCCCCCTCGTCGACCTGCGCTTCGTCACCGAGGCACACGACCGGGGCCTCGACGTCCACGTGTGGACGATCGACGATCCGGGCGAGATGGACCGGTTCCTCGACCTCGGGGTCGACGGCATCATGACCGACCGGCCCGCCGTGCTCCGCGAGGTGCTGGAACGCCGGAACCAGTGGTTCACGTGAACACGCCGCCTGAACCCTCACGCGGAACCGTCAGCCGACGCGGCGGCTCGGGCGCCTCAGCGCGGCGGCGGTAGGAGGACGTTGGGGTTGAGGATGCCCATGGGATCGAGGGCGTGCTTGATCCTGCGATAGGCATCGATCTCGGAGTCGGACCTCGCCAGGTGGAGGAACCGACGCTTGGCGCGACCGATGCCGTGCTCGGCGCTGATCGATCCGCCGAGGGATGCGACGAGCGCGAGGACCGTCTCGTCCGCCGTCTCGTCACCCGGTTCGACCCCGGTGACGTTCACGTGCACGTTGCCGTCTCCGATGTGGCCGAAGAGCCAGGTGCGCGCCTGCGGGGCGACCGATGCGACCGCGGCGGGTACCGATTCGGCGAAGTCGGCGAGGGCCGCACCCGGCAGCGTGACGTCGAGCTTGTGCGGCGCGCCGAGCGTGTTGATGGCGAGCGTGTGCTCCTCGCGGTAGCGCCAGAGGCGCTCGCGACCAGCTGCGTCGGAGGCCACCGCGACGTCGCGGACCGTCGGCACCGCGCCGACCGCGGCGGCCAGCTCGTCGGTGGGGTCACGGTGGGCCGAGGCCTGGACGAGGACGTAGACCGGCCACGAGGACGCGAACGGCGGGCCGATGTGCTGCACCGACTCCACGAGCTCGAGGCCGGACCGGAGGAAGAACTCGGCGGCGTCGAGCGCTTCGACGCTCTGACGCCACCCGCTGACCGCGGCAACCGCGTCGGCGATCGAGTCGAAGGCGATCAGGGCGGCCACGGACGAGTCGTAGGTGGGCACCAGGCGCAGGCGAGCCGCGGTCACGATGCCGAGCGTGCCCTCGCTTGCGCACAGGAGCCCCGCGAGGTCGTAGCCGGTGTTGTCCTTGACCAGTCCCTCGAGGTGGGAGACGACCGACCCGTCGCCGAGCACCGCTTCGATCCCGAGCACCTGCGACCTCGTGCCGCCCCACCGCAGCACGTGGATCCCCCCGGCATTGGTAGCGATCGTGCCCCCCACCGTCGCGGAGCCCCGCGACCCGAGATCGACCGCGTATCCGAGGTCGTGCCGGCGGGCGTGAGCGTGCAGGGCCTCCACCGTGACCCCTGCCCCTGCGGTGACCTGGTGGCTCAGCGTGTCGACCGACCCGAGGCGGTCGAGCCGCCGGAGGCTCACCACGAGCTCGCCGTCGAGGGGTACCCCGCCGCCGACCAGGCCGGTGTTGCCGCCCTGGGGCACGAGGGCGACGCCGCGCTCGGCGCACAGCTCGACGATCCGGGCGACCTCGGCCGTGTCGGCGGGACGGACCACGGCGGGGGTGGACCCCGAGAAGCGTCCCGACCAGTCGGTCGTGTAGCGGGCCGCGAGCGCGGCCGGGGTGACGACGTTCGCCGCCCCGACGATGTCGACGAGCTCGTCGACTAGTAGGGCCACTCGCCGTCGCTCCCCAGGAGCCGGTAGAGCGGCTTGGCCCTGAGGGTGATGAGCACCTTGAGGACGACGTTGCGGGCGAACCACGGAAGCTGGGCGCACTGCTTCGCGAGGTTGGCCGCTCGCTGCTCGACGGTGAGCCGGGTGCGCCGGTACTCGGCCAGCGAACCCGAACGGCCGACGTACTCGAAGTGCCGTCCGGCGAAGGTGGTGGCCATGAGCGCGAGCGTCACCCCGATGGAGCTGAAGCAGTCATGGATGAGCAGCGTCCCGCCGTCGGCCACCTTCGGGCCCCAGTCGCGGATGTCGGTGACGGCGGGCCGGTAGCGGTGGGCGCCGTCGATGTAGAGCAGCTCGACCCGACCCGGAACCTCGGGGAGCGCCTTGTCGGAGTACTCGCGCAGGTGGCGGATGCGATCGCGGACACCGGCATCTTCGAGGTTCGTGAGGAAGATCTGGTGATCGCTTTCGGCTTCGTCGACGAACCCGTCGATCTCTTGCGGACCGCGATCGTTGCCACCGTGCGGGTCGATCGTGGTGATGCCGACCCCGTCGGGGGCGGCAGTGGCGAGCACGATGGCCGATCGACCCTGGAAGCTGCCGATCTCGACGATGCGGTCGCCGGCTCGGAGCTCGCTGGACCGGTCCCACAGCCGGTTGGCCTGGGCCCGGGTCATCCAACCCTCGACGTGGGCGATCGAGCGGAAGACCTCGTCGAAGTCCACGGCGGGACGCGAGGTGGTGGTCGGCACCGATCGGTCTCGGGGGTCGGCCGATCGGTCTCGGGGGTCAGGAGGCGTGTGGGTCACGGGGTCGGGAGTATAGGACGCCCACGCACCGGCACCGGGGTTCGTCGCGTCCCGCGGGCGGGTCGCGGAAGCCGACTATTGACATTTGGACAATGACGAACCTACCTTGGCGTCGCTATCCGTGTGTCGAGGGTCACAGACTGTCGGGGGCCACAGATGCACGGCAGCGGATGTTCACCGAGCTGAGGGGGATGGTCATGCACACACCGTCACGGGCGTCGGCGCAGGAACAGGCACCGGCGCAGGACGACCGACAGGCACGATCACACCGGCGTCACCGATGGCTCGCCGGCCTGGCCGTCTCGATGCTCGCCGTCGGGACCGCGGCCTGCGGGTCCTCCGATTCCGGCGGTGGCGGCGGCGACGTCACCCAGGACACCCAGCTCGATTCGGCCACCGTGACCATCGCGCCCGAGGGCGATCCGAAGACCGGGGGCACGCTCCTGTACGGCATCGAAGCCGAGTCCGACGGCTTCAACCCCGCCAACAACCGCCTCGCGGTCTCCGGGACCACGGTCGCCCTGGCGATCTTCGACCCGCTGATCGCGATCGACGCCGAGGGCAACACGCAGCCGTACCTCGCGGAGTCGGTGACGCCCAACGCGGACTTCACCGAGTGGACCATCAAGGTTCGCCCCAACGTCACGTTCCACAACGGCGAGACGCTCGACGGCGCCGCGGTCAAGGGCCACTTCGACGCGGCGAAGGAGAGCGCCATCGTCGGGCTCACGATCACGAACCTCGAATCGGTCGAGGTCGATCCCTCGGACCCCCTGGCGATCATCGCGACCACGGTGACGCCCTGGGCCTCGTTCCCCGTGTTCCTCACCGGTCAGCTCGGCATGATCGCGGCCCCCGCTCAGTTGGCGATGGAGCCCGCCGATGCCGCGCTCAACCCGATCGGCACCGGCCCGTTCGAGCTCCAGAACCGCATCATCGACCGGGAGGTCGTCACCACCCGCTACGAGGACTACTGGCGCACCGACGGCAACGGCCAGCAGCTCCCCTACCTCGACGGCGTGACCTTCCGGGTGATCCCCGACCAGCCCGCCCGCGGCGCGTCGATGAGCGGCTCCAGCCCGCTCTCGATGGCGCAGTTCAACGACGCCACGAACCTCATCAAGTTCGCGGCGGAGGCCAAGGACGGAAAGCTCCAGATCGTGGTCGACGAGGGCGAGCGCGAGGAGGACGCCCTCATGCTCAACACCGCGGCTGAGCCGTTCGACAGCCTGACGGCCCGCCAGGCCGTCGCCTACGCCACCGAGAAGAACCAGTACAACGAGATCGTCAACCAGAACCTGTTCGAGGTCGCAAACGGGCCGTTCCGGGAGAACTCGAAGTGGTTCGTCCAGACGCCCGTCCCCGACTACGACCCGACCAAGGCGGCCGAGTTGGTGCAGCAGTACACGGCGGAGACCGGCAAGCCGCTCGCGTTCAAGATCCTCAACAGCGGCGACAACAAGACCGGACTGGAGACCCTCCAGGCCCAGTACGCCGCCGTGGGCATGCAGGTCTCCATCGACGTCGTCCCGCAGGACGACTACGTCGCCATGGCCGCCTTCGGGAACTTCCAGGCGCTCGAGCACCGCCAGTTCGGCGGCCTCGACCCCGACTACGAGTACCTCTGGTGGTCGGGCAGCAACGCCGTCGAGGTCGGACAGCTCGGCCTGAACTTCGCTCGCAACGCGAATCCGGTGCTCGACCAGGCGCTCGAGGACGGTCGGTCCTCGACCGACTTCGAGACGCGTCGCGCCGCCTACGAGATCGTCCAGCGCGAGCTGAACACCGACCTCCCCTACATCTGGCTCGATCACGTGCAGGCCGCCGTCGTGGCCCAGAACAACGTCCGGGGCATCACCAACGGGCCGCTGCCCGACGGGCAGGATGCCTGGCCCATCGGCGGACCGGGCGGCTTCGGTGGCTCGACCTTCGTCACGCAGACCTGGCTCGCCTCCTAGCGTGGATCTCGGGCCCGGCCAGACGTTGGGGGACGTCAGGCCGGGCCCGTCAGCTCCGTGCCCCCGAACTGCTGTCAGCTGCTCAACGCCGAGCTCGAAAGCCGGACTCGAAAGGTGGACGATGTCTGATCCGACCACTCCCGTCATCCCGACGGGCACGCCGCCATGAGGTTCGTCCTGCGCAAGGTCGTGCGGCTCGTGCTCGTGCTCGCGGCGGTCACGGTGCTCGCCTTCATCATGGTGGCGGCCCAGCCGGGCAGCACGGCGGAGAGCATCTGCGGCACCACGGGCGGACAGGTCTGCATCGACCAGAAGACCGCCGAGCTCGGCCTGGACGACCCCCTGCCGGTGCAGTACTTCCGCTGGCTCGGCGACGTCCTGCAGGGCGATCTGGGTGAATCACCGACCTCCCGACAGCCCGTGTGGGATGCGATGCAGGAACGGCTGCCGGTGACCATCGAGCTGCTGGTGTACGCCCAGGTCCTGGCCCTCGTCGTCGCGGTGCCCCTCGCCCTGCTGAGCGCGAAGCGGGCAGGTGGGCTCTTCGACCGATCGGCGAGCGCTCTGACGTTCGCGCTTTTCTCGGTGCCCAACTTCGTCCTGGCGATCCTGCTGGTCTACCTGTTCGCGGTGACGCTCAAGTGGTTCCCGGCCACGGGCTACACCGACTTCGAGGAGAACCCGCTGGAGAACCTGCGGTCGCTGTTCCTCCCGGCGGTCTCGCTCGCGGTGCCCCTGCTGGCGGTCTACATGCGGCTGCTGCGCGTCGACCTCATCGCCAGCCTCCAGGAGGACTACGTCACGATGGCCAAGGCCAAGGGCCTGTCGTCCAACCGCATCCTCCTGCGCCATGCCTTCAAGCCCTCGAGCCTCTCGCTCATCACCGCGATCGGCCTCAACACCGGTGCACTGATCGGCGGGACCTTCGTCATCGAGATCGTGTTCGCCATCAACGGCCTCGGCATGTACACGGTCAACGCGATCTTCAGCCAGGAGGCGGCACCGGTGCAGGGTGTCGTGCTCATCACCGCGATCGGCTACGTCCTCGTGAACTTCGTCGTCGACCTCACCTACGGCCTTCTCGACCCAAGGATCCGGCATGCCCGAGCCCTCGCCTGACGACCTCGACCCGGAGCTCTTCGCCGGCAGCGGTGATCTCGCCACCGAGATCACCGACATCGCTGACGGCCACATCCTGATCGACCAGGTGCTGCACGACCTCGACCCCGACCAGGTCGGGGAAGACGTCCTGGTCAAGAAGCGCCTGGGCTGGTTCTTCTGGCTGATGGTCGCCTGGCTCGTCGTGGTGGTCGGGGCCGCCCTGCTGGCGCCGATCCTTCCCATCCCCGAGTACCAGAAGATCTTCAACGGCCAGGCGCGCCAGGCCCCGTCGGCCGAGCACTGGATGGGCACCGACACCATCGGCCGCGACGTCTTGTCGCGGATCATCTGGGGGGCGCGGATCTCGCTCGTCGTCGGCGTCGTGTCGATCCTGTTCGGCATGTTGATCGGCGGTCCGGTCGGCCTGGTGGCCGGCTACTTCCGCGGCAGGGCCGAAGGGGTGCTGATGTGGGCGATGGACGTCCTGCTCGCCTTCCCCGCGCTGCTGCTCAGCCTCGCCGTCATCACCGCGACGGGCAAGCGCACCGTCGTCGTCATCGCGCTGGCCATCGGCGTGGTCGCCATCCCTCCCCTCGCACGGCTCATCCGGGCCAGCACCCTCACCCAGAGCCAACGCGAGTTCGTGACCGCATCGCGGGCGAGCGGCGCGGGCAACGGTCGCATCATGGTGCGCGAGATCCTGCCCAACGTCGTGCTGCCCGTCCTGTCGTTCTCGTTGCTCGGTGTCGCGCTCGCCATCGTCGCCGAGGGCGGCCTCGCCTTCCTCGGGCTGTCGGTGCCGCCACCGACGCCCACCTGGGGGACCATGATCAACGACGGGCGAAGTGCCATCACCACCGCTCCGTGGATCGCGCTGGGTCCGTGCGCCGTGCTCTTCCTCACGGTCCTGGCCCTCAACCTCGCCGGGGATCGCCTGCGTGAGCACTTCGACGTGAAGGACGGCGGGCTGTGAGCAAGACCAACAAGCGCAACAAGCGTCGGGAGACCGCCGCGGCCGCCCGGTCGACCAACGACGACCTCATCGACACGCTCACAGCGGACACCTCAGGCTCGTCACCAGATCAGGTGCCAGGTGATCGGGTGTCAGGTGATCGACCGGAGGACGACCTCCTGGTGGTCGACGACCTGGTGACGCACTTCCGCACCGAACGGGGCACGGTCCACGCGGTCGACGGCGTCTCGCTCCGGCTCCGACGCGGTCGCACCCTCGGCGTCGTGGGCGAATCCGGATCGGGCAAGACCATCCTGGCCCGGTCGATCATGGGCCTTCTGCCCGCCCACAACGTCGTTCGCAGCGGACGGGTCGTCTACGACGGCGACGACATCTCGCAGTGGACCCAGCGGCAGTTGCGAGAGGTGTGGGGTCCCGAGATGTCCATGATCTTCCAGGACCCGATGACCTCGCTCAACCCGGTCCTCAAGATCGGCAACCAGATCACGGAGTCGCTTCGGCTGCACCTCGGCCAGAGCAAGGCCGACGCGCGCTCGACCGCCGTCGACCTGCTGCGATCGGTCGGCATCCCCGAGCCCGACCAACGCTTCGCCGAGTACCCCCACCAGCTGTCAGGCGGCATGCGCCAGCGCGTCACGATCGCGGTGGCGCTCGCCTGCAACCCCAAGCTCCTCTTCGCCGACGAGCCGACCACAGCGCTCGACGTCACGGTGCAGGCCCAGATCCTCGACCTGCTCGCCCTCCAGCAGAGCGAACGGGACATGTCGATGATCCTCGTGACCCACGACCTCGGCGTGGTCGCCGGCCGCACCGACGACATCGTCGTCCTGTACGGCGGCCAGGTCGTCGAGCAGGCCCCCACCCGTGCGTTGTTCGCCCAGGTGCGCATGCCCTACACCGAGGCGCTGCTGCGGTCGATCCCCCGCCTGACCGATCGCAGCCACACCGTGCTCGCCGCGATCCCCGGCCGCCCGCCCGACCTCATCCGACCGCCGAGGGGCTGCCGGTTCGAGGCCCGGTGCGCCTACGCCCAGGAGCGCTGTCGCGAGGAGGAGCCGCCGCTCGTCGAAGGCGATGCGCCCGGCCACCTGTACCGCTGCTGGTTCCCCGTCGGAACCCCGGAAGGCATCGACGCGCTCGAGCGCAACGCCGGGCGACGTGCCGGTGCCACCCCGGTGTCCATCCGCCCCGCCACCCCGGGAGAGCTCTGACATGGCCGGAAGCGGCACCGCCCACCTGCGCACCGACGGCGATCCGCCCCTGTTGCGTGCCGACAACCTGGTCGTGGAGTTCCCCGTCGGCTCCACCGGCCTCAAGGTCCATGCCGTCACCGACATCAGCCTGGACATCCGTGCGGGCGAGACGCTGGGGCTGGTAGGCGAGTCCGGATGTGGCAAGTCCACGACCGGGCGGGCGCTGATCCAGCTCCCCCGCCCCGACCACGGGACCGTCACCTTCGATGGCACCGACCTGACCCAGCTCACGGGGTCGGCGCTGCGGTCGGTGCGGCCCAAGATGCAGATGGTGTTCCAGGACCCGATCTCCTCGCTGAACCCTCGACGCTCGGTCTTCGACATCGTGGCCGATCCGCTGCGGGTCTGGAAGCGGGCGTCAGGTCCAGAGCTCGAGGACCGGGTCTTCGAGATGCTCGAGGCCGTCGGCATCCCGCGCGAGGTCGCCGACCGGCGACCGCACCAGTTCTCGGGTGGCCAGTGCCAGCGGATCTCGATCGCCCGGGCTCTGGTCCTCGAACCCAAGCTGCTCATCTGCGACGAGCCGGTGTCGGCCCTCGACGTGTCGGTCCAGGCGCAGATCATCAACCTGCTCGAGGAGCTGAAGGACCGGTACGGCCTCACCGTCGTGTTCATCGCGCACGACCTCGCGGTGGTCAAGAACGTGAGCGATCGCATCGCGGTGATGTACCTCGGCAAGCTGTGCGAGGTCGGCCCGCCCGATCTCATCTTCGGGCGACCCGCTCATCCGTACACGGCGGCGTTGCTCGAGGCCATCCCGGTCCCCGATCCCACGGTGCGCCCCCGGGAGCACGTCGCGGTGCAGGGCGAGGTGCCGTCACCGGTGATGCCGCCCAGCGGCTGCCGGTTCCGCACCCGGTGCCCCAAGGCGCAGGAGCGCTGCGAGAAGGCCGAACCCAAGATGCGCCAGATCGGTCTCGGCCAGTTCGTCGCCTGCCACTTCCCGCTCGACGTCGGCGATGCCGACGGTGCCGTCCAGACCGACACCGCGATGTCGACGGCGACGAGCTGAGGGCAGGGGTCACCTGATGGACCAGGACGGACCACCGGAGCGAGCAAGCGATCCGCCGGTCCAGGGGTCGGTCAGGCGCGACAAGGACGGCGCCCCGACGCGTCGAACGCGAACGCGGCTCGACCCGGAGGTCCGTCGCGGCCTCATCCTCGATGCGGCCACCCGGGTGCTGTCCATCGGCGATCCGACGGTGGTGACGTTCGAGCAGATCGCCGAGGAGGCCGGGGTGTCTCGGGCGCTCATCTACAACTACTTCGGTGACAAGAGCGGGGTCATCGCCGCGGTGTACCTGCGCAGCATCGAAGAGCTCGACCTCCGGCTCGACGCGACGTTCCGGGACCACCGGCACGACTCGACCGCACCCGAACGGCTCCGGTCGGTCGTGCGCACCTACCTCGAGTTCGCCGAGGAGCACCGTGAGGTCTGGCGCCTCATGGGCATGGCTGAGGCCGCGATGCACCCCACGGTCGTCGCCAACCGGCGGAGCCGCTACGGCCTCATCGCCACCAGCTGGGGCGGCAACTCCGAGGCCAGGATGCTCGCTCGCGGCGTCGTCGGCCTGTTGGAGGCGAGCGCCCTCGACTGGCTCGACGCACCGGACGTCGGCATCGATCGTGCCGTCGCGGTCATCCAGGCCATGGTGTGGTCGGGGTTGTCGGGTCTGGGACCGTTCGGCATCGTCGTCCCCGAAGCCGAAGCCGAAGCCGAAGCCGACGCCGTCAGCCCGCAGGATGCCTGAGCCCCGACGGGGATGCCTGAACCCCGACGGGAATGCCTGAACCCCGACGGGAATGCCTGAACCCCGACGGGGATGCACGGCGAACCAGGGGTGTTCGGCGGCTCACGCCAGCTCGGGATCGCCCGCGGCAGCCCAGCAGTACCAGGCCACCACGCTGCGATAGGGAGCGAACCGCTCCCCCATCTCGGCGAGGTCTCTCGGCTCGGGTGGCCCGCCGAGCTGCCAGGCCTTCCCGTAGCCGACCCGTACGCCGTAGTCACCGGTGGGCCACACGTCGAGCCGGTGCAGGTCGAAGATCAAGAACATGTGCGCGGTCCACGGGCCGATGCCGCGGGCCTGGGTGACCATGGCCTCGACCTCGTCGTCGCCCATCCGACCGACGCGGGTGAGGTCGATGTCGCCCCGATCGACCCGGGCAGCGAGGTCGACGATGGCGGCCGCCTTCGACCCGGAGAGCCCGGCGCTGCGCAGCTGATCGGTCGACAGCGCGAGGACCGCTTCGGGGGTGAAGGCTCCCTCGACGAGCCCACGGGTGCGTCCCCAGATGGTGCGGGCCGCCTGGCCGGCGAGCTGCTGGTGGGCGACGTGGTGCGCGAGGGACTCGAAGCGGGCATCGACGCGCGGTCTCGCGCCGATGCGCATCGGTCCGTGGCGGGCGACGAGGCGCGCCATGGTCTCGTCGCGCTCGGCCAGGATCTCGCTCGCGGCGGCGTGGGACGGGCGACGGGGCACATCACAGGATGGCACGGGGACCAGGCCACCCTGCCGACGACGCCGGGCGCGTTCGCTGGCTGGGCCATCGGCGTGTCGGCAGGTCGTGTGCAAGGATGCGCCCATGGGTTCACCACCAGCGATGGAAATCGACACCAACACCATCTACCGCACGACGATCACGACGCCGAAGGGCACCATCGTGATGGATCTCGATCCGCGGATCGCGCCGCAGACGGTCAACAACTTCGTCGCCCTCGCCCGTCAGGGCTACTACGACGGCCTGACCTTCCACCGGGTCGAGCCGGGATTCGTGATCCAGGGCGGTTGCCCCGAGGGGTCGGGCCGGGGCGGTCCGGGCTACAAGTTCGCCGACGAGCCGGTGCAGGGCGAGTACGTGGTCGGTGCCGTCGCCATGGCCAACGCCGGGCCCGACACGAACGGATCGCAGTTCTTCATCTGCCTGTCGGACCTCTCGGGCGGTCGACTGCCCAAGCAGTACAACCTCTTCGGTCAGGTCGTCGAAGGCATCGACGCCGTGCAGGCCACGACCCGGGGTGACGTGATGGAGTCGGTCGTCATCGAGGAGCGCCCCATCGACTGAGGCTGGTCCGGCGATCCGGGTGACCCGGACCAGCTGACCAGCCAGAACACAGGTGGCCACCCTCCGGGGTGGCCACCGGCGCGTGGTGGGCCGACTGGTCGGAGCCGGCGCGGTCGTCGCTACTCCTTGGACGCCACCGCGTTGGGGGTGACGTTCATCTTCGGCACGTAGTCGGTGGACTCGAGCTCTCGTTGCTCGCCACCGAGGCTGTCCCGCAGATCGACGCGGCAGCGGTCGCACGGTCCGTAGAACCGTTGTGACACCGCTTGCTGGCAGCGAGGGCACACGACGTCGATGAGGTCCATGCCTGCACCTTCGCGCGGATCGATCGGGTGGCCGCGGACGGTCGGTCAGCCCGCGAGCGAGAGCTCGTCGGCCACCACCCGGCGGATGATCACGATCTCCGAAGTGCGGAAGCTCGCCACCCGCGTGCTCCAGCAGTCGACCACGGCACGGGTGCCGTCGGTCGAGAAGAAGGTGGTCATGGTTCCCTCCTGCAGGTAGGCGTCGGCATCGTCAACGACGTGTTCGACGCCGTCCTTGTCGGTCACGTGGTAGCGGATCATCACGTCCTCCTCTGGCTCGTCGAACCCGGCTCCGGGACCTTCGAGGACCGTACGACGACCCACCTGTGAGGAGGAAGGGCCCAAACCCTGTGTCTTTCGGGTGGATGACCTGTGCGTCCATCGATCGATCTGTGGACGGAGGCGGTGGACGGCATGACGTACGGCAGGCCGGCCCGTCGGAGCTACGGCACGTAGGCACCGAGCCACGCCAGCGTGGCGAGGGCGACGAATCCGCCGGCGCACACGGTCAGCACGGGTCGCTCGAGGCGCTCGTCCTTGGTGAGCAGCGCCAGGGTGAGCACGAGCGGGAACGCGTTCAACGCGTAGCGCTCGAGCGAGTTGAGGTTCTCGGAGCTGACCGCGATCAGGAGGGAAGCTGCGGCGTAGACGCCGTAGGACACCGGCCACCGGCGGAAGGTGAAGGCGAGCAGCACCAAGAAGATCACGGCGAAGGGCAGGTGGAGGGCGTCGCCGAACCGTTCGGGACCCGAGAGCTGGGTGATGCTCTCCCACAGGCGAGAGAAGGGGTCGGTGACCGCGCCCCGAAGTGGGCCCTGCACGGTGAACGGGAGTTGACCGTCGCCGTAGTGCGACTGCACCCACAGCAGGTAGCCGCCGGCCCCCACGATCGGCGACAGCACCGAAGCCACGCCCCCGAGCCGTTCGGGACCGTCGGAGTCGCGCCACCCCCGCGCCACCTCGATCAGTGCGGGCAGGACCAGCAGGAGCCCCAGGGGGCGGCTCCCTGCCGCGATGATGCCGGCGACCGCGGCCCACCACCAGTGCTTGGTGCGCAGTCCGTAGAACATGCCGACGGCGCCCACGAGCATCAGGGACTCCGCGTAGCCCCAGGTGAGGACGAAGGCGGCCGGGAACAGCATCGTGAACCACACGGCGCGATCCGCCACCGCGAGGCTCTTGCCCTCCGCGAGCATCAGGCGCCGCACGAGCACGGCGAGCACGAACGAGGAAACCGTGGCGACGAGTACCAGCGCGATGGCATCGCCTCCACCAAACGGAGCGGCGAGGCCCTTGGCCACCATGGGGTACAGCGGGAAGAAGCGGAGGCCCTCGTCGGGGATCTCCGTGTAGCCGTGCGTCGCGATCGCCTGGTACCAGGTGCCGTCCCAGGCGATGAGCCCTTCGGTGAGGGCATGGGGTCGGTTGTCGGGCGTGAGCCGGTCGGCGATGGCGATCGCGGCGACGTAGGCGGCGGCGACGAGGACGCGAGCGGTGAGCCAGGCGGGGAGCACGGCGATGGCGTCGCTGCGGAGCATCCGCCACCGCCGTGCCATGAGGTCGCTCATGGGCTGGCCGGGAATCGGTCGAGCGTGGCTGGCTCGAAGTTGTCGGCTTGGACACCGGCGACGAGGGTCTGAGAACCGGGCCGACGGGCCGCAAGCGCCGCGACGAAGGCTTCGCAGCGTCCTTCCATCGTGCGGTAGCCCCCGTTCCACACGACGAAGACGTCACGGCCCTCGGCGCGAGCCAGCGCGCGCTCGGCCACCGCGTCGGGGTCGGCCGCCGCGTTTCGGTCCTCGTAGTCGACCCAGTCGACGAACCGCGGGTCGCCCAGGTCGGGGAAGCGGACCTGCTCGACGTCGTCGGGCATGGTCCGCGACCCGGCCGGACCCAGCTGATCGGGGCAGTAGACGATGAGATCACCGGGCTGGGCCGTGGCCCGGACCGCGGCGGCGATCTCGGCGGACTGGCTGCGCGAGAAGGTGACCGACCAGTAGATCCCCATCGACGTCGACAGGACGAGCCCGACGAGCACCACGATGGGGACCCACTTCCCCGATAACCGGGTGATCCCGCCGGCGACGAGGACCACGAAGAGGGGGAAGATCGCTGCGGTGTAGCGCGAGGCGAAGGTGGCCCCGGTGGCGAAGCCGACGGCGAGCGCGATGGCGACGGTACCCACCAGGACCAAGGCTTCCCGCCGGTACTGCTCGACGGTGCGCAGGTCGAGTCGGATCGACCACCGATCGACGGCCACGCCGAAGAGGGCGAGCAGCACGAGGACGAACATGACGGCGCCCACGAGGTCCGCGTCGCGGAACCCACCACCACCGAAGTCGCCGAGCGCCATGGCGGCCGCGGCGAACGGGCGCATGGGGGCCGCCCACGGCGTGCCGGTGTGCTCGCCCTGGTACAGGAGCGTGGGGATCCACGGGAGGAAGGCGAGCCCGCCGACGACGAGGGCCACGAGGGCGTTGATCCTTCGGCGTCGGTCGCCCCCGGTCGTGCGCCACGCGCCCCAGAGCAGGCCGAGTCCAACCGCGGCGAGCAACCACAGGCTCCAGTAGTGGGTGTAGAGCAGCGCCGCGGCGACGACGGCGAGACCCACCAGTCGGGCCGGTCCCCGCTTCGCGCCGACGACGATGTCGTCGAGCAGCAGGTAGCCCACGAGCACCAGCAGCATCATGAGCGAGTACATGCGGGTCTCGGTGCCGTACCGGATCGCGAAGGGAGCGGTCGCGAAAACCGCAAGGGTGACGAGACCGGCGGCCGTGCCCCCGCGCCGCCGGCCGGCGACGTAGGCGAGCGGCAGGCAGGCGAGCGCGACGATCCCGCTGAAGGCGCGGACGGCGACGTCACCCGCGCCGAACAGGTCGATCCAGAAGTGGAGCAGGACGTAGTAGAGGGGCGGATGGCCGTCGTGGCGGAGCGCCCCGCCGATCTCGTCGATCGGCAGGGCGGCGATGTTCACCGAGAGGGCCTCGTCGAGCCACAGCGACGACGTGGTCACGAAGCGTGCCACGGCGCCGACGGCGACGGCGACGGCGACCACCACCACGAGGGGGGTGGAGACCTCCATCTCGGAGCCGGTCGGGGACTCGGTCGAGGTCGGGTTCTCGTCCGCGTGTTCGGTCGCGCTCGCTCGACGGTCGACGAGGTCGCGGCCGTCGAGCGACGGAGGGGCCTGGTCCGACATCCGGGCGATGCTACCCACCCGCCTTCCCGTGCACGGAACGCGGCCGCCGTGGACCTGCGTGGACCGCCGTGGACCGGGACCACCGAGCGAGGCGTCGCCGAGGTCACGTCCGACCGCATCCGTGGCCACGTGCGGGGTCAGATGCGGGGCGGGGGCCGCGTTGTAGCCTCCTCGCCGATGGCAGACGACGGGCTTGGTGCACCGACGCCGACACAGGGCGCTCTCGGGGACGTGGGCGGGGACGGCGGAACGCCCGATGCGACGTCACCGGTCCCCGAGACCACGCCACGGCAGCCGATCGCCTGGCGGTGGTGGGCGGTCGTCGGGGCGGTGACGGTGGTCGGTCTCGCGATCCGCATCGTCTACGTGTGGTCGATGCGGCGCGGCGTCGACCTCATCGGCGACCCCGTCTACTACCACAAGGGCGCCAACCTCCTGGCCGAGGGAAAGGGTTTCCTCAACCCGTTCCAGCACGACCTCGGCAACGACGTGCAGGCCGCCGACCACCCCCCGCTCTACACCGCCTACCTGGCGATGTTCTCCCTCATCGGCATCAAGTCGGTCACCGGACACCTGGTGGCATCCTGCCTGCTCGGCGCGGCGGCCGTCCCGCTCGCCGCCGGCGCAGGACGGGAGATGCTCGGGCGTCGTGTCGGCATCATCGCGGCGGTCCTCGTCGCCGTGTACCCCCAGATCTGGCGCTACGACGGGATGGTGCTGTCCGAGACGATGGTGATCGTCACGACGCTCGCCACGCTCTGGCTCGCCTACCGGTGCTGGCGGCACCCGAGCCTTCGGGGCGTCGTGTGGGTGGCGGTCGCGGTGGCCTTCGCCGCCCTGGCCCGCTCGGAGCTGCTCCTCCTCGCTCCCCTGCTGGTGATCCCCCTCGGTGTCAGCACCGCCCGTCGGACCGACACCGCGTTCTGGAAGCCCCTCGGCGCCGCGGCGCTCGCCGGTGTGGTCGTGCTCGGCCCATGGGTGGGCCACAACCTGACCCGGTTCGACCGTCCCGTGTTCTTGTCGGGGCAGCTCGAGGTGACCCTGGCGGTCGCCAACTGCGAGTCGACCTACTACGGCGAGCACATCGGGTACTGGGACTACACGTGCGGCCAGAAGCTGCTCGACGCGCACGGCCCCGTCGCCGACGAGGCCGAGGCCAACGAGGTGCAGCTCGAGGGAACCCTCGAGTACATGGGAGACCACGCCAGGCGCATCCCCCTGGTGGTCGCGGCGCGCATCGGCCGCATCGTCGGCGTCTACCAGCCGATGCAGCAACTCGACATCGACTCGTACGTCGAGCTGTTCCCGCGTGGCGTGATGGTCGCGGCCAACGTCGCCTACTGGATCCTCGTCCCGTTCTCCATCGCCGGTGTGGTGCTCCTGCGCAAGCGGCGGGTACCGATCTACATCCTGCTCTCGGTGCCCATCGCGGTCCTGATCACGGTCGTCGTGATCTACGCCTCGATGCGATTCCGCGCCGCCGCCGAGGGCCCCATGTGCCTCGCCGCCGCCGTGGCCATCGGTGCCGTCCTCCACCGTTGGTGGCCCGACCGCGACCTGGCGACCTGACCCGGACCCTGACGGTTCCGTCCGGACCGGACATCAACCGATCGCGACCATCGAGGCGGGTTCAGACGCCACACACTCCGGCTACACGCTCAGAGCGGCGGATGACAGTTCTGAGGGTCTTGGAGGAGCCAGAGCCACACGACCATGGAGCCCAGGATGGCGACCAGGGCTGGGAGCAGCTGCAAGTTCCGGAGCCGCCACAGAGCGAGGCCGGTCGTCACGACAACCGCTATACCAGCGGCCGCGACTTGGACGGCCTGAGCACCCGGTGAGGGCATCGCCTCACAGCGGTCGAATCCCGCTGGCTCGAGACGGCCGACGACGACGAGCGCCAGGTACTGGATGCCGAAGAACAACGGCCACCAGACCCACGGCTTGAACCGCAGGCGATCTAGTAGCTGCACTGCGTCTCGACCCAGGTGCGCTGGTCCCAGACCTCCGGCCGCCACCCCTCGAGATCCCAGGTCGGACCACCAAACCAGCCGAATGAGGTGGGGTCGGTTCGTCACAGCCCGCTCAGACCGAAGACGAGCCACGCGATCCAGACAGCGAAACCGATGCCCGAACCAGCAATGGAACTGATCAGGCTCCCGAAAGGTCGGCCCAGAAGCAGTAGGACTCCAGATGTGATCAGGATCCCCACTGGCACGACCATCCCGAGCAAGACCCACGCCGCGGCTTCGCCAGAGTTGCCCTCGAGGCGAAGTGAGCTCACAGGACCGCTCGCACTCGCCACGGCGAGAATCGTCGTTGCGACCTGAATCACGAGGAAGATGATCGAAGCGACCGTGAGCGACTTCGGCGACTGGCCGGCGTCGATGCGAGCGATCATCCGTGGCATCTGCTGTAGCCCCAAAGATCACGCCCACCAGCGGAACCCATGACCTCGACCCGATTGGTGACCACCGAGGCGATGCTGCAGAGACTTCGGCCGTCGTAGTACTGGTTGTGGCCGCTCGCCGAGCCCGTATCCAGGATGCGAGCATCGCTGAAGCCTGCGGGCGAAGGTCCGAGTGGATCGAATGGCCCGACGCTGGTGCCGACTCGGTTGTCGCCTTTCGCGTTGCCGACGTAGAGATGCCCACCGAAGCCGGTTTCGCCTGCGCTGTCGGCAAGAATTCCGGGGCTGCCTGTCACGATGGCATCATGGGCTGCCAGATTCCGCATGGCGATGCCAGCGACGACCGAACCGTAGCTGTGGCCCACCACCACGATTCGCTTGCCCCCATAGGATCTGCGGAGCTTCGCCGCGAAGTTCGCGAGGCGGCCCGCTCCGTCAGCAGCGGGGCCCGGATCGACGCCCGCGAGCGGCGCGATCGGTCCGCCGGGCGAATCGAAGTCGAGCCAACCAATTGTTGCGGTCGAGCCGAACCCGGCCATCCCGTCGCTCGCATCGCGCAGCGCCGTCGCGTGAGGTCGAGCACTGAAGTTGCCCATTGTCTGGCCGGTGCCGTCGATGACCACCGCGATGTACGACGCCGCCTGGAGGTTGCCGAAGGACTCGACGATGCGGCCGTCGCCCTTCGAGTCGTAGCTCAAGATGCAGGCGTCATGCTCACCCGTCGTGTTGCTCCAGTAGTCCCGGTTCTCCTGGAGGCGCTTGTTCAGCGACCCGGCTTCGCTCGGATTCCGGGCTGCCTCCGCAGCCATTGAGTTCGCCACCGACATTTCGCAGTCACCCGGCCGCATGCCGGTCGGGTCTGTCTTGTTCAATGGGTCGTTGTCAGTGTGTGCAGCGACAGGTCGTACCAGCAGCGCGTTCATCCGACTCGATCGACACTGACAACGATCGGGGAGCTCGAGATCTCTTGGATGTAGCTCTCGACGAGCCCGTCGGATGGGTCGCCGAACCAAAGCACTTCCGCGGTCATCGAGGTGTAGTTGATTCGGTCATCGAACGGATACCGAGGCAGGCCGAGAGGGCGGAACAACGACTCGACCTCCGGGGGCGTCGCGGACGGCGACAGGTGTATGACCAAGCCGACCTTGTAGTCGCTGGCGCTCACCGTCGATTCGGTCTCGCCAGTCGTTGTTCGAGAGCTGGCCTGGGACTCGAGTTCGACTCCAGGGCCGGGATCACCGCACGCGGCAACGAACAGCACGAGCGACAGCAAGATCAGCGTGCCGACGGTCCGAACGAGGGCAACGCCAGTCCGCCGGGTCATGGCCATCGCCTCAAAGTCGCAGTCGGGCGATCAAAGTCCGTGCCGTACGGAGAACCGATCGCATGCCCACAGGAATCCCCGTACGAGTAGGTCGTGGTCCTGGCACTCACATAGAAGAGGACGTTGAACATTCCGCGGTTCGGATGATCGAACGATCCGTCCACCATCGCAGGCGACCAGGTGACCTTCACATCGGAGAAGGTTTGAGAGCCGTACATCGCCGCGCGGAACTGCGTTGGGGGTTCGTACGAGAAGCGGCTGTTGAGGTCTGGGGAGGTGTGCTTCCAGTTCTCGCCGTCGACGTCTACCGAGAAATGCCCACCGAGCGTTGGGATCAAGCCTACCTGCAGGTTGATCGTGTAGTCCTCGATCTCGAGACGGATCGCCCTCGTCCCCAGGTCATAGATCGTCGCCCGCACCTGACTGTTGATCGACGCTGCCCGACCGACGTAGTACCAGCCATCCGTGGACGAGATGACGTCCTCCGGCCAAGGCGCCGCGCACTCGGCAACGTCTTTCGGAAGTCCCCACGTGAGATAGCCAATCGTGTCCGTGATCGAGGGTATGGAGTTGGGCCCGATCCCGTACGAGCCCTTCAGCAAAGGCTGGAACAACGCGTCACACGGCCGCAGCCCGGTGGGGTCGGTTTTGTCATCGCCAGAACTAGCCCTATCTGTTCAGAGTGGGTCTTGAGCTGGGTGTGATGGTTGCCCGGCTA
>CAZGEF010000005.1:0-52674 GCA_964525005.1 uncultured Rhabdothermincola sp.
TCACGTGCTTCCGTGACGATCTCGAGGACCACGTAGTAGCCCTCCCACTTGTGGTCGATCTCGTAGGCGAAGCGGCGCTTGCCCCAGAAATCGCTGGTGGCGACCTTGCCACCGTCGGCCTCGATGGCCTTGGTGACACCGGCGATGGCGTCGCGGACCTGCTGGTCCTCCGTCTCGCCCGTGTAGATGATCATGAGTTCGTACGCCCGCATGGCGAGCATCACCTCTCCCTCTGGTCCGCGGCCGCAGCCGGGGCCCCGGCACTTCCGGGGCAGGGTCCAATTCGGAACCCTGCAACTGTAGGGGAGTCGGCGGGACGATCCCGCATCGACGCACCCGACACCACAAGCATGCCGAAGGGGTGTGACAGCCAGAGGCTCACGGATCGAACCGACGTCGCACCATCACCGATCGGTCCACCGGCGACCTCCGACCGGTCAGGCCGACTTGGCCGCCACGTGGCCGTAGAGCCCCAGGGCGTCGGCGACGTCGTCGGCGAGGTGGTAGCTCTCGCTGGCATCGGGGAAGGACCCGCCCCGGACGTCGTCGGCGAACTCGCGCATGGCGGACACGGCATCGGCCTTGAGGGACGCGTAACGGCGGACGAACTTCGGGGTGATGCGGTCCTCGATGCCGAGCAGGTCGTGGAAGACCAGGACCTGGCCGTCGCACGCCGGTCCGGCGCCGATCCCGATCGTCGGGACGGTGAGCGCCTCGGTGACCATGCGAGCCACCTCGTCGGGCACGCCCTCGAGCACGATGGCGAAGCAGCCCGCCTCCTCGAGCGCCAGCGCGTCGTCGACCAGTGCGAGCGCGGCGTCGGTGCGGCGACCCTGCACCTTGAAGCCGCCCATGGCGTGCACCGACTGCGGGGTGAGGCCGATGTGGCCCATCACCGGGATCTCGGCATCGACGATGGCCTCGACCATGGGTACGCGCTTGGCGCCGCCCTCGAGCTTGACCGCCGAGGCGCCGGCTCGGATGAGCTGCGCGGCGTTGCCCACGGTGTCGGCGACCGACACGTGGTAGCTCATCCACGGAAGATCGGCGACGACCAACGGCTGCGGTTTGGCCCGGGCGACGGCGCCCACGTGGTGGGCCATGTCGTCGACGGTGACCTGCAGCGTGTCGTCGTAGCCCAGCACGACCATGGCGAGCGAGTCACCCACCAGGATCATGTCGACCCCGGCCTCGTCGGCGATGCGCGCTCCCGGGGCGTCGTAGGCCGTGACCATCACCAGAGGGTCGGCACCCGTACGGACCTTGCGCGCCTGCACGGCCGGCGCGGTGACCTGCTTGCTCATGACGAGCCTCCTTGTCCGTCCAGCGCCCCTCGGCTGCCGGCGGATACGGAAAGCGTAACCCCATGATCACGGGCCGACACAACTCCGTCGCGGCGCGCCCGGGCCGGGGTCGCCGGGTCGCCCGGGCATCACGGCGGATCGGCAGAGGTGGGCGGGGTCGCTGTCGTGGGCGGTGCGGTCGTCGGCGGTGGCGGCTCGGTGGTGGGCGGTGCGGTCGTCGGCGGTGGCGGCTCGGTCGGGGCAGGACCGACCTGTTCCGTGGTGGTCGTGGTGCTCGCTCCCCCCGCCGTCGTCGCCGTGGTCCCCGAGGGGCGCGGCACGAACGTGCCGGTCGGTGCCGGCGCGGCACCGGGCTTGTCGTAGGGGCAGGACTCGAGGTCGAGCGTGGCCTGCTCCATGTACCTCTTCCAGATCTCGGCCGGCAACGTGCCCCCCGCGACCTTGATGCCGTGCACGTCGGTCATGTAGCGAGGGTTCCCCGCACCGTCGCCGTTCGGGTAGCCCACCCACACGGCCGCCGTGAGCCGACACGTGTAGCCGACGAACCACGCGTCCTGGTAGCCCTCCGTCGTCCCGGTCTTGCCGGCAGCGGGCTGGTGGAACTTCGCCTTGGTCGCCGTACCGCTCTCGACGGTCTGGTTGAGCGCCCAGTTGACCTGCTCGGCCACCTCTTCCGACAGGACCCGATCCGGTGTGGACTTCGGCTCGTAGAGGATCGTGCCCTTCGCGTCGGTGACCTTGGTGACCGTGACGGGGGTGATGTGCTCGCCGTCACCGGCGAAGGTCGAGTACACCGATGCCATGTCGAGCGGCGAGACGCCGACCGTGCCCAGCACGAGCGAGTTGTACGGCTGGAGCGGTGCGGTGATCCCCAGCCGGTCGGCGAGCGCAACCACGTTGTCCGGCCCGACGTCGAGCATGAGCTGGGCATAGGCCGTGTTCGACGACTTCTTGGTGGCGTCGACGAGATCGAGCCGGCCGAGGCCGGCATCGCCGTAGTTGGCCACGACCCAGTCGATCCCGTCGTCGGCACCGGGGAAGGTCTTCTTGGCGGGAGCGTCGAGGACCGTCGTGAGCGGGATGCCCTGGTTCAGCGCCTCGGCCAGCACGATGGGCTTGAACGACGACCCCGGCTGTCGACCGCCACCTCCCCCCTCGACGCCGACCGCGAGGTTCACCTGCGACGTCGAGTAGTCCGTGCCACCCATCATGGCCACCACGTGGCCCCTGCTGTCGACCGAGACGAGCGAACCTGCCGGATCGTCCGGGCGGTCCAGCACGGAGGTCACGGCGTCGTAGGCCATCTCCTGCTTGCCGAGATCGAGCGTCGTGTACACGCGCAGGCCACCGCCGTAGATCTCTCCGTCGGTGAACTTCCCCGAGCTGACGAGCCAGCTCTTCACGTAGTCGACGAAGTACTCGGTGCCGATGTCGGTGCGGGCGACGGTGCCGAAGTTCCCCGTGCTCTCGGACCGCGGGAGCACGCTGCTCCAGTCGTCGGCCATCGCCGCGTCGTAGCCCGCCTGGTCGATGAAGGCTGCTTCGAGCATCGAACCGAGGGCCTTGGAGCGCTGCAGCTCGGCTTCGGCCTTCTGCGCCGCCTTCTTGGGGTTGTCGTCAGGCAGGTTGGCATCGGCGAGCTCCGGACCACGGATCAACCCCGCGAGGTAGGCCGCCTCGGGCAGGGTGACCTGGTCGATCTCCTTGCCGAAGTACGCCCGCGATGCGGCCTGCACGCCGTAGGCACCGCGTCCGAAGTAGATGAGGTTCAGGTACCGGGTGAGGATCTCCTGCTTGGAGAGCTCGCGCTCGATCTTGACGGCGAGCGCCGCCTCCTTCGCCTTGCGGCTGAGCGACTGCTCGTTCGTGAGGAACGTCTGCTTCACGTACTGCTGCGTGATGGTCGATCCGCCCTGGGTGATCTCCTCGTTGCGGACGTTGGCCGCGAAGGCGCGGGCGATGCCCACGGGATCGACGCCACCGTGCTTGAAGAAGTCGCGGTCCTCCGTGGCGAGCACGGCGTTGATCACCTCGGGCGTCAGCTCCTCGTAGGTGACCGTCTCGCGATCGACACCACCGGAGAACTGGGCGAGCGAGTTGTCGGCACCGCACCCCGACAGCACCTCGGCCGAGCACATGTAGGTGGTCTGGAGGAGCGGCGGCTCCGAGGGCGGCAGCGAGACCTGGGTGAACAGGTACGCGGCGCCCGCGACCGCCAGGATCAGGACCAGGCCCAACGCGAAGAAGCCGCGCCGCCACCGCCAGAGGAAGGTGCGGCGCCCACTCGCCTTGCGGGCCGCCCGACGCTCCCGGCGGCTCCCCCGCCCGCGATGGTCGGACCGACGGCCGGACGCGACATCACCAGAACGCGACGATCGGGTTCGGGACTGCTTCGGGCCGCGGTTCGCGGCCGATGACGGCGGACTCATGGAAGGGGGGTGCTCGACCGTGTCAGGTCGGGCGTCGTGGGTTCAAGACGAACGAACGGTGGAGGTGGTTCCAAGCACATTCCGGACACACCTCGACCACGTAGGCCGAGAACTCGCCGCGACGCCGGCTGAGCGCCTGGAGCTCGGACGGCTTGGTGACGCATCGTCCATAGGCAGGAAGACGGGGCCCGAAGACATAGGTGACGTGGACGAGCTCGGCATCCTCGCAGATCGGGCAGGCTTGCCGCGTCGGCTCGGAGGCCTCCCGAGCGGCGCGCACCAGCTCCGGATGGGCGTCGCAGACCTCGTGCTGGGCCAATCGACCCTTGCGATACTCGGAGATGACGTTCTGGCGCGCGAGTCGGTAGTCGATCTCGCCGGGTGTCCCCGCCTGCGGCCCACGTAGGGCTCCAGTGCCGAAGCTCACGGGCCACGAGCGTAGCGACAGCGTTGTCGACCTGCTCCGCGGCATCGACCCGCGTGACGACCTCGGCGGGCACACTTGAAGACGATGACCGACGGCACCGAGCCCCCAGACATGCCCGACCTCACCACCGGGGGACACCCCAGCGCGCACCTCCGCCAAGTCGCTGAACCGGTCCTCGAGGTGCTCCAGGGTGGCGCCGTCGACCCCGGCGCACCGCTGTCCTCGCGCTTCCCCACCGAGGTGGATCTCCCCACCCATGTCGTGTCGTACGGACCCGACATCGCCGACGAGTCCGCCTTTCGGCTGCTCGGGACCCTCGAGGGCAAACGGGTGCTCGAGCTGGGCGCCGGCGGCGGAGCATCGACCGTCGCCATCGCCCGCCAGGGTGCCCACGTCATCACGGTCGATCCGTCACTCGAGCGCCTCGACCAGGTGCGGTTCGCGTGCGAGACGGCCGAGGTCAAGGCCGAGCTGCACCAGAGCGATCTCGCCGAGCTCGCCTTCATCCGCGCCGACCAGATCGACGTGGCCCTCGCGGTCTACTCCCTGGCCGGCGTCGACGACCTCGACCGCGTCTTCCGCCAGGTGCACCGCGTGCTGCGCCCGTCATGCCACCTCGTGATCGCCCTTCCGCACCCGGCGTTCAACGTCGTACGAGCGGGGAGCTACTTCGACAACGCACCCGTCCCCTACGACGGCGGGGTCGAGCACCCCCGCACCATCGGCGAGGTGTTCACCAGCCTCACACGGGCCAACTTCCGGGTCGACACCCTGCTGGAGCCGGAGCCGTCCGAGGGTCCCCGCAGCACGCTGTGGGACGACCACATGTCAGAGGTCCCCGCCACCCTCGTCATCCGAGGTCGCAAAGAAGGCCTGTAGGGGAAGGCGTCGGACCTTGTCCCCCGGTGCCGGTCTGACCGCTCCTGCATCTCACGTCCGGCGAGGCGCCCCGGTCCACGGCACCGGGGCAAGTCGTCGGGCCGAGGATGTCCTCACGAGGCCCTACGGCGCAGACCGATGAGCGGCCCGTTCCGGCCATCGACACCGTCACCCCATGCCGGTACGCTCGATGCGCCTTCCCCGATGCATCGGCCACCCAGGTGGCCCACAGAGACACCAACCGGCCCGACGTCGATCGGGCTGGACATCGATCACGAAGGGCAGGCCTGTGGCCCTCACCAGCCAACAGCGCAGCATCGTCTACGAGCACTTCGCTCCACACCTCGGCGAGGAGGTCGCAGAAGCCTTGGTCTCCCAGTTTCCGGCCAACGACCTCGAGACTCCGGCCACGAAGGACTTCGTCCGCGCCGAGTGCATCGCGCTCAAGAGCGACGTCGTGCACGAGATCGACTCCCTCCGCTCCGAGCTGCACGACCAGATCGGTAGCCTCCGCTCCGAGCTGCACGACCAGATCGGTGACCTCCGCTCCGAGCTGCACGACCAGATCGGTAGCCTCCGCACGGAACTGCACGACCAGACCGGTGACCTCCGCACGGAACTGCACGACCAGACCGGTGACCTCCGCACGGAACTGCACGACCAGATCGGTGGCCTCCGCACGGAACTGCACGACCAGATCGGTGGCCTCCGCACGGAACTGCACCGCGAGCTCCGCCTCCATCTGGTGGCCACCCTCACCTTCGTCGGAGCACTCCTCACCGCCTTCCGCCTCCTCTGACCCAGCGGTCCCGAACCCTCAGGTAGCTGACGGGAGCGCTAGCCGATCCCGTGATCGACGGCGTAGCGGATCAGATCGGCTCGTCGCGACAGGTGGAGCTTGCCCAAGATGTTGCGCACGTGGTTCTCGGCCGTCTTGGGCGAGATCCCGAGCTCGGTGCCGATCTGCGCGTAGGTGAGGCCTCGGGCGACCTGGGTGAGCACCTCGCGCTCACGATCGGTGAGCGGGTTGGCGCCGGCCGACTTGGCCATGCGGCGGAACTCGCCGAGCACGAGGGCGGCGAGCGACGGGCTGAAGGCCGGCTCACCCGCGGCGACCTGGATCAACGCGGCGCGCAGCTCGTCCGGTGGCATCGTCTTGAGCAGGTAGCCGGCCGCTCCGGCGGCCACGGCGTCGAGGAGGTCGCGCTCCTGTTCCGACACCGTGAGGATCACGATCGGTGCGACGGTCGCCGCGGCCCGAACCACGGCGAGACCGCCGCCCTCGGGCATGTGGAGGTCGCACACGACGAGGTCGGGCCTGCGAGCGGTGATGACGTCGATGGCACCCACCGCGTTGTCCGCCTCCCCGACCACCTCGAACCGCCTGGCCACCTCGAACCGCCTGGCCACCTCGAACCGCCTGGCCACCTCGAACCGCCTGGCCGCATCGAACCCCGCGGCGGGTGCTGACGTGAGCTCGGTGCGCAGACCCGACCGCACGATCTCGTGGTCGTCGGCCAGGACAACCCGTATCGGCGAGGTCTCCGGATCGCTCATGGCAACCACAGTCGCACGTCGGTACCGCCATCCGGTTCGCTCACGATCTCCGTGCGGCCACCTGCCGCATCCATCCGCGCCTCGATCGAGCCGACGATCCCGCGGCCGGGCTGGTCGGCCGCCGGGACAGAGGGATCGAAGCCGCGACCGTCGTCGCGAACCGACACGAACACCGTGTCGTCGTCCTCACGGTCGACGAACACGACCACGGTGTCAGCACCCGAGTGCTTCCCCGCATTGGTGACGGCCTCGCCGACGGCGCCGGCGAACGCGGCCGCGTCCGACGCAGCGAGGACCACGTCGTCGTCGACGATGGACAGGACGACGTCGAGGTCGAACGGTCGACCGGCGCGGAGCGCGGCGTCGCGCACCTCGGTCGCGAGGTCGACGCGGCCGTCGGTCCGTGCGGGTCTGTCCCACAGGAAGGCCCGCAGGTCCCGATCGGTGTCCCGGGCGAGGTGCGCCAGCTCGGGATCGGACACCTCGGTCCTCCGCTCGACGAGGGCGAGCGTCTGCAGCACGCCGTCGTGGAGCGTGGCGGCGACCTCCTCCCGGGCACGAGTGGTGGCGACCTCGTGCTCGGCCCGGGTGAGGAGCCGGCCGACCCAGCCCGCCACGCCACCCCACAGGGCGAAGAAGCAGACCGACGAGCCGAGCGAGGCCAGGTCGTCGCCCTCGAATTCACGGAAGCCGTTGACCCACACCGAGATCGTGTTGCTGAACCCGACCACGGCGCCGGCGGACAGACCGAACCAGACGCCGAGCACGAACCCCGCGTTCACCACGCCCACGATGGGGAACTGGCCGGCCAGGCTCTGGTGGCCGTTGCGCGCCGTGCCCTCCACGAAGGCGTACCCGTCACCGACGATCAGCGCGACGTCGACAGCCAGCTCGATGAGCACCGAAGCCGTGGTCGGCGCCCAGCCCCGGGCCGCCTGCACCGTGGTGAAGACGGTGACCACGGCCGCGGCCGCCAACACCACCACGGCAACCCACGGTCGCTCGAGCCGCTCACGACTCATGACCACCACCGCCACGCACCAGGCCAGCGTCGCCCACCGCAGCACGACCAGGCCGCGCTGGACGCTGCGGCTGGTCGGCGTGGCCAACCCGCGGTTGTCAGGTCCCCGCTCTCGACCTCGCCGCTCCCCGCCGCTCCGGCACACACCCCGCTCCCCGCCGCTCGGGCACACACCCCGCTCCCCACCGCTCCGGCGGGCGTCGCTCGCTGCAACCATCCTCACGAGGATGCCTCAACGACCGGGGGTCGTGGCGACCGTGCTGTGGCGCCGGTGGGACATCCGGTCGACGAACACGACCAGGGGCACCGTGAAGGCGGCGGGACCGAGCACCCACAGAGGACGACTGATCCACCAGGCACCGTTCGACTCACCCGGGATGTCGACGCCGACCTGGAGCAGCAGACCGACGAACAGCACGTAGCCGCTCAGGTGCCACACGTAGGTGGGCATGATCCACCGCTCGGCCCGGTCGAGGGCCGCCACCGAACGCGCCGCACGGCGGGCGATGCGCTCCTCGAAGCAGGCGAGCAGGCCGAGCTGGAAGACGGCGAGGCAGCACACGGCGAGCGTCGGAGGGCCGAAGTTGGAGATCTTCTCCCCCGGATGGCCGACCATGGCTCGGGAGTAGGGCCCGACCGTGACGCACAGGACCAGCGCGGCGAGCCCACCGAGCATCACCGCGAGCCGGGCCGGCATCGACGCCCGCCGCAGAGCATCGAGGTGGAATCCGAGCTGGTGCACGAATCCCCAGACGAGGGCGAAGGCCACCACGATGTGGAACCACCCTCCCCAGCTGAAGGTGAAGCGGGCGACGTCCATGGTGATGACCGCGGCGCCGACGGCCGCGAGGGCCGCCTTCGGGAAGGCTCGATGCGCCGTGACCGCGAGCGGGGCGAGCAGCACCAGCACGAGGTAGGTGGCCAGGAACCACAGCGGCGAGACGACCAGCACGATCGTCCGCACGATGTCGGGACGTCCGGCCGACGATGCGGCGACCGCGGCCACGGTCGCGAGAACCAGCAGTGGGAGCGCGGGGACGGCCAGGCGCTGGACCCGCCGCCGCCAGAACGCCAGCGGTCGTCCCCCGTACGAGCGGGCGTGGAGCGCACCGCCCACCGCGAAGAACACCGGCATCGGCTGCAGGAACCAGGTCAGCAACCACAGGCCCGGGGTGACCCCGACCGGGTTGCCGACGTGGGGGCCGTCGTCGAACCAGATGACGGTGAACACCCAGTGCCAGGCCACAACGACGGCGAACGCGCCGACGCGCAGCAGGTCGAGCACCCGATCCCGCTGCGGTTCGGCAGCGGGGGCAGCGGGGGCAGCGACCGCGATGGTGGCAGGAGACGTCGTGGTGATCATGAGCACCACGGTGACCGAGCGCGCCGGATCCGTCTCTCGGGGGAACCCCCCACACCCGCCTGGGTTACGACTCCGGCACCACGAGCTCGCAGCGGGGACCGGGCGCTCGACCCAGGCTTTGATCGACGGTCGCAAGCGGTGCCTCAGCCGCCTCGGCGACGGCGACGTACCAGGCGTCGTAGGGCGTGACCGTCTCCCGCAGCTGCCAGATGCGCCTGGCGAACGGCGCGTAGTCGTAGAGGTCGATCGCCAGATCGAGCATCTCGTCGTGGGCGTCCGATGCCGCATCGGACGAGACGGCGCCGGTCCGGACCAATCGACGCAGCGCGCTGGCCGATTCGACGAGGATCAGGTGGGGCGCCGCGAGGTCGGCCGTGACGAGGAGGTCCGCGGCCCAGTTCCCGACTCTGCCGGCGTCGACCGTCGCCGCCACGAGGACGGACGCATCGACGACGAGCGTCACCGGCGATCGGCATCCCGGGCGGCGACGATCTCGTCGCCGCCGACCACGGTGCCCTCGCGCTTCACCCGCTCACGGATTCGAGCGATCAGCTCCGCCTGATCCGGACGATCGGCCAGCGCCATCAGTTCCGCCCTGAGGTACTCCTGCATCGATCGACCCGACCGGGCCGCCCGGGCCGCCAGCTCGTCGCGGGTCTCATCGGGAACATCTCGGACGGTGATCGCGGGCATGCATGCATTCTGCAGGCACCCGCGACCGGGGGCAACCCGTCGATGCGATCCCGGCCAGATCTCGGACCGGCCTCACGGGTGCGACGGCGGCTGCTTCTCCCACCAGGAGCGCAGGCGCCGGTCGGCCTCCTCCTCGCCGAGAGGGCCTTCCTCCAGCCGGAGCTCGAGGAGGAAGTCGAGCGCCTTGCCCACCACCGGGCCCGGCGGGACGTCGAGCAGGGCCATCACCTGCTGGCCGTCGAGGTCGGGGCGGATGGCATCGAGCTCCTCCTGGGCCTGGAGCGCGGCGATGCGGTCCTCGAGGTCGTCCATGCGCTTGGCGAGCATCGCCGCCCTCTTGAGGTTGCGCGTCGTGCAGTCGCACCGGGTGAGCTCGATGAGCTGACCGAGCAGGGGGCCGGCGTCGCGCACGAACCGGCGCACCGCGCTGTCCGTCCAGCCCATGGCGTAGGTGTGGAACCGCAGGTGCAGGTACACGAGCTTGCTGATGTCCTTGACGTCCTCGTTCGAGTACTTGAGGGCGCGCAGCCGATCGCGGGTCATGCGGGCGCCGACCACCTCGTGGTGGTGGAACGACACCCCGCCACCCTCGAACGAGCGGGTCTTGGGCTTGCCCACGTCGTGGTACAGCGCGGCGAGGCGCACGATGCGCTCGGGTTGCGTGTTCTTGACCACGGCGAACGTGTGGCTGAGCACGTCCTTGTGGCGGTGGATGGGGTCCTGCTCCAGCTTCATCGCCGACAGCTCGGGCAGGAAGTGGTCGGCGAGTCCCGTGTCCACCAGGAACCACAGGCCGGCGGTGGGATCCTCGACGACGATGAGCTTGTCGAACTCGTCGCGGATGCGCTCGGGCGAGACGATGTCGAGTCGGTCCGCCATGGACCGCACCGCTGCGACCAGATCGGCATCGGGCTTCAACCCATAGCCGGCAATGAACCGGGCGGCGCGCAGCATCCGCAACGGATCGTCGCTGAACGACTCCTCGGGCGAGAGGGGTGTGCGCAGGCGGCCCGCCGCGAGGTCGACCGCGCCGTCGAAGGGGTCGACGAGCTGCGGCTCGGCGTCGACACCACCCGACAGCGCGAGCGCCATGGCGTTGACGGTGAAGTCCCGCCGCGACAGGTCGGCGCCTATGTCGGTCGAGAACGCGACCTCGGGCTTGCGCGAGTCGGCCTGGTAGGCCTCGGCGCGGTGGGTCGTGATCTCGAAGTCCCACCTGCCGCGCCGACACCCGATCGTGCCGAACCGCTCGCCCTGTGACCACACCGCGTCGGCGAAGTCGGACACCAGCCGCTTCGTGTCGCCGGGCAGGGCGTCGGTGGTGAGATCGATGTCGTTGCCCGCCGTGAGGTCGAGCCCGAGGAGCAGGTCGCGCACCACACCACCCACGAGGTACAGCGAGTAGCCCGCTGATCCGAAGCGCTCGGCCAGAGGGCGGACCTGGTCGAGGACGGGTTGCAGGCGCTCGGGAACCACGGCGGGCACGCTACCGGGTCGAACCGTGCGGTCGGCCGTCGTATCCTCGTCCAGATCGCGATGGGCAAGCTCGAGATGCTCCAGTGGGGCCCGAACCAACTCCGTGTCGGTCCGTGGCGAGGTGACGCGTCCATCGCGCAGGTCATCCCAGCACCCGGGAAGCCCTTCGACGTCCCGGCCGTCCTCGAGCTCCTCGACCGTATCGCGGATCAGGGTTACAGCTCGGTGATCACCCCCGCGCTGTCCGACGTCGAGCAACAGCCGTTCATCGACGCCGGGTTCGACGTCACCGAACGGCTCCACCTGCTGCGCCGGTCGCTCATCGACCGGTTCGATCCACCGCCGCGTGCCATCGTCCAGCGACGCGGTCGCCGGCGTGACCGCGAGCGGGTGCTCGAGGTCGACGCCGCGGCCTTCACGCCCTTCTGGCGCTTCGACGAGCGCGGCCTGCTCGACGCCCGGTCGGCCACGCCGTCGTCGAGGTTCCGCGTCGCCACCGAGGACCGGCGGGTGGTCGGCTACGCCGTCACCGGCCGCGCCGCAGGGATCGCCTACCTCCAGCGGCTCGCGGTCGACCCCGCCCACCACGGGCGCGGCATCGGGTCCGCCCTCGTGCTCGATGCCCTCAGGTGGGCCCGTTCGCACCACGGCGCGTCGATCCTCGTCAACACGCAGGAGTCGAACGACGCCGCCGTGGCGTTGTACGAACGGCTCGGCTTCGTCCGGGAGCCAGTCGGACTCGCCGTGCTCCAGCGCGTGCTGGACTCGTCGCGCGCCGACGCACGGGCCCACCGATGACGAGGGACCGTCGACGGCGGCGCAGCGCGATGGGTGCATCGCTCGCGCTCGCCGCGCTGGCGCTCAGCGTCGTCGCGATCCCCCCACGGACCTCCGGGGCCCGACCGGCCGGAGCGATCGCGGAAGCGCCGTCCCGACCTGACCCCGTCCAGGCCCCCCCTGACTCCGTCCAGGCCCGACCTGACCAGGCCGAGAGAACCCAGACCGAGACGACGACACCAGCGGGCACGCCCACGATCGCGCTGCTGTCGCAATCGTCGTGGGTCGCACCGGCCGGAACCTTCGACCTCGCCCTCGACATCGCGGGAGCGTCACCCACGGATCGCCTCGACATCGCGGTGTTCCCCCGCATCGCCTCCACCGCCGAGCTCGACGAGAGCCTCGGCCACGAGAACCTCGGCCGGCCGCTCGCCTCCGACATCCACGCGTTCGAGCTCACCGCCTACGAGGCCACGACGACCAGCACCTCGACAGGGAGCTCGACGGGCATCCGCACCTCCATCCCCGTCGAGCCCGACACGACACCGCCATTCGGCATCCGGCTGAGCCAGGCCGGCGTCTACCCCGTCCGCATCGCGGTGCTCGACGACGACGACAACCAGCTCGCCGTCGCGGTGACCCACCTGATCCGACTACCGCCCGAGGGCGCCACCACCCCATTGGCGGTCTCGCTGATCGTGCCCGTCCACGCGGCACCCAGCCACCTCCCGGGCGGGGCGATCGAGATGGATCCGGCCGCGCTGGCGCGGATCGACGCCGCGACCGCCGCGCTGCGGGTCCACCCGACGGTGCCCCTCACCCTCGTCCCCACCCCCGAGACGGTCGACGCCCTCGCGGCAGTCGACACCCAGACCGCCACGACTGGTGGGATCGGGGACCCGGCGGCGACGAGCCGGTTGACGACCTTCGGCGAGGTGGCCGCGACGCGCCAGATCCTCGGGCGGACCTACGTGGACCTCGACGTCGGGTCGTGGGTCGCGGCTCCGCCTCCCGCCGACGCCTCGCTGAACACCCAGTTGGTCGCCGGTGCCCAGGCGATCGACGTCCGCATCGGCGTGCGCCCCGACACGCGGACGATCCTCGCCGATCCGACCATCACCCCCGAGACCCTCACGCGGCTCGTCTTCACCGGCACCGACCAGGTCGTCGTCCCCTCCGGCCAACTCGCTCCGCTCAGCGGGACGGGGCCCGCAACGTCGTACTCCACCTTCGCCGTACCCGACAGCACCGGGCACCTCGTACCGGCCGTGTCGACCGACGACTCCCTCGTTCGCCGGCTCACCGAGACCGCCGACCCCGTGCTCAACGGCCACCTGGTGCTCGCCGACCTCGCCGTCACCTGGGGCACCAGCACCGAACCGCGCGGCGCTGTCCTGTCGGTGCCGGCCGACCTCGACGTCCCCGTCGAGACCTACGACGCCGTGCTCGACGGCCTGGCCGATCGCACCGCGGGAGGCGGTGGGAGCCCGGTGGTGAGCCCTGTCACCGTCGACGACCTGTTCCGCGTCACCCGCACCGCGACCGTCCGATCCGGCGAGACGCTCGTGCGCGAGTACTGGGCCGGTCCGACCCTGCCGTTGGGTGACCTCCCCAACCGCGTCGAGGCGGCGCGCGCCCACATCGCCTCGTACCGCACGATGCTGCGCACCGATGCATCCCGTGCCGACGACCTCGACCGCCAGGTCCTCGTCTCCGAGGCCGAGGGCCTGGGAGACGAGGCCCGCGACGCCTACCTCTCCTCGGTCGACGGCCACATCGACGCCCAGTTCGCCGCCATCGTGGCCCCTGACGACCAGCGGGTCACCCTCACCGACGAACGGGGCGAGCTCCCGATCACCGTCGAGAGCTCCCTGGACTACGAGGTCGAGGTCGAGGTCTCGATCACGAGCGTCAAGCTCGAGTTCCCCGAGGGGGACACCCGAAGGGTCGTCCTTGCCCCGACCTCGTCCACCCGGGTGACGGTGCCCGTCTCGTCCCGGGCCTCGGGAGCCTTCCCCGTCGAGGTCTCGGTCCGGACACCCGACGACCGCCTCGAGATCACCTCGACGCGCTTCACCGTCCGGTCGACCGCCATATCCGGCCTCGGGCTCGTCATCTCGATCAGCGCCGGCGTGTTCCTCCTGATCTGGTGGGGCCTGCACTTCCGCAAGACCCGTCGGGCACGACGCCTCGTCGACTCGAGCCACCCGAGCCTCCGCTGATCTCGCGGGCCTGATCGGTTGCGGGGCCTGTCGGTCCCGCCCCCAGTGCGCCGCTACGCTCCGGCAAGCGTCCGAGGGGCCCCAGCGCTCCAGACCCCGGGGGGAGACATGGCCGTCCACATCGTCACCGACAGCGCCTGCGATCTGACCGAAGCGCAGGTGGCCGAACACGAGATCACGGTCGTGCCGCTGAGGATCCGATTCGGCGACGACGAGCTCGTCGACCGCGAGCAGCTCAGCGTCGAAGACTTCTACGCGCGCATGGCCGACTTCGACGGCCTGCCCGAGACGTCAGCCCCGTCGCCGGGTGCGTTCGAAGTCGCGTTCCGCAACGCGAAGGACGCGGGCGCCGACGCCGTGGTGTGCATCAACCTGTCGGGCAAGCTCTCCGCCACCATCGAGGCGGCTCGCGCCGCGCAGCGGTCCATGGCCGAGGAGCTCGACGTGCGCGTCATCGACTCGTTGTCGATCACGGCGGGGCTCGGCACCCAGGTCGTCGAGGCCGCCCGCGCCGCGAAGGAGGGAAAGTCGGCCGACGAGATCGAGGCCCTCGTGGCCGACCTCGTGGCCCGCACCGACATCCTCGCCACGCTCGACACCCTCGACAACCTCAAGAAGGGAGGACGCGTCGGCGGCGCACAGGCGCTCGTCGGCGGACTGCTGTCCATCAAGCCCATGATCCGGATCAAGGACGGATCCGTCGAGGAGGCCGGCAAGCACCGCACCCGTCGCAAGTCGCTCGAGGCGCTGCGCGACCTCATCTACGCGCAGGGCGACATCCGCCACGTCGTCGTCGCCCACGGCGAGGCACCCGACATCGACGACTTCCTCGACCTGATCGCCGACCGCTACCCCCGCGACCAGATCACCGTCGGCAAGATCGGCGCGGTGATCGGCACCCACGGCGGGCCCCGCATCATCGGCTGCTGCTTCGTGCGCTGACCGGCGTTGCCGACGACGACCACGACCCCCGACACCACGCCGACGCAGCCGGCCCGAGCACCTGCCGCTGCCCGCTGACGGCGGACCGGTAGCGTTTGACTCGCCGTGGCCGACACCAACCTGCCCCAACGCGCCGACGCCAAGCCCCGTCCGGGCCTCGTGCTCGCCGAGCGCTACGAGCTGCATCGCCTCATCGCGTCCGGGGGCATGGCGGAGGTCTGGGAAGGCGTCGACCAGGTCCTCGAGCGACCGGTGGCCATCAAGGTCCTCCACGCCCACCTGGCAGCGGACGAGTCGTTCACCACGCGGTTCCGGTCCGAGGCGCTCGCCGCCGCCCGCCTGCGCCACCCATCGATCGTGGCGATCTACGACACCTGCCAGGCCGGCGACCTGCTGGCGATCGTCATGGAACTGGTCCGTGGGCGCAACCTGCGCGAGTACCTCGACGAGCGGGGCCGGCTCGATCCGGTCGAGGTCGTCCACATCGGCGCCGACGTCGCCGACGCCCTGACCACCGCGCACCGTGCCGGGGTCATCCACCGCGACATCAAGCCCGCCAACATCCTCCTGTGCGACGACGGCCGCGTCATGGTCACCGACTTCGGCATCGCCAAGGTCCACGACAGCACCGACATGACCAACACCGGCACCATGCTCGGCACCGTCAAGTACCTCGCCCCCGAACAGGTCGAGGGCGAGAAGGTCGACGGGCGGACCGACATCTACGGGCTCGGCGTCGTGCTGTACGAAGCGCTGTGCGGGCGTCCTCCCTTCGTCGCCGAAGGAGCGGCGGCCACCGCCCTCGTCCGGCTCCACCAGGACCCTCCCCGTCCCTCGACGTTCCGCGCGGACATCCCGCCCGCCCTCGAGCAGGCGCTGCTCATCGCGCTCGCCCGTTCCCGCGACGTCCGCTTCACGAACGCCGCCTCGATGCGTCAGGCGCTCACCGACCCCCGGGTCCTCGCACCGGCCACCCCACGACAGCATGTCGCGACCTCGACGCCCGTCGAGGACCCGACCACGCTCGCCGCGCCACCCACCGCAACCGAGCCCACCCCGGACCGCTCGTCGACCGCGGCGCCCTCCGGCGCGACCCCGTGGCCCCGTGCCGGTCGAGAGGCTCCCGGTCACGTGCCCGGTACCGCTCCGGTCCCAACGCCGACAGCGGCACCGGCCCACGCCCGACCGCGCCGCCACTGGCTCGTCCCCGCCATCGTCGCCGTCGTGGTGCTCGCGGCGAGCGGTCTGGCCGCGCTGCTGATCGCCCGCAGCCAAGCGGGCGATGTCAACCTCGGCGGTGCTGCGTCCGGTGTCGACGACCCCAGCTCGTCCAGCACCGTCGCCCTGACGGCCACCGGAGTCATCGATCCCGCCGGCGACGGCGAGCACGACGACGAGGTCGGCTACGCGACCGACGGCGACCCCCGCACGTCGTGGCGCACCGAGACCTATCGCGAGCGCGACTTCGGAGGCGCCAAGGACGGGGTCGGCCTCATCCTCACCACCGACGACCGCGTCGAGCTCGACCACCTCTCGGTCGTCTCGGAGAGCCGCGGGTGGAGTGCCCAGATCTACGTCGCCGACCAGGCGAGCGACGACCGGCGCGACTGGGGAGATCCCGTCACGAGCGCCACCGACATCGGCGGTGACGTGCGCTTCGCCCTCGGCGGGGCGAAGGGTTCCGCCGTGCTCATCTGGATCACCGAGCTCGGCACCCAGCCCAACCGCGTGGCGATCAACGAGGTCACCGCCTCACGCTGACCCGCGAGCACCACGAGGCCGAGGGGCCTGGGGGTATCTACACTCCTGCCATCACACCCGACGCCGACGACCGGACCCTCGTGGTCGCCGCCCAGGAGGGCGACCAGCAGGCCCTCGACGCCCTGCTGCGCCGCCACGTCGACCGCGTCCACGCCGTGTGCCGACGGATGACCGGCAACGACGCCGATGCCCAGGACGCGACGCAAGAGGCGCTCCTCGCCATCGTGAAGGGGCTCCCTCGCTTCGACGGTCGGGCCAAATTCACGACCTGGGCCTATCGCGTCGCCACCAACGCCTGCCTCGACGAGCTCCGCCGCCGCCGTCGCCGACCCGATCCCGTCGACGAGGTCTTCGAGGAGCCTGACCCCGGCGGACCCCCGGGCATCGCCGAGCTCGTCAGCGACCGCCTCCTGCTCGACGACGCCCTCGACGCGCTTCCGACCGAGTACCGCGCCGCCGTCGTGCTCCGCGACGTGGTCGGGCTCGACTACGCCGCGATCGGCGAAGTGCTCGACATCGCGCCCGGCACCGTGCGGTCGCGCATCGCCCGGGGACGGGCCGGCCTGGCCCGGACCCTCTCGACCGGGAACCAGAACTCCCTCTCGACCGGGAACCAGAACTCCCTCTCGACCGGGAACCAGGACCCCCTCTCGACCGTCTCAAGAGAGATGCCACGGTGACCACGAGCCGGGTCCGAGACCTGTCCGCGCCGCCTGCCACCATCGAACGCCCATGACCGACGACCGCTCCCCCGACCCCGACGAGCTCGACGAGCTCGTGTCCGCCGCCCTCGACGCCGAGGCGTCGGCGGGCGAGCGCGCCCGGGTCGACGGCAACCCGGGCCTCGCCGCCCGGCTCGACGAGCTCCGCGGCATCGCCGAACAGGTCGGGTCGGTCGAACCGCTCACCGACGACCGGCGCGAGTCGCTCATCGCCACGGCGCTCACCGCCGCCCGCGACCTCGACGCCGTGCCGCACGACTCACCGCTCGCCGACGCGCCCGCTCCGACCCCGGTGGCCACGCTGGCCGCGCATCGGCGATCGAAGCGACCGCTCGCCTTCTCGGTCGGCGTCGCGGCCGCCGTCATCGCGATCCTCGCCGTTCCCGCGCTGCTCATCGGCCTCAACCGCGACAGCGGCACCCGGAACATGGCGGTCGCGACGGCCGACGGCTCCAGTTCGGACGAGTCCGCCGCCTTCTCCCCTGTGGGTGGGGCCATCCCCGATGACCCGTCCAGCACCACCGCGGCAAGAGACCCGTCCCAGCCCGCCGACGACGACCAGGATGCACTGGCGAAGGGACCGCCCGTGCCGCTGGGCAGCGCGTCGTCGACCGACGAGCTCCACGCCAACGTCAAGCAGCAACTCGCGTCCCCTGCGGACGCATCCGACCACGCGAGCCCGTCGACCACCGCCGGCAGCGTCGCCACCACCACGGTCCTCACCGGACCACCGCTCGCACCCGAGCTGTTCAATTCCTCGTGTGCCGACCAGATCCGAACGGCAGTGCCCGACCTCGGGCCGCTCATCCTCTCCGGAACGATCCAGTACCAGGGCGTGGCCCGGCAGGTCTATGGGTTCGGCGATGACCCCGGTGGTCCGGTGACCGCGATCGTCGTCGATCCGGCCACGTGCGCCATCGTGGCGCAGACGACCGTCCACCCGGACTGACCGCGAGAGGCCACCGGCCGAGCCACGGCTGACGCCCACGGTGGCCCGGTGGTCCCGGGTGTCGACCCACGGCCGGGCCCGATCTACGATCCAGCGCCATGGCACAACCCTCGGGACCCACCGGGCCGCGACCACCGGTGCGCCCGGACCCACTCGCCGAGGCCCGGGCACGCGTCGTCGGGTCCGCCGTCCCGTCATCCTCGCCACCCGCCCCACCAGCGAAGGACTGGCCGGCCCAGGCCGCCGACATGATCGTCGACAAGGTCGATCTCGTCCGGAGCAAGACGACGGGCCCGATCCTCACCGTCGCCCGTGCCGCCGTGTTCGGCATCGTGGCGGTGGTGCTCGGGGTGATGGCTGTCATCCTGCTCCTCATCGGAGTAGTCCGCGCGCTCGACAACGCGCTTCCATCGAGCGTCTGGGCCGCGTACCTGCTCCTCGGCGCGCTCTTCACCCTCGCCGGCACGCTGATCTTCCGGCGGCGCAAGTCCCCGAACCCGCCCGACGCACCGGCCCGACGCTGACCGGCCCCGCGACTCGTCCGCCTCGCCCCGGCATACCCCCCGGGGGAATGCTGAGGCCGTCCGCGACGTTCCCCTTCCCGAATCCTGGAGGCATGACCACATGACCGAAACCGAAGTCCGCAACGTCGTCATCATCGGATCTGGGCCTGCCGGGCTCACCTCGGCCATCTACACCGCCCGGGCCAACCTCGCGCCGCTCGTGATCGAAGGCGAGCCGTCCTCGACGAGCGATCAGCCCGGCGGACAGCTGATGCTCACGACCGACGTCGAGAACTTCCCCGGCTTCCCCGAAGGGATCATGGGCCCGGAGCTCATGGCCCGCTTCCGCGAGCAAGCGGTCAAGTTCGGTGCCGAGATCGTGACCGAGAAGGTGTCGCGCGTCGACCTCTCCCGCCGTCCGTTCGACATCTGGATCGGCGACCCGAACGCCGATGAGCCCACCTATCGGGCCGAGAGCGTCATCGTGTCGACCGGTGCCCAGGCGCTGATGCTCGGCATCGAGGGCGAGCAGCAACTGCTCGGCCACGGCGTGTCGACGTGCGCCACCTGCGACGGGTTCTTCTTCCGGGGCCACGACATCGCGGTGGTCGGCGGTGGCGACTCCGCCGTCGAGGAGGCCACGTTCCTCACGAAGTTCGCCGACTCCGTCACGCTCATCGTGCGCCGCGACGAGCTGCGCGCCTCGAAGATCATGCAGGAGCGGGCCTTCAACAACCCCAAGATCAAGATCCTGTGGAACTCCGTGGTCGACGACATCGTCGGCGACGGGGCGCTCGAGCACGTCAAGGTGCGCGACGTCGTGACCGACGAGCGGTCTGAGCTGCTGGTCACCGGCCTGTTCGTGGCCATCGGCCACCGCCCCAACACCGACCTGTTCAAGGGTCAGCTCGACATGGAGGACAGCGGATACCTCGTCACCCGCAACGGCTCGTACACCAACGTCGACGGGGTGTTCGCGTGCGGCGACGTGCAGGATCACACCTACCGCCAGGCGATCACCGCGGCGGGGTCGGGTTGCATGGCCGCCATCGACGCCGAGCGCTGGCTCGAGGCCAACGTGCACGGATCGTGATGCCTCACCCGGTGGGACGCGCACGAGCGGCACGCGCGAAGATGACCTGATCTTGACCGGTGTGGTCATGATTCACCGAGCAACCGGAATGTTCGTGACGGCTCGGTCGTTCGAACAGGTGCCCTACCTTGTAGAAGACACGCGTGGTCTGATCGTCGACCGGAACGGTTCGACGGCACGACCGGGCTCGAAAGGATCCACCATGTCCCAGTTCGTCTCCGCACTCTCTGACACCACCTTCGATGAAGAGATCGGTGGGGCGACCGAGCCGGTCGTCGTCGACTTCTGGGCCGAGTGGTGCGGTCCGTGCAAGATGATCGCCCCGGTGCTCGACGAGATCGCCGAGGAGCACACGGGGAAGATCGCGGTGCGCAAGCTCAACGTCGACGACAACCCCGATATCGCTCGACGCTTCAAAGTGATGAGCATCCCCACCATGATCGTTTTCAAAGATGGTCAGGAGGCTGGTCGCATCGTCGGAGCCAAGGGCAAAGGCCAGCTCCTCGAGGAGATCAACGGCTACCTCTGACCACACGCGATCGAATCGTCAGCAGTGCCTGAGTCGTCGTCATCCACAGATCTGGTCAACCCGCTTCCACTCGATCTGGGCTGCCACGGCGAGCCGGTGCGCGATCTCCAACGCCGTCTCCACGCGCTCGAGATCGACACGGGTCCCACCGATGGCGTCTTCGACCTCCTGACCCAACGCGCGGTGTCCGCGTTCCAGGGCCAACGTGGTCTGCACCGGACCGGCACCTGCGATGCCAACACCTGGTCCCAGCTCGTCGAGGCCGGCTACCGGCTCGGCGATCGCCTCCTCTACCTCCGCTCACCGATGCTGCGGGGCGACGACGTGGGCGAGTTGCAGATCCGCCTCAGCGCCCTCGGGTTCGACGCGGGGCGCGTCGACGGCATCTTCGGACCCGACACCGAACGCGCCCTGCGCGATTTCGAGCAGAACATGGCGCTCACCATCGACGGGGTGTGCGGACGCGACGTCCTCGCGGCGCTGGAGCGCCTCGGGTCACGACACGACCACACCACCAACGTCGCCCACGTCCGCGAGCGCGAACGCCTGCGTCGGTCACCACGCGACCTCGACGCCCGACGGATCGTGCTCGGCGGCGGGCTCAACGCGCTCCTCGACGCCACGGCCCGCTCGTTGCACGACGCCGGCGCGACCGCTGCCGTCCTCCCCGACCCCGACCCGTCTGCCCAGGCCGCCTCCGCCAACACCTTCGGTGCGGACGCGTTCGTCGCACTCGATCTCGACGCCGACGGTCCGTGCCGCATCGCCTACTACGCTCGACCCGGCTACGAGAGCGCCGGCGGGCACCATCTCGCCGACCTCATCGCCCACGAGGTCACCGAACGGACCGACCTCGTGGTCGAGGGCACCGTTCCCATGCGCATACCGGTGCTTCGCGAGACCAGGATGCCGGCCGTCGTGTGCGAGCTCGGGCCCTCCCCGGCCGTCGTGCGACAACTGACCGACATCGCCACGTCGCTCACCGTCGCCCTCCAGCGATGGTGCGGCGACCCCATCCAACCCTGACGCGGGCCAACCCCGACCCGGTCTCGCCACCGGGTTTCAGCCACCGAGCCGGCTGTTCGGCGCCTCCGCTCGACCCAGGACCTCAGGGACGCCGGCCCACAAGGTGCCCGATCGACCGCTCACTGGTGGCGGCTACCTGTGACATCGGACACGAACGTGAACGGTAAACCACAGGTTTTGCCACAGGGTGTGGAAGACGGTCAGGGTGGCCCGACCTCCTGTCGACGTCACGCGTCGCCCCGGTCCTGACGGTCGGAGTCCCCGACCAGATCAGCGCACGAACTTCAGGCCGACTCGCGTCCCTCGAGGATCACCCGATAGATGCGCTCGAGATCTTCGACCGTGGCGAAGTCGATGACCATCCGGCCCTTCGAGGTTCCCATCGAGACCATCACCCGAGTATCGAGGTGACTGCCCAGTAGGTCCTCGAGCTCGAGCAGGGCGGCCGACTTGGTCGAACCAGGCGAGCTCGGACGCTGCTCCTCCGCAGGCTCCGACTCCGGTGGCTCGGACGACTCGGAGTCGTCAGCATCCCCCGCAAGATGGAGCCGGACGAGCTCCTCGACCTCGCGAACCGTGAGCTCCTCGTCGACCGCGAGCTGGGCCAACTCCTCCTGGAAATTGCGGTCCGGGGAGCCGAGCAGCGCGCGAGCGTGGCCGGCGGTGAGCTCACCACGAGAGATCATGCGCTGAACCGTCGGAGGCAACTGCAGAAGCCGAATGGTGTTGGCCACCGTCGATCGGCTCTTGCCGACCCGTTCAGCGACGCGCTCCTGGGTGAGGCCGAACTCCTCCATCAGCTGGTGGTAGGCGGCCGCCTCCTCCAGCGGGCTGAGGTCCTCGCGGTGCAGGTTCTCGACGAGTGCCTGTTCGAGAGCCTGCTCGCTTTCGACGGTGCGCACGATGGCAGGGATCGTCTGCAGTCCAGCCCGCTTCGACGCACGCCAGCGCCGCTCCCCTGCGACGAGCTCGTAGTGGTCGTTACCCACGGCACGCACAAGGATCGGCTGGAGGATCCCGACCTCGCTTATCGAGGCCGCTAGCGAGACGAGGGCCTCCTCATCGAAGTAGTTCCTCGGCTGATGCTGGTTCGGCTCGATGTGCGTGATCGGGATCTCGCGGAGCTCCGACTCGCTGTCCTCAGCTCGTTCACTAGCCGGGATGAGCGCACCCAGTCCCTTACCCAGTCCGCTGCGGCGACCCACCACTGACCTCCTTTGCCATCTCGCGATAGGCGATGGCGCCCCGCGAGCTCGGATCAAACGTGATGATCGGCTGCCCGAACGACGGTGCCTCCGAGAGGCGCACCGTGCGGGGGACGATCTGACGCAGGACCTTGTCGCCGAAGTGCTGACGAACCTCTTGTGCGACCTGGTCGGCAAGTTTGGTCCGAGCATCGAACATGACCAGCGCGATGGCGCTCACCTCGAGGTCGGGGTTCAGGTTGCGCTGGACCAACTCGACGTTGCGCAGCAGTTGACCCAACCCCTCGAGCGCGTAGTACTCGCACTGGATCGGGACCAGGACCTCGGTCGCCGCGGCAAGCGCGTTGACGGTGAGCAGTCCCAACGACGGGGGACAGTCGATGATCACGTAGTCGTAGTCGTCACGGACCTCAGCAAAAGCCTGCTTGAGCTTGAGCTCCCGACTGAAGGCGGGTACAAGCTCGATCTCTGCACCCGCGAGGTCGAGGCTGGCCGGGGCCACGAAGAGACCACGGACCGATGACCCCTCGATGCAGTCGTCCAGGGGGGTCCCCGAGATGATCACGTCGTACATCGACGTCTCGAGCGATCGGATGTTGATCCCCAGCCCCGTGCTTGCGTTGCCCTGGGGGTCGAGATCGACGACGAGCGTTCGGTAGCCCAACTCGGCGAGGCAGGCGCCGAGGTTCACCGAGGTGGTGGTCTTACCAACACCGCCCTTCTGGTTCGCCACAGCGATGACGCGGGGGAGTGGCCGTCGAGCGGCAGCCGCATCGCCGCCTTCGAGCACCCGTTCCACGACGTCGATGTCGGGGGGCTCACTCAACGCGGTGTGCGCATCTGGTGCGGTCGTCGCCGGAGGTGAGGGGGTCACCGACGATGGATCTCGCTCCACATCCTCGTCGATCGGCTCCGCCACCATCGGACCCTCGAGATCAACCGGGATGCCAGTCCGTGAGACACCGGACTGGCTCGACGGTGACGGGCTCGGGGAGGTACCGGGCTCGGCACCGTCGGTGAGGGGTTCGGGGTCGCTCACGGTGCTCTCCGTGCTGTCCTCTGACTTCAGGGCAGAAGCTCCGCCGAGGAACCGGCGAAGAAGACCGAGGCCCCCGTTCGCCTCGTCAGGTTCACTGACCGACACGTCCTGTGGTGGTGAGGGTTCGGCTCCCGACGCGCCTTGGACGACGGCGAGATCGTCGGGGGGGTCGGCGGTCACCGGCCCATCCTTCCCGGTCCAGCCACGGCGGTCAAGGACCGCTGGCTCCTTTACCTGTTTCACGTGGAACATCAGGATGCCCGGCGGCACACCTCCCGTACCGGTGCAAGCGGGCAGGCGGACCGGCAGCCTGGCGGGTCGGCAGGTGCCACAGCCAACGACGTCAAGTGTTCCACGTGAAACACCTCGGCCGGCCGTGGAACTGGGCGGCTGCACCCACGGAGGCCGTTGGAGCGTGATCGGGCTCAGGGCGGTCGTTCGAGTGGATCCTCACCCGACTGAGGAGGCCACGCAGCGATCCGACCTCAAGTCAGCCGATCAGAAGATCGGCCGTTTGGCCGGAATCCCGATTCGGCGTGGATAGCGATCAGGCAGTGGATGTACCTGCCGGATCACCCGGCACCGCACCGAAGGATCCACGGGCGGTGGGGCTTCTGGAACCATCCCTAGCTCAGCAAGGGGACCTGCGGGCCAGCGGTCTGGTCCTTCAGGAGGCTCGCTGACCACCAGCGCCCCACCCACCGCTAGGAATGGTGATGCACATTCAGCGACGACGGCCGGGGGTCCGAACGAGCGAGCCGTGACGGCATCGAACTGCCCTCTCAGCTGTGGATCCCTTCCGAGCTCCTCGGCGCGACCGCGCACCACAGACACTCGGTCGCTGAGATGCAACCGCTCAACAGCCTCCCCGAGCACGGTGCAGCGCTTCTCCTGGGCATCGAGAAGCGTGACCCGCACGTCGCCCCAGGCGAGCGCGAGGACGAGACCGGGGACGCCTCCACCACTTCCCAGGTCGACGAAACGAGCGGGTGTGGTCCTCAGCGCGACAGCAAAGCCCATCGCGTGGGAGACGTGGTCCTCCAGAGGCCCATCACCAAGGAACCCAACGGCACGGCTTCGGGCCAACACCGCCAGGAGCGCATCGTACTGGGCGTCGGTCACGCCGGCGGCCAGCACGAGGGAAGCACGATCCGGTTTCGGTTCAGTCATCGGTCATCCTCAGGTCGGCCACGGTTCGAGCAGTCTGCCATCGGACAGGGCACCGGGCGCACCAGCCGCGATCAGCCGAAAGATGTGGTCACCGACCATCGCGACGTCATCGACTGGGTGCCGGTCACCAGCGCCAAAACGCACGTCTGCGCCCTCCCGGATCGGAGGGCGCAGACGTGCGGGACAGCTCATCACGGCCACCAGGCCGATCTTCCGATCAGTCGGGCAGGATCACGACGCGACGAGACGGTTCGTCGCCCTCGGAGATCGTGTGCACGCCATCGATCTCGTTCACGGTGTCGTGGACGACCTTGCGGTCGGCGGCACCCATCGGCTCGAGTGAGCGAGCCGCGCCGGCCTCGAGCACATCGTCTGCCACCTTCTGCGTGAACCGCTGCAGGGCCTCGCGACGATGCTCGCGGTACCCGCTCACGTCCAACCGGAATCGGCCCTGGCTCGAACCCTGGCTCTGTCGCTGGACGACGGTGCGGGACAGCTCCTGGAGCGCGGACAGGGTCTGGCCCTTCGGGCCGATGAGCAGCCCGAGGTCGTCACCGTTCACCTGCACCTCGAGCATGTCCTCATCGATCGAGACCTTCGCGATCGTTCCGGTGAGGTCGAACGCATCGAGCAGGCCTCCGAGGAACTCGGTGACGATCTCGCCCTGCCGCTCGAGCGTGGTGATTTCCGACATGGCTTCTTCCTTGTCTGCGGATCGATCCCGCTCATTGGTGGTCTTGGACCGGCGAGCACCGGTAGGTGCTGCTCCAGAAGCCTTCGGCGACCCGGTTGATCCCTTGGTCTGGCCGGTCGATCCCTTGGTCTGGTCGGTTCGCTTGTCGGCCCCGTCCGAACCCGACCGAGGCCGTCGCTTGCGCTCACGTCGCTCGACCTTCGGTCGTGGAGTGACGGGCTTGACTCGGGCACGAACGCGGGCTTCGCCCCGTACCCGCCCGAACAAGCCGGCCTTCGGCTCATCGATGATCTCGAACTCTGCCTCGGACTCATCGACGCCCAACGTGTCGAGGGCGGTGTTCTTGGCCTCGTCGACGCTGGTTCCAGTTGTCTCAACCCATTCCACTCGGAATCCCTACCGTTTCTTGTTCTTGCGGGCCCGAGGCTGCAACGTCGGTTTCGAGGACGATGCAGCAGCCTCACCCGACGAGGGGTCGGAGCCCGAACTGTTCGACTTGTTCGACGTGGTGCTCTTGCCGGCCCCCTTGGAGGCCGTCGACTTGGATCCTCCACCGGTCGACTTGGGCGTGGTGCGCGTGGTGGACGTCGTGGACTTGATCGGCGTCTTGCCGTCGTCCTTGCCCTTCCCGGAGGCACTGGACCGACCTTGCCGGCCGGTCTGGCCTTTGCCGGCGTCCGTCTTGCCGGGCTGCGTCGAGGTCTCGGGGATGCCCGCCATGTCCCGCATGCGCTCGGCGAAGGACTTCTTCGGCTCGTCAGCCGCCACCGCGCCGGCCTTGCCACCGGCCTTCAACGGCTGGTTCTTCGCCTCGACTGCCGCCTGCCGGTTCTTCTCGCGGTTGGCGCGCTGCTCATGGCGGCTGATGCCGTAGATGCTGTGGGAGATGAAGGCCTGCTGCCCGATCCGGTACAGGTTCGAGACGGCGAAGTAGAGGACCAGCCCGGACGGCAGAGTGAACGAGATCACCGGCAGGAAGATCGGCATGATCTTCATGATCATCTGCTGCTGGGGGTTCACCGTGGTGTTCGTGTTGCGGCCCTGGATCTGACGCTGCTGGTAGAAGCCTGTCGCCCCGACGATGGCGATCAGCACGATGTACGGGAGGGCGTGCACGATTCCGCGGGACAGCGCCTGGGCGCAGCTCTGCGACAGGTCCATGCCGAAGATCCCGGCCGCCATGGTGTTGGTGTTCGAGAGGCTCTGGTACAGCGACGAGTCATGTTTGAGGTAGGCCGGATCGAACACCGGTTCGATGCTGGGCACGTCGGTGGGGGTCGCGCCCTGGCCCAGCGCGCCCTGAACCCACCCGACGTCGAAGCCCATGGTGCTCACGCGTCGGGTGAGGCCTCGCAGCACGTGGTACAGCACGAAGAAGACCGGCATCTGCACCAGCAGGGGGAGGCAACTCCCCATCGGGCTGATGTTGTTCTCCTTGTAGAACTTGAGCATCTCCTCGTTGAGGGTCTGCCGATCGTCCTTGTACTTCTGCTGGATCTTCTTGATCTCCGGCTGCACCTGCTGCATCACCATCATCGATCGGGTGCCCTTGAGGGTCAGTGGGGTGACGACCACCATCACGGCGAGCGTGAGCATCACGATGGTGAAGGCGTAGCTCGGCACCAGGTCGTAGAAGAACGCCATGGCCTGGGCGAGAGCATCGAAGAACGGGTCCATCAAGCGACTTTCGGAGTGGTGGGGGACTCGGTGGTGGCACGAGCGTGGTGCCGGTGTTCAGGTCCTCGACCCGAACACGGTGAAACCGGGACCGGCGGTTCCGGTGCAGGGGGACCGGAGACCGGCGGAACGGGGTCCCATCCGGTCTTGCCCCACGGATGGCAGCGACCGATGCGGCGCACGGCCAACCACGATCCCCGACCGGCACCGTGCACCTCGACGGCCTCGAGCGCGTAGTTCGAGCAGGAGGGGATGTACCGGCACGGCGACGGCCGCCACGCGAACAGCCACTGGTACGACCGGATCGCGGCGTGGATGAGCCCGCCGACCGGGCCGAGCCGGTCACCACCGGCGGAGGACGACGGGATCGACGTCATCGCGTTCTCGTGGTCGCGGGTCGGGGCCAGGCGCGTCGCGCGGCCTGCTCGGCGCTGCGACGAAGGGCTTCCTGCACGGAACTCGTCAACTCCTGATAGGACAACGAACCTGCTCCCGGACGCAGTGAGACCAGGTAGAAATGGCCTCTGACCAGCCCGTCTGCCGTCCCCGACAACTCTCGGGCAATAGCCCGCAGCCGACGACGCAAGGTGTTGCGGACCACAGCGGGACCGACCTTGCGACCGATGGCGAAGGCCACGGCAGGTGGCTGATCTGGTGCGGGGGACGGCGAGAGCTCGGCCACCGTCACCAACCCTGACCGCCCTTTGGGAGCACGGTGGAGAGCCGCGAAGGTGGCGGTGTCGCCGATGCGCCAGATCAGGCCGAGAGCCGGCGACGACCCTTGAGACGACGGGCGCGGATCACCCGACGGCCCGCTTGATCGGACATCCGATGCCGGAACCCGTGACGCTTCGCGCGCCGACGGACGTTCGGTTGGAACGTGCGCTTCACCTCGTGCCTCCTCGGCCACCGAGCCTCCTTCGGCCAGCGGCGCTTCATTCATGCGTTGCCAGGGACCGGTGGATCCGCTGGTCGGTGATCAGTCACGGTGAGCTCCGGTGGGGGAATCCCGTCGCCAGCCGCTCGGTACGAGAGACCATCGGGCGCGGGGAACACCGGCACCCACAGGTACCGGGGACGAGGCTAGAGGTCGGTGGTCACGACAGGCAACCTGAGCGGCGCGGATCCCATGGCAGACCCGCTGTTCACGGCGAGATCGGTCCCGTCCCTCGAGCAAACGAGGTGACGTGCTCGACCAAGGCAGGGTGGGTGCGCGATCACCGGATCGCTTGCGCAGTCGCGAGGGTCAGGTGGTAGGTTCGCCCCTCACCACAGGTGCTGTCACCGGTTGTCATCCACAACAGGAAATAGGCATCTACGTGCGACAACGACGTCCCGGTCCACGGACGTGAGCACGCTTATCCACAACTGTGGACGTTCCTGTGGATCCCGAGATGGTCGTGGAGGCGTACGAGCAGGTGGATGGTGCGCACGAGGTGTGGAAAGCGTGTGCAGACGTCCTTCGCGCGCAGGTCTCCGAAGCGGTCTGGCTCACGACCTTCAACGGGGCCAAGGCCGTCGACTCGGCCGACGAGTTCGAGCTGGTCGTCGCCGTGCCCAGCTCGGTGGTCAAAGAGCGCATCGAAGGTCGTTACCTGACCCTGGTGCGCAGCGCGTTCGCCGACGCTGGTGCTGCCGACGTCGAGCTGCGCATCGAGGTGCACACCGACGCCGAGGCCGACGGGACCGGTGATGTCGTTCGCGGCGGCGGCGACGCCGCCCGCACCTCGCGCCCCGAACCGGCCGTTGCTCCTGTTGCTCCCGAGCCGTCGAACCGCCAAGGCGAGTCGGTCAACGCCCGTTACACCTTCGATGCGTTCGTCATCGGGACCTCGAACCGCTTCGCCCATGCCGCGGCGCTCTCGGTCGCCGAGACGCCGGCCAAGTCGTACAACCCGCTGTTCATCTACGGCGACGCCGGTCTCGGCAAGACCCACCTGCTGCAGGCCATCGCCCACTACGTCAACGAGAACTACCCCACGTACACCGTGCGGTACGTCACCACCGAGACCTTCCTCAACCAGTTCGTCGACGCCATCCGCGCCGGGGCCATGGCCTCGTTCAAGAAGCGGTACCGCGAGGTCGACGTGCTGCTGCTCGACGACATCCAGTTCATCGAGAAGAGCGAACAGCTCCAAGAGGAGCTGTTCCACACCTTCAACGCGCTCTACCAGGCCAACCGCCAGATCGTGCTGTCCTCCGATCGGCCGCCCGACGCCATCGCGACCCTCGAGGAGCGCTTGCGCAGTCGCTTCAAGGCCGGTCTCATCACCGAGATCAACCCTCCCGAGCTCGAGACCCGACTTGCCATCCTGCGGCGCAAGGCCGAGAGCGAGCCTGTCGCGCCGCCCCCTGACGTCCTGGTCTTCATCGCGACCCACATCTCCAACAACATCCGCGAGCTCGAAGGTGCGCTGATCCGGGTGTGCGCCTACGCCAGCCTCACGAGCGAGACCATGTCGGTCGATCTGGCCGAACGGGTGCTCGGCGACCTCATCACGGGCAACGAGCCACGTCCGATCACCCCCGAGCTCATCTTGCAGAAGACCTCGGACATGTTCGGCTTCCCCATCGACGAGATCACCGGGAAGAGTCGACGACGGCCACTCGTCACGGCGCGGCAGATCTCGATGTACGTCTTCCGGGAGGCCACCGACATGAGCTACCCGGCCATCGCCCGCGAGTTCGGTGGACGGGATCACACCACGGTGATCCACGCGGTCGAGAAGATCACGTCACTCATGAAGGAACGCCGCCAGATCTACGACCAGGTCACCGAGCTCACCCAGGCCATCAGGAACGGATGAGCACGTTCGGTGATCGACCCTCTCCGGTGCCGACCCTTCCCCCGGTCGCCCGCGACCCTCTGGTGGCCAGCGACAGGGACCGAAACACATCAGGAAGCTGTTCACAACGCGGTGGACGAGGTCGCGAGCGACCGGGGACCGAGGGTGGACAACTCGGGTTCCATCCCCCGGCCGCTTCGACCAGCATGGAAACCTGTGAGCACCTGGGGATGACCCGCGAACAACTTTTTCCCCGCTGACCTGCGGAGACGTGGCATCGTCCACAGTCCACAGGACCTACTACTACAACTACTCAATTCAATTTCTTAGAGAGTTAGAAGAAAGCGAGCAGGCCCGTGAAGTTTCGATGCGAGCGTGACGTCCTCGTCGAGGCGCTGAGCGCCACCGGCCGAGCGGTCACCAGTCGCGGCAGTTCGCTCCCGGTGTTGTCGGGACTCCGCCTCGAGTTGACCGGCAGCCGGTTGCGGGTGACCGGCAGCGATCTGGACCTGACCATCTCGGTGCTCGTCGAGGTCGCCGGCGAGAGCGATGGCGTCGGGGTGCTGCCGGCCAAGCTGGTCGGCGACATCGTCCGTGCGCTCGAGCCGGGCGCGGTGGAGATCGACATCAGCGACGACGAAGCGCAGATCCGCTCCGGCCGTTCGGAGTTCGCGGTGCGGACCATCCCCGCCCACGAGTTCCCGCAACTTCCCGAACCTGCCGAGCAGACCGTCGAGATCGACGCGAGCGCGTTCGTCGACGCGCTGCGCCAGGTCGTGTCGGCTGCCAGCGTCGACGAGTCGAGGCCGATCCTCACGGGGGTCCTGCTCGCGGCGGAAGCCGACGGGCTCCGACTGGTCGCCACGGACTCGTACCGCCTGGCGGTGCGGGACCTGCCCGGTGTGTCGATCCTCGCCGAAGGCCAGACCGTGCTCGTCCCCTCGAACGCGCTCAAGGAGCTCAGTCGTCTGCTCGGCGATGCCGAGAGCATCGTGCTGCGCCTCGGCGAGCGCGACGCGTCGTTCGAGGTGGGCAACGTCGTGCTCATGACCCGGCTCATCGAAGGAGACTTCCCGAACTACCGAGGTCTCATCCCGCAGGCGCAACCGAACCGGCTCACCGTCGGGCGAGAAGCGCTCCTCGACGCGCTGCGCCGCGTGCGCCTCCTGGCCCGTGAGGCCACGCCGGTGCGCCTCGTGAGCTCGGCCGACAGCCTCGAGCTGCTCGCGGTCACCCAGGACGTCGGCCAGGCCCACGAGGTCCTCGATGCCAAGTACGACGGCGCAGAGCTCACGGTCGCGTTCAACCCCGAGTACCTCATGGCCGGACTCGAGGTGTCACCTGGTGACGAGGTCACCCTCGAGACCATCGACGCCCTCAAGCCCGCGCTGCTGCGCTCGATCGACAGCGAGGACTTCCTCTACCTGCTGATGCCCGTGCGCGTCAGCTGACGGCGCAACCGCTCGGTGGAGCTCCGTCAGCTCTGGCTCACCGACTTCCGGAGCTACGCGTCGACCGAGGTCGAGCTCGCGCCGGGTCTCACCGTGGTCGTCGGAGCCAACGGTGAGGGCAAGACGAACCTGATCGAGGCGGTCGGGTACCTCGCCTCGCTCAGCTCGTTCCGCGGCGCGCCCAACGAGGCCCTCGTCCGCCGAGGTGCGACGACGGCGATCGTGCGCGCGGAAGGCCGTCGCGACGGTCGCGAGCTGCTCATCGAGGCCGAGATCACCGGTTCTGGTGGCGGTTCGGCTGGTGGTGGTCGGGCCGGCCGCGGTCGGATCCAGGTGAATCGGCAGCGTCTGGCGCGGGCACGAGACCTCCTGGGCGCGATCCGGGCATCGGTGTTCGCTCCGGACGACCTCGTGCTGGTCAAGGGAGGACCTGCCGAACGCCGTCGGTACCTCGACGACACGCTGGTGTCGCAACATCCGCCGTTCGATGCGCGCCGTGCCGATCTCGACAAGGTGCTGCGTCAGCGCAACGCCCTGCTCCGCCAGGCGGGTGGGAGGATCACGCCCGACATCGAGTCAACGCTGGCGGTGTGGGACAGCAAGCTCGTCGCGTTGGGAACCGAGGTTGGCCGAGCGCGCGTCGACCTGCTCATGGTCCTCGGTCCCGCGCTCCAACGCTCCTACGAGCTGCTCGCCGCGCGCTCGGCCACCGTCGAGATCGCCTACGAGTCGGCGTGGATGGACCAGGGCCTGGACCGGGCCTTGGCGGACGCGCGACGAGACGAGGTCCGTCGGGGGGTGAGCCTCGTCGGACCGCATCGCGACGAGCTCGTGATCACCCTCGACGGGATGCCGGCGCGCACCCACGCGTCGCAGGGGGAGCAGCGCACCCTGGCGCTGGCGTTGCGGCTGACGGCCCACCTCGTCGTCACCGAGGTGGTGGGCACCGCGCCGGTGCTGCTGCTCGACGACGTGTTCTCCGAGCTCGACCCGGACCGCAGCGCCGCGCTGCTGGCCAACCTCCCGGTCGGACAGACGATCCTCACCAGCGCCGCGGGCTATCCCGAGGGCGCGCGACCCGAACAGATCCTCGTCGTGCGCGACGGAGCCGTGACGAGCGAGACCTGACGGCGCCGGAACAGGGACCGTTGCAGCTCCCCTGCGCACTGCCGGACTCCGGCCAGGGGACCTGAGGTGGCCCGTCAGGGTTCCTGTCGGAGCGGGGTGCCACACTGAACCCCATGCCCTGGGAGCCGTTGCCCACCTCTGCCGATTCCGATCCGCGCCCCATGGCCGCCGGTCTCGAGCGGCTCGTGCGCCACCTGGGCGGTCCGTCGGTGGCCACGGTCGACACCGTGTTCGGGGATTGGGACGACCTCGTCGGTGAGCAGATCGCGGCCCACACGGCACCCGTCGCGCTGCGCGACGGCACGCTCGTCGTATCGGTCGACGATCCGGCGTGGGCGACGCAGCTCCGCTTCCTCGAGCACGATCTGCTCGCCCGCATGCGCGAGGTTCTGGGCACCGACGAGCTTCGTGCCATGCAGGTCCGCGTGCAGCGTTCCGGTCGATGAGGGTCGGGTCCTACCGCTGCTCTGAATTCCCAGGTCAAACGACGTTTTCCTCGGGCCGGTGGCCCGGGTGACACCCCCACCGGGAACCACTGAATTCCGTGGCGAGAACCCCAGATCCGGGCATCGTGGCTGGTACGATGACGACATCGTGTCGCTTCCCGTCGAGCCCCTGTCGATCCTGATCGATCGTGCGGGTCCCCAGGTTCCGGATCGCGCCACCCGTGTCCGAATTTCACCCCGCTGCGCCGTGCTCCCGCACCCGGTGAGCGCCTGTACCGAAAGGCCGAGGTCTGGCCCCCATGTCTGACGATTCCGTCGTGTCCGACGAGTCCTTCGCCTCCCCCTCTCCCACCGATGGAGAGGCCCCAGCTGCGCCGCCGGCGGCCCCCAAGAAGAGGTCCACGGCCTCGGAAGGGTCCTACAGCGCCAAGGACATCACCGTCCTCGAAGGGCTCGAGGCCGTCCGCAAGCGCCCCGGCATGTACATCGGCTCCACCGGTCCCGCCGGTCTGCACCACCTCGTCTACGAGGTGGTCGACAACTCGGTCGACGAGGCCATGGCCGGCCACGCCAGTCACATCGGGGTCACCTTGCTGGCCGACGGTGGGTGCGAGGTCGTCGACGACGGTCGTGGCATCCCCACCGACATCCACCCCGACCCGAAGATGAAGAAGAAGTCCGCCGCCGAGGTCGTGCTCACGGTCCTGCACGCCGGTGGCAAGTTCGGCGGATCCGGCTACAAGGTCTCGGGCGGTCTCCACGGTGTTGGCATCTCGGTGGTCAACGCGCTGTCACGCCGCGTCGAGGTCGACATCGACCAGAACGGCGACCGCCACTCGATGGCTTTCGAGAACGGCGGCAAGACGGTCGAGGCGCTGCACGTCACCGGCAAGGCTCCTCGCGGCCGCACCGGCACCACGGTGCGCTTCTGGCCGGACCCCACCATCTTCGAAGAGACGCACTTCCGGGCCCAGACCCTCCTCGAGCGCTTCCAGATGATGGCGTTCCTCAACAAGGGACTGGAGATCCGCTTCAAGGACCTCCGTCCTGACGGCCACGCCGAGCCGGTCACGTTCAGGTACGCCGGTGGCATCATCGACTTCGTCAAGCACCTCAACGAATCGAAGGAAGCCCTCTTCAAGGGCGTCGGCTACTTTGAGCAGAAGGACGAGGAGCAAGAGGTCGACATCGCGTTCCAGTGGAACACGAGCTACAACACCGACGGCCTCCACAGCTTCGCCAACGGCATCTCCACCATCGAGGGCGGCATGCACGAGGAGGGCTTCAAGAAGGCCCTCACCCGGGTCGTCAACAACTACGCGAAGGCCAAGCAGATCCTCAAGGAGAAGGACCCGACCCTGCTCGGCGAGGACATCCGCGAGGGCCTCACGGCCATCATCTCGGTCCGTCTGCGCGATCCGCAGTTCGAGGGCCAGACGAAGGGCAAGCTCGGCAACGTCTCGGTGCGATCCATGGTCGAGCGGGCCACCGGTGAGCGCCTGGCCGACTGGCTCGAGGAGAACCCGACCGAGGCCAAGAAGGTCGTCAACAAGGCCATCGCCGCGTCGCGAGCTCGCGTGGCGGCGCGCTCGGCCCGTGAGGCCACTCGGCGCAAGTCGGCGCTCGAAGGTGCCGGCATGCCGGACAAGCTCAAGGACTGCCAGAGCCGCAACCCCGACGAGTGCGAGCTGTTCATCGTCGAGGGCGATTCCGCCGGCGGTTCGGCCATCCAGGCCCGCGATCCCCGCACCCAGGCCATCCTTCCCATCCGCGGCAAGATCCTCAACGTCGAGCGGGCCCGCATCGACCAGATGCTCAAGAACGCCGAGATCCAGACCCTCATCACGGCCATCGGCGCGGGTGTCGGCGAGGAGTTCGACGTCACCAAGATCCGCTACGGCAAGGTCGTGCTCATGTGCGACGCCGACGTCGACGGCAGCCACATCCGCACGCTGCTCCTCACGTTCTTCTTCCGGCAGATGAAGGAGCTCGTGGAGCAGAACCACGTGTACATCGCGCAGCCACCGCTCTTCTCCACCGTCGTGGGGAAGGAGAAGATCTACCTCAAGGACGACGCGGCCAAGGACCGGTTCCTCGTCGAGCACCCGAGCCACAAGAAGGAATTCCAGCGCCTCAAGGGCCTCGGCGAGATGGACTACGACGAGCTGGGCGAGACCACCATGGACGCCTCGCTGCGCACCCTGCTGCAGGTCGAGGTCGAAGAAGCGGCCATCGCCGACGAGGTCGTCTCCAAGCTCATGGGCGACAACGTCGAATCCCGCAAGACCTTCATCCAGACCAACGCCAAGGACGTGCGGTTCCTCGACATCTGATGTCGTCGAGCGCCGCACCGCCCAGGAGAAGCACCACGCATGAGTGACGTACCCCCGCCCCCCGACGGTGATTCGATCGTCGACCCCGGCAGCGGTGTCGACCCGATCGAGATCCAGGAGGAGATGGAGCGCTCCTTCCTCGACTACGCCATGTCGGTCATCACGTCCCGGGCGTTGCCCGACGCGCGCGACGGCCTCAAGCCGGTGCACCGGCGGATCCTGTGGGGCATGTACGACCTGCGGGCCATGCCCGACCGGCCCACGCTCAAGTGCGCCCGGGTCACGGGTGAGGTCATGGGCAAGTACCACCCGCACGGCAACTCGGCGATCTACGACGCCATGGTCCGCATGGGCCAGGACTTCAGCCTCCGCCATCCGCTGATCCACCCGAAAGGCAACTTCGGCACCCTCGACCAGGGTGCCGCGGCCGAGCGCTACACGGAGTGCCGCCTGGCGCGCATCGCGCTGCGGATGCTGGCCGACATCGAGGAGGACACGGTCGACTTCGTCGACAACTACTCCGGTGAATTCCAGGAGCCGACGGTGCTCCCGTCGCGGTTCCCGAACCTGTTGGTCAACGGCAGCCAGGGCATCGCGGTCGGCATGGCCACCAACATCCCGCCCCACAACCTGGGTGAGATCATCGATGCCACCAACCACCTGATCGACAACCCCGACGCCACGGTCAACGACCTCATGGAGCTCGTGAAGGGACCGGACTTCCCCGGTGGCGGCCTCATCATGGGTCGCCAGGGCATCATCGACGCCTTCACGACGGGCAAGGGATCGATCAAGGTCCGGGGCCGGGCCGAGATCGAGGAGGGGCCGCGCGTCGACTCCATCGTCATCACCGAGCTGCCCTACCAGGTGAGCCCCACCAAGGTCCTGGTCGAGATCACCAACCTCGTCAAGAACGGCGAGCTCGACGGCATCGCGGATGCCAACGACGAGTCGTCGGGCAAGGGCGGCATGCGCCTCGTCATCAAGCTCAAGAAGGATGCTCCCGCGCTGATCATCCTCAACAACCTCTACAAGCGCACCTCGCTGCAGACCAACTTCGCCGTCAACACGGTCGCCCTCGTCGACGGCGTGCCGCGCACCCTGAACCTCGTCGACGCCCTGCTGGCCTACATCGACCACCAGGTCGACGTCATCCGACGCCGGTCCGAGTTCCGCCTCGACAAGGCCCGCAAGCGGGCCCACATCGTCGAAGGGCTCCTCAAGGCCATCGACATGATCGACGCGATCATCGCGGCCATCCGGGCGTCGGAGGACAAGGCCGCCGCCCGAACCGCGCTCATGGGCGAGGGCTTCGAGTTCTCCGAGGAGCAGGCCGAGCACATCCTCGACATGCCGTTGTCCCGCCTCACCCGGCTGGGTCGGGCCGGTCTGCAGGAGGAGCTCGACGGACTCCTGGCGACCATCGCCGAGCTGGAAGCGATCCTCGCCGACGAGACCAAGCTGCGCGCGGTCATCAAGGACGAGCTGACCGAGATCAAGGGCGAGTTCGCCACCGAGCGCCGCAGCAAGATCACCTACGACGTCGGCGACATCGACATCGAGGACCTCATCGACGACGAAGACCTCATCGTCACCATGTCGGCCAAGGGCTACATCAAGACGGTCGCGTCCGATGCCTTCCGCACCCAGGCGCGTGGTGGCCGCGGCGTGGCCGGTGCCAAGGTCAAGGACGAGGACTACCTCAGCCACATCATCCACACGTCCGCCCACGCGTACCTGCTGTTCTTCTCCAGCAGGGGCCGGGTCTACCGGCTCAAGGCCCACGAGATCCCCATGAAGGACCGCACGGCGCGCGGCACCGCCATCGTCAACCTGCTCCCGTTGCAGCCCGACGAGAAGATCCAGTCGATCATCGACACGCGCGACTACGAGACCAATCGTTTCCTGTTCTTCTGCACGAAGAACGGCCAGGTCAAGAAGACGAAGTTCACCGAGTACGACTCGTCGCTGCGGGCGGGGCTCATCGCCGTCAACCTCAAGGAGGGCGACGAGCTGGTCAAGGTCATCCCCACCAACGGCGACGACGACATCTTCATCGTGAGCCGCAACGGCGTGACCATCCGGTTCACCGAGGAGGAGGTTCGGTCCATGGGCCGAGCCGCGGCCGGTGTGCGGGGCATGAAGATGAAGGACGGCGACGAGGTCGTGTCGTGCGACGTCGCCCGTGACGATGCCAGCATCTTGATCGTCACCGACGGCGGCTACGGCAAGCGGACCCAGCTGGATCGCTTCAACCGCCAGGGCCGCGGTGGCCAGGGCGTCCGCGGGATCAAGATCACGGCCAAGAAGGGCGTCGTCGTGTCCGCGTTCATGGTCGGCCTCGACGACGACATCATCGTGATCGCCTCGGGAGGCGTCGTGATCCGCATGGGTGTCCGCGAGATCTCGTCGCAGGGCCGTGACGCCACCGGTGTGCGGGTCATGAACCTCGATGGCGATCAGGTCGTCGCCGCGGTGGCTCCCGTGCTCAAGGTCGAGAACGTCCTGGGCGACGAGGACGGCGCAACGACGACCTGATCCCCGGCCGTGCCGGGTTCCGCCGGTCGGCCTCGATCGTCACCGGACGATCCTTCGAGGGTCTAGATCCGCATCGCGGATCTGGCGAGGAGCACTCCGGAGGTTGCGATGGTTCGAGGTCGTGGGTGTCGGCGCGGCGGCGATCGGGGTCAGGCCCTTCCCCTGGTGGCGGTCGTGCTGCTGGTGGTGTTCGTCTCGGTCCTGCTCGTGGTCCGGGCCTCGGGTGCGGTCGCCGATCGGACCCGGGCGCGGGCCGCCGCTGACGGCGCGGCTCTGGCGGGTGTCCGCGACGGCCGGGCGGGAGCCGAACGGCTCGCGCAGCTCAACGGCGGGCGGCTCGTCGACTACCGCTCCATGGGGCTCGCGGTCGAGGTGCGGGTTCGGGTGGGCTCCGCGGAGGCCTCGGCGCGCGCCGCGGCCGACGTGGTGGCGGACCCGGCCGCGGTACCGACCCCGGTGACCGCGGGGGGCGACGGCACCAGCCGGGTGGGTGGTGTCCCGTAGACTGCCTGCGTGTCGGTGACCCCACAGATCAACGAGCCCGAGGTCGAGGGAGCTTCGCCGGCGGTCGACGACGGTCCTGGTTCGATGTCCGGGGCCGTGTTGGGGAGATCGGAGCCGACTGCCGCACCGACCGCGCCCCGTTCGCGGCGTGCACGTTCGCGGCGTGCCCGATCGACCGGGCCGAACGGCGCGGATCGCCAGCTCGAGGCACGGGTGGTCACGCGCCTGGTCCGCCATGTCAGCCCGTGGTCGGTGTTCAAGGTGTCGGCGCTGCTCTACGCCACGATGTACGTCGTCGTCATGTTGGCCGGCATCGGACTGTGGACGATCGCCGCGAACCGCGGCCTCATCGGCAGCGTCGAGAGCTTCATGGACGAGTTGCTCGCCGAGGAGGACTTCCGGGTCGACGGGACGCAGGTCCTTCGTCTGGCCGCAACCGTGGGCTTCGTCGGGGTGGCCACCGCCTCGGCGCTGACGGTGCTCTTCTCGATCATCTTCAACCTCATCAGCGATGTCACCGGTGGTGTACGGCTGTCGGTCGTCGAGCTCGAGACCGCTCGTCCCCGACGCCGTCGGGCTCGGCGCGACCGGTCGTGATCGCGGCACGGCGTGCGTCTCGGGGGTGCGGTGCGTATGCAATTTGCAGAACAGGAGTGGTCCGCTAGGTTGACCGCTCCGGTACGGGGCTATAGCTCAGTCGGTTAGAGCGCACCCCTGATAAGGGTGAGGTCGCTGGTTCGATTCCAGCTAGCCCCACGTGAGGACCGTACGGACAGGTCACACCGTTCGCGATCGCGCCCTGTGCGATCCGACCCTCGTCGCGTCCGACACCTACGAGATCCCGAGCCGGTGCACGGTCCACCGCCCGGGTCCGCCGCCGGCAGCCTGAAGGATCGCCCATGAACATGGTTCGCAAGGCACTCATCGCTCTCGGGATCGCCGGCCTGGTCGCCGGGGTGCTGCGACTCCGGGGTACGGGTGGGACCCCGCCCCGCGACGGCGGCTGGCGCGAGCTCTCCGGTCCGGATCTCACCTGACATGGCGTGTCCCGTGGGGCCGCGCCCGTCCGGCGTCCGGCCGGTCCGATGGGGATCCGCGTCGTTGCCGGTGCCCATCAGGTGCTCGGGCGTCCCGTGGCGGCGGTCGCGACCATGAGGTTCGGCATCGTGGGCAGCGGGGCGGTCGGGGCGCGCTGTGCCCGTCAGATCCTGACGAGCGAGGGTGACCACGAGGTGGTGCTGCGCGACGCGAGCGACGATCACCTCCGGCTCATCGCCGAGTCGCTCGGCGACGGTGCCACGATCGACCGGGGGCGATCCACCGATCCGCTCGACGTCGACGCCGTGATCCTCGCCGGCCCGGCCGGGGTGCACGCGGAGCAGGCCCGCGCGTTCCTGGGTCTCGATCTGCCGGTGGTGTCCACCAGCGACGACATCGCCGACGTGCGCGCCCTCCTCGACCTCGATGCCGAGGCTGCCGAGCGGGGTGTGGTGGTCGCGGTGGGCGCCGGCTTCGCGCCGGGGCTCACCTGCGTGCTGGCCGCCCACGCCGCGAGCCGCTTCGACGCGGTCGACGAGATCCACGTCGCCAAGGTCGGCACAGGCGGTCCCGCCTGTGCCCGACAGCACCACCGGGTCCTCGGACGCATGGCGCTCGACTGGCGCAACGGCGGATGGGTGCAGCGCCCGCCGGGTTCCGGGCGTGAGCTGTGCTGGTTCCCCGATCCGATCGGTGCCCAGGACTGCTACCGGGCGGGGCTCGCCGATGCCCTGGTCCTGGTTCCCGCGCATCCCGGGGTGCAGCGGGTGACCTCGAGGGTCGCCGCGACGCGACGCGACCGCCTCACGATGCGGTTGCCGATGCTGTGGCCCACCCATCCCGAAGGCGGACCGGGTGCGGGACGGGTCGAGGTGCGCGGTCGGCGCGGCTCGGCGCGCGACGTGGTGGTGCTGGGGGTCATGGATCGCCCCGCGGTCGCCGCGGGTGCTGTCGCCGCGCTCACGGCGCTCGCCGCAGGTTCCGGGGGCCTTCGCCGGGTGGGAGCGGCCGGCCTGGGGGAGCTCGTCGAGCCGATCCCGTTCCTCACCGAGCTCGCTCGCCGGGGTGTCCGCGCCGCGGCGTTCCACGGCGACGAAGAGACGTCCCGGGCCTGACGGGACCCGCCGGAGGCCGCCTTCCACGGGTGCCGACGCGAATTACACGCGTGTCATCCATCGCCGAACATCGAAGTTCACCTAAAGTTCGGCCTTCCAGTGGACGAAGTACGGCTGTCGTCGTTCGACAGGGAGGGTCGTTTCGTGCGTGGGAACACTGAGACAAGTGCCGAGCTGACGCAGCTCATCGAGGAGCATCTGCCCCTGGTGAAGCACATCGTCTTCCAGGTCGCGGTGCACTTCCCGCGCCACGTGGACCGCGACGACCTCGCTCGGGCCGGCGCGCTCGGCCTCGTGGAGGCGGCCCGTCGCTACGACGAGAGCCGGGGGGTTCCGTTCGACCGGTTCGCGGCGCAGCGCATCCGCGGTGCCATCCTCGATGCCGTACGTGCTGCCGACTGGGCGCCGCGCTCGGTGCGGACCCTGGCCCGCAAGCTCGACACCGTCGAGCAGCGCCTCGCGTCGGAGCTGGGACGGGTCCCGGACGCCGACGAGATGGCCGCCGCGCTGGGCATGACCCGCAAGGAGCTGGCCCGACTCCAGGACCGCATGTTCCGCTCGGTCGTCCTGGCCCTCGAGCACGAGGTCAACGACGGCTCCGACGAGGACCTCACCCTCATCGACGTGCTGTGCGACCGGGGTGCGGTCGAGCCGCTCGAGGAGCTGGAGACCCGGGAGCTGCACGCCTACCTGCGCGATGCCGTCGAGCTCCTGCCCGAGCGTCAGCGGCTCGTGGTGGTCGGCTACTTCCTGGAGGGTCGCACGTCGCTCGAGCTGGCTCGTTTCCTCGGGGTGACCGAGTCCCGGGTGTCGCAGCTGCGCTCGGAGGCGCTGCTGATGCTGAAGGACGGCATCGAGGCGCAGTACAACGGTCCCGTGCGCGGCCCCGAACAGGGATCGGGCCGTGTGGCCAAGCGCAAGGCGAGCTACGCCGTGGCCATCTCCGACGCCTCGGCGTGGCGCAACCGCCTCGTCGCCACCCCCCAGGCCTGATCCGAGAGCTGCACCCGACCCGAACGGCCTGACTCAGCACGCACGACCGGAGAGCCTGGCCAGGAGAGCCTGGTCCGGAGGTCGCGACCGGGGCCGGTCCTCTACGGCCGGGGGCCTTCGGCGCGCACGCGATCCACCGTCGACATCGCCTCGCGCAGCTGGTCGATCCACTCGCCCTGGTGCTGGCCCACGAGCCGGACGCACCAGGCGAGGGCCTCGCTGCGGCTGCGGGCCACGCCGGCGGCGATCAGCGTGTCGACCACGGCCCGCTCGTCGAGGCGCAGGCGGGTCATGACCGGCACGCTCTGGGTGGTGAACAGGAGGTCGTGGCCACCGCACCGCACACCCCAGGAGACCTTTCGGTCCCACAGCACCTCGGCCTCGTCCGCGATCGCCATGCGTTCGGCCCGCGTGTCCTCCCGGAAGGCGGTGATGTGGGCGGTGCAGACGATCTGGTGATCGGTGCCGCCGGTCGTCGTCGGGCCGGGTGTGGACGAGGCGGGCTCGGCGAGCTCGCCGACGACCAGGATCTCGTCACGATCGACGCGGACCACGGGCGCGGCGTTGAACCAGTGGTCGGGGACCTTGGTGGCGAACCACTCGCCGACCTCATCCTCGCTCCACCCCCGAGCGGTCATCGGCCCAGTATCACCTGATCACATGGCAACTGGCGACCAACCGTCAGTGCGGTGAGCGTCGACCGCCCCTGTCATCGGGTCCGCCGTCAGGCCCGTCGTCTGGGCTGTCCTCGGGTGCCGGCGCGGGCGGCCGGGGACGGCGGTTCGAGACGATGAGGTACGCCGCCCCACCGACGAGCACGACGACGATGACGACGAACACGACGAGTCCCGCGGTGTTCGACTCGGAGGTCTCCGGGGTGGCGTTGTCGGCCAGGGTGGTGGTGGTGACCAAACCGGTGGGTGCGGAGGAGGCGGTGGTGGGCGCGTCGGCCCCTGGTGTGGCGTAGGTGGCCGGGAGCACGATGCTCGGCGCCGGGTGCTCGGTCTCGTCGGAGCTGTCGCCCGCGGCGGGATCGTCGATCCAGTCCTCGGCTTCGGTGTCGCCGCACTGCTGGATGGTCGGGAAGGCCACGACGTCGCCCTCCTGACCCGACAGCTGCACCGTCGCCGTGAACGTGGCCTCCTCGCCATCGGGGACCGATCCGCCGCTCCAGCCGAACTCGGTGTCCGACACGTTGGACGTGAAGCCCTGGTGCGGCTCGAGGGTCACGTCGGTGACCGCGGCCGGTGTCTGGATGCGCAGGGCCGTCGTGGCCTCGCCGTCGCAGCCGTGGTGGAACGAGAACGACACCTCGGCCCGACCCGTGTCGGAGACCGTCGAGAGCTCGGCTTCGACGTGGGCCCACGCGGGAGCGGCCAGCGCCGAGGTGGTCACGGCTAGGGCGACGATGCCGACGCCGATGCGTCGTCCGATCCGGATCCGGACCGACCGACCACCGGGTCGGACGCCGCGGTGGCCTGGCCTGCTCCTGCGGTGGCCTGGCTCGCTCCTGCGGTGGCCTGGCTCGCTCCTGCGGTGGCCTGGCCTGCTCCTGCGGTCGTGGGTCGATGAAGCTGGAGGTGCCATGGGTGTCCGTCCTGTCCTGGTCGGTGCGTCGGCCGGTGTGGTGCGGCGTCGGCCGAGTGTGGAGCGTTGGGTCAGCGAGCGCCGATCGGTACCGAGAAGACCGTACGCGATGATTCGAAGTCCGAGACGCGACCGACGAGGGTGATCTCCCACAGGCCGGCGACGGGGATCTGGGCGCTGTCGGCGAGGAAGTGGCCCGGGCCACCCTTGATGACGTCGACCTCGAGCGGACCGATGCTGCCGTCGGCGAGCTTCATCGACACATCGAGCGACCGGGGGGCATCGACGGCGCGACCTGATCGGTCGCTGTACTGGATGTGGAGGGAGTTCACGCCGGTCTTGGCCGGCACCACCACCAGGTTCACCAGGAGGTCGTCCTGGGCGATCGTGAGGTCGACGATGGCGATGTCGACGGTGGACCGACCGGGCGTCACGCTCACGAGCACGCTGGTCACCGCGAGCGCCGCGACGAGCAGCACGACCTCGGCTCGGACCACCCTCGACAGCCGAGTCCACGAGCGGACGACGTCGTCGTCGCCCTCGCCGCTGGGGTCGAGGCCGGCCCGAGCCACGTCGCGCACCAGCCGATAGCGGTTGAACGCGGCCAAGGCGACGGTGACGGCGACGAGCACCACCTTGGCGACGACCATGCGCCCGTAGTCGGTCGACACCAGGGCGTCGATCGTCCCGACCTCCTGCCAGGCGAGGACGAGCCCGGCGACGATCAACCCGGCGGCGATCCACGCGGCCACGGTCGAGAAGCGGACGACGACCTCGGCGGTCGACAACGCCAGCCCGGCATCGGCGTCGGGGTCGCGGTCCGTCTCGGCGGCCGCCGGCCGATCGTGGTCTCGTCGGCGGCCTCGGATCCGCGGAACGAGCGTGAGCGTGAGGGCGACGAGACCGCCGAACCAGACCGCGGCCGCCAGCACGTGCACGAAGACCGCGGACTGGGCGACGAAGGCGTTGGGAGCCTGGCGGGCATGGCCCCAGAAGATCAGCGAGAACGCCACGGCGAGCAACCCGTAGAAGGCGAGGCTCTGCGCCACCACCTGACGTCGGACCCCGACGGAGGCGACCACGCTCGCAAGCCCGATGAAGGTCAGCGCGGCCTGCCACCCCAGGCCGTCGGCGAGGGTGGCTCGGAGGGTCGACACGTCGAGGACGGCGCCCAGGCCGTCGTCGGTCGAGACCGCGGCCTGGCACACGATCCACGCCACCGTGCCCGTCGCGCCGACCGCCGCCGCGAGTCGCGCCAGTCGGTCGATCCGGCGGCGGTCGTCGTGCTGATCGTGGATGAAGACGGCGAAGACCGCGAGCCCGGCGGCGAGGAGCACCCCGACGTAGGTGACCAGGCGGGCGACCGCGGTTGCTGCCTCGAGGCCGGCCGAAGTGGTCGCCGCCAGGTCGCGCACCGAGGCGTCGATGGTCGTGTCGCCCCCGATGCCGAACACGATGGCGCCGCTGATCGGGTGCCCGTCGTCGGACACCACCCGGTAGTTGGCGACGTAGGTGCCGTCGGGAAGGTCCGCGGGCACCGTGGTCGACAGCAGCTTGCCGCCGCTGGTCAGCGTGCCGTCGCCGTCGCTCACCCGCTTCGCGTCCGAGTCGAGCACCGTGAGGCCCCCGAGGTCGATCGAGACCCGCTCGTTGAACTGGATCTGGACGGTCTCGGGAGACTGGGGCAGCACCTGGCCGTCGGTCGGGTTGGTCGAGACCACGACGGCGTGTGCCCCTGCGGGGGTCGCTCCGGGGCCAAGCACCCCGATGACGACCACGGCGACCACGGCGACCACGGCGATCGCGGCGACCAGCGGCGCCCGTACCGGTCGACCGACGAGACGGTGCCTGGTCACGACGACCCGAGCAGGCCGAGGACCTGGTCGTGGACGTGGCCGTTCGTGGCCACCGCCGAGGGGACCCACCCCGGGTCGAGCACGATCGACTCGTCACCGTCCAGCTGCGAGTAGCGGCCCCCCGCCTCGCGGATGATCACGGGCAGGGGGCCGAGGTCCCACAGGGCGAGCGCTGGATCGACCATGGCCTCGATGCGCCCGGTCGCCACCAGCGCGAAGCCGTAGCCGTCGCCCCACGTGCGCATGATGCCGACGCCGTCGCGCACGGCGGTGAAGGCCTCGCCGCTCCACGCCGACAAGCCCGAGGTGCACAGCGCTCCGGTGGCGAGGTCGGCGTGGTCGTTCACCGAGGCCGCACCGTCGCGGGTGTGGCAGCCGAGCCCCCGTCCGGCCCACACGGTCTCGCCGAGGGCGGGCAGGTTGATGACGCCGATCGCGGGACCGTGCTCGTCGTAGAGGGCGAGCAGGTTGCTGTAGAGCGGCACGCCGTGGGTGAAGGCCTTGGTGCCGTCGATGGGGTCGATGATCCACGTCCGCCCGGAGGAGCCCGCGGAGTCGGGTTCCTCCTCGCCGACCACCGCGTCGCCGGGGAAGCTCGACGCGATGCGCTCGCGCAGGTAGCGCTCGGCGGACGTGTCGGCGACGGTCACCGGTGTGCCGTCGGCCTTGTGCTCGACGTCGAGGCCGTCGCTGGCGAACCACCGCAGCGTGAGCTCGCCGGCCGCCTGCACGAGCTCGACCACCTGCTCGAGGAGATCGGCGTCGACGGGGGGTGCGCTGGCGGACTCCGGTGAGCTCATGTCGGCATTGTGTCGCACGACCCCCGGTCGTGGGGACCAGGTGGGCCCGGGCGTCCGGGGGTCGTCGGTCCGCACCGATGTCGGGGCGCGGTCGGGCGCATGGGTACGCTCGTCACCCATGCGTGCCGCGCTCCTCACCGAACAAGGTCAGCCGCTCGCCCTCGTCGACGACGTCGACATCGAACCGCCGCGTGCGGGCGAGGTCCAGGTGCGGATCCACCACTGCGGGGTGTGCCGCTCCGACCTCACGGTGGCCGACGGCAAGGTGCCCCAGGCGCTGCCCGTCGTCCTCGGCCACGAGGCTGCCGGCGTCGTCGAGGAGGTCGGGGAGGGTGTCACCGATCTCCAGCCCGGTGACCGGGTCGTGCTCAGCCCGTGCCCGCCGTGCGGGCGCTGCTACTACTGCCAGCGCGGCGAGTTCAGCATCTGCGTCAACTCCATGGCGCTGATGACGGGCACGTTCCTCGACGGCTCGACCCGCCTCAGCCGCGGCGACGAGCTGGTCTACCGCGGCCTTGCCCTCGGCGCGTTCGCCGAGCTGGTCACGGTCGACCAGGCCGGTGCGATCAAGGTGGGCGACGACGTCCCCCTCGACGTCGCGTGCGTGCTCGGCTGCGCCGTGCAGACCGGGGTCGGCGCCGTCATCAACACGGCCAAGGTCGAGCCGGGCGCCACGGTCCTCGTCACCGGCGCAGGGGGCATCGGCCTGTCCATCGTCCAGGGCGCGGTCCTCGCCGGAGCGTCGCGCGTCATCATCAGCGATCCGGTGGCCGAGCGTCGTCAGGTGGCGATCGACCTCGGCGCGACCGATCAGATCGATCCCACCGACACCGACCTCGCCGGTGCGGCCTTCGAGCTCACCGGGGGCATCGGCGTCGACTACGCCTTCGAGGGCGCGGGCAAGGGCGCGCTCGTCGAGGCCTGCATCGGCGCCACCCGGTTCGGGGGCACCACCGTGGTGGTCGGCGCGCCGGCCCTCGAGGAGTCGGCGTCGCTCGATCCGGTCTCGTTCTTCACGGTCACCGAGCGCAAGGTGATGGGCTGCCTGCTCGGCAGCAGCAACTCGCGGCGCGACGTCCCGCTGCTGCTCGACCTGTGGCGCGCCGGCCGACTGGATCTCGAGGCGCTCATCACCGACCGCCGTCCGCTCGGCGAGGTCAACGAGGCGTTCGACGACATGCGCGCCGCCCGGGGGATCCGCACCGTCCTCGACGTCTGATCCGACCCTCGACGAGAGGTGGGGCCGGGACGTGCTCCTCGCACGGCCGAACGGCTCATGCTGGTGCCGGGCAGCTGTGGCACCATGCCCGGTATGACCGATCCACAGCGTCAGGCCGCCATCGACCGCATCAAGGCCAAGCGGGGCTTCCAGGCCAACGTGGTGAGCTTCCTGGCGGTCAGCGCGCTCCTCGTGGTCATCTGGGCCATCAGCGACGGCGGCTACTTCTGGCCGATCTGGATCATCGGCTTCTGGGTGTTCGGCCTCGCCATGCACGCCTGGGCGGTGTTCGGCCAGCGCGGCATCACTGAGGACGACGTGCAGCGCGAGATCCGCAAGGGCGGATCCGACGTGGTCGACTGATTCCCCGGCCCGCGCGGTGTTGGCGCGAACCAGACGGTGCGGCCTGGCTCAGGCGTCGGGTTCGAGGTCGGGGATGCCCAGGTCGAAGTTGGGTACCGAGATCCCCCCGTCCACCTCGAGGATCTTGCCGGTGATGTAGCTCCCGGCAGGTGACGCGAGGTAGAGCACGGCGAGGGCGATGTCCTCGGGCTCGCCGAGGCGCTTGAGCGGGGTGACCGCGATCATCTGCTCGCGCAGCTCGTCGACGGTGAGCACGACCTCGAGCGCCGAGGTGGCCGTGGCCCCGACCGCGACGGCGTTGACCCGGATGCGGGGCGACAGGTCGTCGGCGAGCAGGCGGGTGAGGTGGGTGAGCGCTCCCTTGGCCGTGCCGTAGGCGGCGTAGCCCCGGCCGCTGAGCCGACCGATGGCCGACGAGATGTTCACGACGGCGGCACCGTCGGACTTCAGCAGGTGGGGCACGGCGCGCTGGGTGAGCGCGTAGGCCGTGGTGACGTTGAAGTGGAAGGCCTTCTCGAACGACCGCTCCGAGGTCTGCAGGAAGGGTCGGGGTTCGGACCCGCCCGCGTTGTTGACGACGATGTCGAGGCGACCGAGCTCGCCGACGGCGGCATCGACGAGCAGGTCGAGGTTGTCGGTGTCGCTCACGTCGGTGGCGACGACCGCGGCCCTGCGCCCGAGGGCACGGACCTCGTCGGCGACGAGCTCGAGCTGGTCCTGGGTGCGGGCGGCGAGGACGACGTCGGCGCCCTGCTCGGCGAGGGCGAGGGCGCTGGCGCGGCCGATGCCTCGGCCTGCTCCGGTGACGATGGCGACGCGGTCGGTGACGGAGAAGCGGTCGAGAAGCACGGGCGGGACCCTATCCGCGCCGGCGTCGACCCTGTCGTGCGCCAGAGCGAGCGAACGGGCGTTCCCTCCGGCCGGAAACTTCTCCTTTTCACCGATGGGCGAGGTGCCTAAGGTGTCCTTCGCTGCGGGGGGAGAGCACGGGCATCCTCCGTCGGCGCGCGTCGGGACGTCTCACCAACCGGTGAGGAGGTCTCATGCTGCGCAGCCGTAGGTCCCGCTCGACGCTCGTGGTCGCCGCCCTCCTCGCGGGAACGGTTGCTCCGCTGGGCACCTCCGGCGTCGGTTCGGGCCCGGCGTTCGCCACGTCGGGCACCTCCGGGGTCGCACAGGACGCTGCCTCGGAGCGCGCTGCGGTCCGGTCCCGCAAGGCCGAAGTCGCGGGCCAGGTCGACACCATGGCGGCCGATCAGGCCGACATCGATGCGGCCCTCGCCGACATCAGGGACAACGTCAGGGGCCAGGAGGCCCTCGTCGCCAACGCCCAGCAGGCGTGGGAGGACGCCGACCGCCGCGCCGCCGAAGCCGAGCAGCGCGCCGCCGAGCGCGCCGAGGAGGTGCGGTCGCTCGAGTCCCGCCTGACCTCTGCGGCGGTGCAGTCCTATGTGAACCCGCCGGGTCAGGACCTCCTCGAGCGGTTCAAGGCGAACACCGCGACCGAGTACGCCCGCAAGCAGGCGCTCCTCGGCGGTGAGGCCAGCCGCACCGGTGACGTGATCGACCAGCTCCGTTCGGCGAAGTACGCCCTCGAGCGCGAGCAGGAGGCCGCCGAGCGGGCTCGCAGCGACGCCATCGTTCAGCGCGACACCGCCGTGGCGCAGATCGAGGAGCTGCGGGCGGCACAGGAGCGCCAGGAGCAGTTCGCGGCCGGGCTGCGTGAGCGCCTCAACGCCAAGCTGGCCGAGGCCGCGGCGTTGGAGTCCTTCGACAAGGAGCTCGCAGCCCAGGTGCGCGCCGAGCAGGAGACGTTGCTCGCCCAGATCCAGTCGTTGCCCGCCCCGCCCGCCCCGCCGGCCGAAGTGCCGTCCCCTCCCGGGCCCCCCGATCCAGATCCCTCGCCGCCGGGGCCGGGGCCGGGGACGCCGCCGACGACCCAGCCACCCCCGGTCGATCCTCCGCCGGTCCCCCGTCCGGGTACGACGTGGGTGCGGGGGATCGAGGTGGCGACCAGCATCGCTGCGCAGCTCGAGAACCTCATGGCCGCGGCGGCCGCCGATGGCCTGTTGCTCACCGGCTGGGGCTACCGCAGCGCGGATGAGCAGATCGCGCTGCGTCGCCAGAACTGCGGGACGAGCGATTGGGCGATCTACTACATGGACCCGTCGCAGTGCTCGCCGCCGACGGCGATCCCGGGGTCGTCGAACCATGAGCGGGGCTTGGCCATCGACTTCCGGAACTGCTCCACCCGCGCGACGGCGTGCTACGTGTGGCTGGCGTCGAACGCGGCGCGGTTCGGCTTCTACAACCTCCCGTCCGAGCCCTGGCACTGGTCAACGTCAGGAAGATAGGTTGTCGATGATCTAGGGTCCTGTGCGCGGTCGTCGGTTGTCGCCGCAGTTGGCATGGGAGAGCGCCGCAGTGGGAGCGTCGGTCGAGGAGCTTCGTCGGGGAGTTAAACGGCTGGCTGAGGCTGGGAACGCGCCGTCGTCGCACACGGTGGCGTCCTACGAACGCCGGTGGCGGCAGTGGGAGGCCTTCGCCTCCCATCACGGTGTTGATGTGCTTCCGGCGGATGAGATGCATGTGGCCGCCTTCGCTGTTGCGCGCTATCGAGCGGGCGTGAGCGCGAGCGGTGTCGGGGCGAATCTGTCGGCGATCGGTTGGTTTCATGGTCGCTTGGACCCGCCTGTCGATGATGTGGCCGAGAGAGCGCGGACGGTGCTGCGTCGGCTTCGCTCCGACGGGTCGGACCGGCCATTGTCCCCAGCGCCGGTGGTGTCGGTGGGTGCGCTTATGGCGATGGTGTCGGTTCCCGTCGATGGCATTCGGTTGCGCTCGATTCAACTGCTGCGAAACCTCGTCGGGTTGCGTCCTCGGCAACTGGCGGCGTTGGATCGCGGGGGAGTGGAGTTCGCGATCGACGGAAGCTGGGTCGAGTTGCGGTTTCCGGCCGTTGGGCGAGGTCGGACCCGTCCCCGTTTGGACCCTGTGACGGTTCGTCTTGATGCGGGGCGGTCGGTTCTTGACTGTCCGGTCGAGGCAATGAGGGCGTTGTTCGTCGGGTCCGAACCGCTGGTCAAGGTGGGCCAGGTGTACAAACGCGATGGGGAGGGCCCCATACCTTCGACGGGTACTCCGCTGTTGCTGGCGGCGAGAGACCGAGCTCTGGTGGGGGTCGGCTACGCAGGAGCGCTTCGAGTCGAGGAGCTAGCCCGTGCACGGGTTGAGGATCTCGAACCGCTCGTCGGTGGCGCGTACCGGTTGCGGTTGCCCACGACGAAGTCGAGTCGTGACGGTGCCTCGCAGGCGGTGGTGTTGGAGCCGACGGGCGACGTTCTTGATCCTGTTGTTCTGCTGGATCGGTGGTTGGCGGTTCGCGGCGACGCCGATGGTCCCCTGTTCTCGAACGTGCATCACAGCACGGCCGAGGGCGGGATGACTGCTGATGAAGTTCGAGGCGCGATCCAGGATCTCGCAGTGGCGGCCGGCCTTCCGAAGACGGTGTCGGGCCACTCGTTACGCCGCTCTTGGGCGACGCACACCTATTTGAAGGATCGGGACTCCGTTGGGCTGATCTCGCTGCACCTGCGTCACAGCCGAATCGACAACACCGTCCGCTACATCGAGGACCTCGCCCTGCACCTGGTCGACCCAGCCGACCTGCTGTCGCCGGATGTTGTGCTTGCTGGCCCAGGCGGCCAACAGTCGCCGCACCGTGACCTTGGGTTCGAGCGCAGTCCGCTCGATGAGTTGGTTGGGGCCGCCTTGGATGCAATACGGGGATCTGCCGCCTTCGCACCATCGACTCTCCAGGGCTACGCGTCGTACTGGTCGACGTGGGAACGGTGGGCGACGAATCATGGCTTCGATGTCTTCCCGGCCGACCCTCGCGCGGTCGCTCTGTTCGCCGCTGCACGAGCAGACGAGGGCATTGCCTCCAGCACGCTGCGCGGGCAACTGCGAGCAATGGAGGCGGTGCACGCCGACAACGGTGTTCCCACGGTTGGGTTCGTACGCCTGGCTTCGGAGATCATCAACGGGCTCGAACGCGACCGTTCGACGGTTCGCCGTAAGGCCCCGGTGATCCCCGTTGGAGATCTACGGGCTATGGCTGCCTGGGCGTTGAACGAAGGGTCGATCGAATCCGAGAGGGATCACCTGATGGTCTGCGTCGGGTACGCGGGCGGACTACGCATGGACGACCTGCACCGGGCGCGAATCGACAACGTTCAGGCGGTTCACGCCGGTTACGTGCTGTCGATGTCGGTGTCGAAACTAAACCAGTCCGGGTCACGACGCGAGGGCGTGCTCCTCGCTCGACGTGACGACGAACTCGACCCGGTCGCCGCCATCGACCGGTGGCGCGCCATCTCAGGTCGTTGCACCGGTCCGCTGATCCCGGCGACGCGACCTGGTCCTGACCGACCGTTGTCGAAGGACGCGATGGGCGACCGCCTTGCTCGGCTCGCAGCCCGATCGGGTAGCAGCGTCTCGCCAACTGGTCACAGCCTTCGGCGGTCGTGGGCGACTCACGCGTACGAAGCCGGCACGGATCTCCTCACCATCAGCCGGCAACTCCGACACCGTCGTGCCTCGATGACAAAGGGCTACGTCGATTCGCTCACGCCGTGGCGTGATCACCCCGCCGACCGCATGACCACGGTGGCTGATGAGCCCTGACTCTGACCGCCGAGCACTCATCTACTGCTCGGGCACCAACCGATTCGGCCGACCATGCACCCGGACCGTCACCCACGAGGGCGACCGCTGCGGGCACTGCCACGGCATCTCCGAGCTCCCCACTTTCGACGTGGCCACCACGGCGTCAGTTCCGGAACCGGTCGAGACCTTGGACTGGACCGTCGCCGGCGCTCTCCAGAAACGGCTCAAGCCACTCGCCGAGGACAACCCGCAACTCAACAAGCTCGTCGAGGTGTGCATCAGGCTCGCCGCCAACAGCCGCTCAGCCAACTCCAAGGCCTCCTACGACCAACACTGGTGAACCGCCCTGGGTCTGGTGGAGACTCGGTTGGTTGGTTTACCAGCCTCTGAC